>JAKPXO010000426.1 GCA_029567505.1 Acidobacteriota bacterium
GCTTGCCCTGCTTGACCTGCTCGAGCTCTACCAGCCGCTCCCGCTCCTTGCCGCTCAACGCCACAACCTGCTCCATTCCGGTCCCCCAGCCCGGACATTTCTATCGAGCTGGCACCGTGACATTTCCATGGAGCTTCGACATCCTGCTCGAGAATGGCGTCGTCGGACGGGGCTGCCGTCGCTCCGGCCAGCCCCGGTTCCTCGCCCGCCGTTCCGTAGTCGAACCCGTAGACGTCGGTGTACCAGACCGGGCCGCACGCCATTCCGCCGTGGGTGATCTCGAGAGCGAGGAGCTTGTTGCCGTAGCCTATCCGCTCGAGGAGCCTGCGGAGCTTCACGAGGTCCAGGTCGTGGAGGCGACGACGCGTTGCCTTCTTCTCGAAGTCTGGGGAGCGGTACTCGAACTCCCCGACCTCGCCGACGAAGAGGAAGGCGAGGTGGGAGCAGGGGTCGGCGTGGGCAAAACCGTCGTCGTCGACGCGGAGGACGGACTTCCCGCAAATGGGGCAGTGGGGCCTCGGCGGCTCGCAGCCGAACGGCTGCTCGACCGACGCGAACTGAGGTCTCGATGCGGGTTTCACTCTTCGCTCCTCCTATTCAGGACGCGCTCCGCGGGCCGGGAGACGCGTTCAACGGTGAAGATGCCGCGGATAGCCGGACAGTTAGCGTCCCTGCCATCACGTTGGGACGGGACGGGCCGTGCAAGCTGTGGAGGCGGTCGGGGCCGAGGAGGTGGACGTGCGCGAGCTGGAGTGAGGCGGGAGCGCCGGCTCGTCGCGCTCCCTCCTCAGTAGCTGCGCCAGGGGTTCCGGTGCCTGTTCGGCGGAGGCTCGCGGAGGGTCTCGACTCCCCGTTCGAGCGTCTCGACGTCGGTGCGCAGGCCCCTCTCGATCTCCTCCTGGCCGAGGATCGTCCCTCTCCCGACCTCCTCGAGGAGGCTCCGGAACGCGTAGTAGCGGAAGAGGTTGCCGCTGTTCCAGAGGAAGCGCGAGAGCTTGACGGCGGCGTGGCGGAGCGCCTTCCCCGCTTCGTCGTCCGCGAAGAGCTCTCTCCCCGCCTTCAGGACCGTCGCGAGAGGCGGCGCCGCGGAGCCGGCCGGCGCGGGGCCGAGCGGCTCCTGCATCCCGGGGCCGCGCAGGGCGAGCTCGGCGAAGGAGTCCGCCAGGCCCTCTTCCACCCAGGGAGGCGCCGCCGGGCCGAGGATCGCGAGCGACACGTAGAGGTGGCCCACCAGGTGGAAGACGCTCCGGAGCGTCGCCTCGGGGTCGCCCTCGACGACGCCCGCCGTGACGACGCCCCTGCGGACCCGGCCGCAGGCGAGGGGGTCGACGGCGTGCGCGCGGCGGGCGTCGGAGAAGAGGACGATGGCGGGACCGGAGTTGGCCGTCGAGATCGGGAGCTTCCACCACGCACGGAAGCGCTCGGGCGCGCTCATCGCGAGCTCCTGGATCCGGGCGAGGAGCGCTTCGTCCGAGACGTCGGTCAGGAGGCGCCAGCGCTCGACGGCGATCTCGCGCCCGCCGCCGGCGAGGTGCGCGCGGGCCTCGGCGAGGAGGTCCGGACGTTCCTCGGGCGGACGGGGAGGCTCTCCGCCGCGCGCCTCGTCGAGCGGCACGGGCCCACCCGGCCGGACCCAGCCCCGGTATCCGTCGTAGGTGACGAGGATCCAGCCGTCGCGCTCCTCGAGCGGCGCGACCTCGATCGACACGTCGACGACGGTGAGGGATTGCGACCTCGCGTCGGGCTCGAGGTGAAGCCGCGACCCGGGGAGAAGGACGACGCCCGGGGCGAAGAGGAACGCCGCGAGCGCGAGCAGGGACGTCAACGGGCCACCACGAGGCCCGCCGCCTTCGCCGTCACGGAGACGGCGGAGGGGAGGAAGCGCCCCTCGAGCCAGACGACGCGCTGCGACTTCAGGTCGTCGCGCAAGGCCTTGAACGCTTCGCCGAGGCCCTCGATCGTCGAGGCGTCGACGGCCTCGGGCCAGTCGGCGGCGGCGGGGGGCGCTTCGAGCGAGACCCTCCAGACGTAGAAGGGGACCCGGAGCCGCGCGAGGTACCGGCGGACGGTCGCGGCGTCGAGGTCGCCCGTCTCCCGCGCCTCGGCGCCGAGGAGGAGGACGACGGCCCGCCGGCGCTCGCGCCGGGTCGCGGAGAGGCCAGCCGTGGCGACGGCCTCGGCGATCCGCGGGAGGGTCGGGAACTGACCGGAGAAGGGCGTCGCCCCGGCCCTCAGGAAGCTGCCGTCCCAGGGGAGGTAGTCCGGCGAGACCGGGAAAACGCGCGTGACGTCGTCCGGGCCGTCGCTCACGTACGGGGTCGAGGCGATGAACTGGAACCGGGAGTCCTTTCGCAGCTCGATCGGCCGCGCGCGCCGCCAGGGCCAGGGGTGGAAGTCGTCGGCGACGAGGCGCTCGAAGTCCTTCCGGATCAGCCCCGCCTCGACGAAGACGACCTCGGCCGGGCCCTCCTCCACCGCCGCGACGGAGAGCGCCGCGCCGTTCGACTCGAACCACCCGTTCATCGCCTCGACCCGCTTCGGGAGCCGGGCCCCGGGCGGGATGCGGACCGGGACGGCGGAGAGCTCCCGCAGCGACTCGTCCTTCGTCTGCCCGCCGAACGTCGTGACCGCCGTGGCGGCGATGCCGCCCGGGAAAACGAGGTCGGCGATGAGGACGTGGGCCGTGCCCGCGGAGTGGGACGGGATCGGAATGCGGGCGGGGTCTTTCGCCTCCAGCGGCACGCCGTCGAAGCTGACGGCGATCGACTTCGGCTCCGGGTTGATGAGGCAGCGCCAGAAGAGGCGTGCCGCCGAAACGCGACCGGCCTTGTCGCGCTCGAGGACGAAGCCGGCCTCCGCGTCCGCCTTGGCGCGGTTGATCCACTGCCTCGCCTCGCCGAGGCGCTTTCCGCGGGCGTCGTACGCGACCGCGACGAGCTCGCGGGGCGCGATCTCCTTGCCGAGCTCGAGCCGCGCCGCCCAGGGCGGGCCGAGGTCCGCGGCCAGCTTCCCGTCGACGTAGAGCTCGACGCGGGCGACGCCCGGCCCGGCCGAGAGCTCGACGGTGTGGGAACCAAGGGCGATTCCGAGGAAGAGGGTCAGGAACGAAATCACGCAGCTCCTCCGGACGAGCGATCGTGTAAAGAGGACGAGGGGAGCTTCACCGGGCCACCAGGGCGCCCGCCGCCTTCGCGGTGACGGCCACCGCGGAGGGCACGAAGCGCCCCTCGACCCAGACGATGCGCTGGGAGTCGAGGTCGTCCCGGAGGGCCTGGAAGGCCTGCCCGAGCTTCTCGACCGTCGAGGCGTCGACGACGCCGGGCCAGTCGGGGGCGGCGGGGGGCATCGCGGGCGAGACCCTCCAGACGTAGAGCGGGACGCGGAGCCTCTCGAGGTACCGGGAGACGCGCGCGGCGTCGAGGTGGCCCGCCTCCGCGGCGTCGGCGGCGAGGAGAAGGACGACCGCCCTGCGGCGTTCGCGCCGGGTCGCGGTGAGGGCGGATGTGGCGACGGCATCGGCGATGCGCGGAGACGTGGGGAGGTCGTCGAGGAACGTGTCCCTCGCGAGGCGGAGGAACCTCCCCGTTTCCGCGGTGCACTCCTCGGAGACGGGGAACGCGAACGTGACGACCCGGGAGCCGTCGGCCACGTGGGGCGTCGTGAGCATGAACCGGAAGCGGCTCTCCTTCGACAGGCCGATGGGTTGCGGCCGCTTCCAGGGCCACGGCCAGTTGTCTTCCGAGACGAGGCGCTCGAACTCCTTGCGGACCCGGCCGGCCAGGACGAAGACGACCTCGGGCGGGCCTTCCTCGACGGCCACGACGTCGAGCGGCTTTCCTCCCGACTCGAACCAGCCGGCCATCTGCTCGTTCTTTGGCAGCGGCGACCCCGCCGCGAGGCGGACGGGTACCGCGGTGAGCTGCCGACCCGTGTCGTCGAGCCGGGTCCCGCCGAAGCCCGTCACCGCCGTCGCGGTGATGCCGCCGGCGAACGTCAGGTCGGCCGTGAGGACGTGCGAGGAGCCCGAGAAGCGGGACGGGATCGGAATGCGGCCGGAGTCCTTCGCCTCGATCGTCTGCCCGTCGAGCGCGACGACGACGCTCGTAGGGGTCGGGGCCGACGGGCAGTGCCAGACGAGGCGCGCGGCGACGACGCGCCCGGCGCCGTCGCGCTCGAGCGCGAACCCCGCCTCCGCTTCCGACGTGGCCCGGTTGATCCACTGCCTCGCCTCGCCCATCCGCTTTCCGTCGCGGTCGTAGGCGACCGCGACGAGCTCCTGCGGAGCGATCTCGTTTCCGAGGTCCAGCGTCGTCGTCCAGGGAGAGACCAGGTCTCTGGCCTTGTTCCCGTCGACGTAGAGCTCGATCCGTACGACGCCCGGGCCCGCCGAGAGCTCGACCTGATGGGGACCGGTGACGATGCCGAGGAAGAAGGTCAGGAACGCAATCACCCTGCTCGTCCTCCCGGCGGACACATGCACGAACGGTGCGCGCGTCGGGCGTCCGCTCGCGGAGACGCCCGGCCCTACTCCTCCCGCGCCCGGTACGCCCGCCAGGTTCGCTCGAGCCCGGCGAGGCTTTCCCCGAGCGCCTTCTCGAGCGCGGGCTGGTCGAGAGGCTTTCCACCGCTGCCTCTCCGGAGAAGGCCCCGGAAGGGCGTAAAGCGCGGGAGCCAGGGGTCCGAGAGGTATCGGAAGAACGAGATCGTCTCGGCGCGCAGGGCCTCGCCCGCCGGCCCCCTCTCGAACAGCTCCGGGCCGGCGCGGATTAGCTCCGCGACGGACGGCGGCGGAAGGGACGAAGCGGGGCGGACCGGGAGCGGCCGCCGCGACCAGCGAGAGCGCGACGGGGACGTGCCCCCCTCGACGAAGGCGTCGGCCATCCCCTCCTCGACCCAGTTGGGCACGCCGTCCCCGAGGAGCTCGCGCGCGTAGAGGTGCCCCACCTGGTGCAGGAGCCTCTCGAGCGTCAGCGTCTCGCCGTCGCCCGCGAGGGCGAGCGAGACGACGCGGGACCCCGCCGGGCCGACGGGGCCGCAGGCGACGGCGCCGAGCCTCCTCCCGGCCTCGGCCGACTCGAAGAGGAAGACCCAGGAGCCCGGCTTCACGGGGACGCGCAGCTTCCACCGGTCTCCGAACGAGGCCGTGGCGGCGAGGACGGCTTCCTCGAGGCGCGCGAGGAGCGCGTCGTCCCGCACGTCGGTGACGAGGGTCCTCCTCGCGAACGGCACCTCGCGGCCGTTGTCCCGCAGGAGGGAGCGGGCGCGGGCGAGGAGGGTCCCGGCGACCCACTCCTGCGGCACGTTCGGTCCGCCTCTCTCGGAAAGGAGGGAGACCGGGGCGGCCTCCCGCGCCCAGCCGCGCCAGGCGCCGTACCCGACGCGGACCCAGTCGTCCTTCCTCTCGAGGACCTCGACGAGGGTTTCCTCGTCGAGCATAGTGAGGGCGGGAGAGCTCGGATCGGGCTCGAGGTGGAGCCGCGCGCCCGCCGGCAGCGTGACGTGCTCGGCGGCCGCGGGGCGCGCGGCGAGGAGCAGGAGCGCGGCGAAGAGGACGGCGAGGGATCGCGAGGCGGCTCTCACGGGACGAGCGAGACCTCCTTCCCCGCCGACGCCGTCAGCTCGACGCTCGCCGGGTTGAGGCGACCGTGCAGCCAGACGATCCGCTGGGACGAGAGCTCCTTCTCGAGCGCGCGAAACGCGGCGACGAGGGACGACCGGCTGGAGGCGCGGACCGCCTCCGGCCAGTGGGGCCGCGCGTCGATCAGCCCCTCGGCGAGGGGTGCGCGCTCGCGCTCGGCCTCCACGGAGGGCCGGGAGACGTCCCAGACGTGGAGGGGAACTCCGAGCCTCGTCAGGTAGCGCCGGGCGTGCTCGGCCGCGATCGAGCCGCCTTCGACGGCGCCGCTGCCGAGGAGGAGGACGACGGCCCGGCGCCGGCTCCTCGCCGCCGCCGAGAGGCCGGCCACCGCAACCGCCTCTCCGACCCGGGGAGTCCCGGGCCGGAAGGTGCCCCCGATGTTGCCGACGACCCGGAAGAGCGAGCCGTCGGCCGGAGTGAAGTCCTCCGAGGCCAGGAAGAGAAAGGCGACCTCAGCCGGGTTCTCGGCGATGCGCGGGGTCGGCAGGAGAAAGCGGTAACGCGCTCCGCGCGGGAGGTCGGCCTGCGACTCCACCGCCTTCGCCACGTTGGGGCCGCGGCCGTCCGGCATCTCGTTGCGCTTCGCGGCGCGATCGAGGCTGCTCTCGGGCATGAGGCGGCGCAGGTCGTCGAGGGCCTCGCCCGCCACGACGAAGACCACTTCCGACGGCCCTTCTTCCACCGCGGCGACCTTCAGCGGCTTCTCTCCCGCCCGGAACCACCCTTCGAGCCGACCGTCCTTCGGGAGCCGCGCGCCGCGGCCGAGGCGAACCGCCACCGCCGTCAGCTCCTCGAGCGCCTCGTCGAGCTTCTCTCCCCCGAGACTCGCCACCGCCGTCGCCGCGAGGCCGTCCTCGAACTCCACGTCGGCGACGAGGATGTGCGTCGTCCCCGGAGAGTGGGCCGGAAGCGGGATGCGGTTCGGGTCGGGGGTCTCGAGCGGCTGGCCGTCGAAGGAGACGCGAATCGACTTCGGCCGGGAGCCGGTCACGCTGTGCCAGTGAAGGCGCGCCGCGCGGCCCGTGCCGCTCGACCTCCTCTCGACGACGAAGCTCGCCTCCGCGCCGGGCCGCGGGCGGTTGATCCACTGGCGGACCTCTCCGATCCGGCGCCCCTCGGCGTCCTTCGCCACGGCGACGAGCTCGCGCGGGGCGATCTCCGGCCCGAGGTCGATATTCGCGACCCACGGCCCCGTCAGCTCCGAGACGAGGTCGCCGTCAACGTAGAGCTCGATCCGTGCGACGCCCGGCGCGGCGGAGAGCTCCACGGTGACGGGGCCGTAGACGAGGCCCAGGAACAAGGTCACGAAAGCGATCACGTGGACTCCTCCGTGCTTCGCGCGGACCTCGGGCGACTATCGGATCCCCGGCCGGGCGGAGAGGTAGCCCCGCTCGATCGCTCCGATCTTCCGTCGAAGAGCCTCCTCGAGCGCCGGGGCATCGAGCTTCCCTCCCGACCTGACGAGTTCCCTGAACGGAGGGATCGTCTTGCGGTCCTCCGCAAGGTAGCGGAAGAAGAGGAGCGCCTCCAGGCGCCGCGCCTCGGCCGCGGAGTCCCTTCCGAAGATCTCCGGTCCAGCCGCGAGAATCTCGGGGACCGTCGCGACCGGGGGCGACGGGAGCGAGCGCTTCGGGTAGTGGACGGCCCTCCAGCCCTCGACTCTCTCGACACCGATCCCCGCCCTGGCGAACACGTCGGCGAGCCCTTCCTCGATCCAGGCGGGGACGCCGTCCCCCAGTACGTCGCGCGAGTGGAGATGCCCGACCTGGTGGAGGAGGCTCGCCCGGTCCCAGGCCCGCCCCTTTCCGGAAAGGGCGAGCGACGCGATCCTCTCGCCAAGCGGCTCCGTCGCTCCGCAGGCGACGGAGGAGAACTCCTTCTCGGCCTCTGCCGATTCGAAGAGGAAGACGACCGATCCCGGAGCCGGGGACCGGGCCCTCCCCCACTGCAGCTCGAAGCTGAACCTCGCCGCCTCCGGCGTCGCGACGAGCCACTTCAGGAGCGTGTCGTCGGAGACGTCGGTGAGAAGGGTATGTCCGTCCATCGGAAGCTCGCGCCCGCCGCCGCGCAGAAGGGCCCGTCCGCGCGCGAGGAGCGCCTCATGCCCGATGTCCGGCATGCGCCCCGGCGCGGCGCTCGAATCACCGCGCTCTTCGACGAGCGATCTCGGCGCACCCTCCCTCACCCAGCCGCGGAACGCGTCGTACCGGACGAGGATCCAGCCGTCCTTCCTCTCGAGCACCTCGACGAGCGCCTCCGCGTCGAGGAGGGCGAGGGAATGCGACTTCACGTCGGGCTCGGGGTGGAGCCGTGCACCCGCCGGCAGCGTGACGTGCTCCGCGGCCGCGAGACGCCCGGCGAGGAGCCCGAGCGCGGCGAGGAGCGCGGCGAGAGATCGCGAAGCGGCTCTCATTGGACGAGCGAGACTCCCTTCCCGGCAGCAGCCGTCAGCTCGACCTTCGCCGGATTGAGGCGCCCCTTCATCCAGACGATGCGCTGGGACGCGAGCTCCTTCCCGAGAGACCGAACGACGCCAAGGAGCGACGTCAATCCCGAGACGCGCACCGCTTCCGGCCAGTGGGGGCGCGCGTCGGCCTGCGCCTCAGCCCGAGGGCCGGGCCTCTGCTCGCTCTTTGCGGGCGCGCGCGAGACGTCCCAGACGAAGAGGGGGACTCCGAGCTTCGAGAGGCAGCGCCGGGCACGCTCGGCCGTTATCGGCCCCCCTTCCGTGGCGCCGCTCCCGAGGAGGAGGACGACGGCCCGGCGCCGGCTCTTCTCCGCCGCCGAGAGTCCGGCGATCGCGACGGCGTCGGCCACGTGGGGCTCCCCGGGCCGATTCTCGGGGACAACCTTACGGATGGCGGAGAAGAAGTAGTCGTCCTTCGCCGAGTAGTCCTCCGAGGAGAGGAAAAGGCTCGCGACCTCGGTGGGGCCCTGCACGACGCGCGGAATCGTCTCGACGAAGCGAAAACGCGTTCCGACCGGCAAGTTGGCCTGCGCGCGCACCTCAAGCCACGGCTTCTCGTGAGTGACGTCGTCGAGGAGCTTGTGCAGGTCGTAGAGGGCGCGACCCGCTACGACAAAGACGACGTCGGACGGCCCTTCCTCCACCGCGGCGACCTTCAGCGGCCTCTCTCCCGCCCGGAACCACCCTTCGAGCCGACTGTCCTTCGGAAGCTTCCCGCCGCGGCCGAGACGGATCGGGACCGCCGTGAGCTCCTCGAGCGCCTCGTCGAACTTCTCGCCTCCGAGGCTCGCGACGGCGGTGGCCGCGAGGCCGTCCTCGAAGTCGACGTCGGCGACGAGGATGTGCGTCGTCCCCGGAGAGTGGGCCGGAAGCGGGATGCGGGCCGGGTCGGGGACCTCGAGCGGCTGGCCGTCGAAGGTGACGCGGATCGACTTCGCCTTCGAGCGCGTCACGCTCCGCCAGAGGAGACGCGCCGTCCGGCCCGCGCCGCTCGGCTCCTTCTCGACGACGAAGCTCGCCTCGGCGCCGGGCCGCGGACGGTTGATCCACTGGCGGACCTCACCGACCCGGCGGCCCCCGGCGTCCTTCGCGACGGCGACGAGCTCCCGCGGAACGATCTCCGGCCCGAGGTCGAGCTTCGCGACCCACGGCCCCGTCAGCTCCGAGACGAGGTCGCCGTCGACGTAGAGCTCGATCCTCTCGACGCCGGGCGCGGCGGAAAGCTCAATCTCGGCCGGCCCGTAGAAGAGGCCGAGGAACAGCGTCACGAAAGCGATCACGCGGACTCCTCCCGGCAGGGTTCAAGCAATTCGCGTTCCCCGGGGGCCGTCTCCGTGCGGGGACGGAGGCGGAGCGCAGCGAATGAGATTACGCGGGCTCTACCGGAATCAGGCCCAGGAAGAGGCGGAGCCCTTCGTCGATCGACTCCATCGCGGCCGCGTCGATCGAGCCGTAGGCGGCGCGGACGCGCCGCTTGTCGACGGAGCGGAGCTGGTCGGTCAGCGCCCAGGACTCCTTGCGGAGGCCGCCCGTTCCTGCGGGAATGCGAGGGTAGAGCGCGCCTCGCCCCTCGGTGCCGGTGAGCGGGACGACGCCGACGAGCGGGTAGCGCTGGTCGCTCGTGACGGCCGGGTCGCTGACCACGACGCAGGGACGGACGCTCTTCTGTTCGTGGCCGACGGTGGGGTCGAGGTCGACGAGGACGACGGTGCCGCGCTCGAGCCGCATCCTCAGCGCTCCTTCCAGCCCTTTCCCTCGACCCATCGCACGCCGCGCCCGCGGGAGGGGTCGAGAAGCCCCTCCGCGTCTTCGGGCGGAAGCGAGCGGCCCCATTCGCCGACGCCGGCCTCGGCAATCGTGAGGCTCTCGGGATGCGGAGCGGAGAGCGAGGCACGAAGCGCCGCCCGTCGACGACGCGCCAGCTCGCGCGTGACGGCCTCGAGGACGAACCCGCTCCGGTTCGCGGCGGAGCGGTCCATCTCGGCGACGATCTCCTCGGGGAGCGTGACAGTGACTCGGGCCAGGCTCATGGGGGCGGCCTCCGGTAGGATCATACTCAGGATCTCACCGCTCCAGTGAGCCGCGGGCCCGCCCTACCCCGTCGTCAGCTTCCGGTACTTGATCCGGTGCGGCATGTCGGCGGCGGCGCCGAGGCGTCTGGCGGTCGAGACTGGCGTAGTCGCCCGAATCTCTCGCTGGGTTACGCTTCCCCCAACCATGGCGGGCTGCCTAGCAGACAGCGATCTCGACCAGATCCTCGCCCTTCAGCTGACGATCGCCTGGGCCGGCGAGGGCCTGTGTCAGCCGCCACGTCTCGCGTGGTGGCAGACGGATCTCGTCGACGGGCCCGGGGGCGGTGATCTCTTCTCCCGGTTGACTCCGAGGCTCCGGCACTGGTCAGCGCTCGAAGCTGTTCGCGAGACGGCCCGGCGCCACGACGCGAGATGCCGCCGGGAGGTCGCAGAGCCCGAGAAGGTGCGGACACTCTTCAACCTCGGCTTCCGAGTCGAGGAGCAGCTCGGGACACGGCTCTCGATCCTGAAGTCGTCAGAAGCCTCGCCGAGCCAGGTTCTCCCCCTCCCGTTGAACCTGGATTCCACGTTC
>JAKPXO010000429.1 GCA_029567505.1 Acidobacteriota bacterium
GCTTGCCCTGCTTGACCTGCTCGAGCTCTACCAGCCGCTCCCGCTCCTTGCCGCTCAACGCCACAACCTGCTCCATTCCGGTCCCCCAGCCCGGACATTTCTATCGAGCTGGCACCGTGACATTTCCATGGAGCCTCGACAGGCCGGCACGTCGTCCTTGACTCCGGGCGGGGCTGAGCGGACGATTCCGCGGCCATGGGCAACCTCGGAATGCCGGAGCTGATCTTCATCTTCGCTCTGGCCCTCCTGATCCTCGGACCGAAAAAGCTCCCCGAGCTCGGAAAGCAGCTCGGGAAGGGTCTCGGCGAGTTCAAGAGGGCCTCGAACGACCTCAAGCGTTCGATCGAGGAGGAGGTGGAGAAGGCGGCCCGGGACGAGGCGCCGAAGAGGGACGCCGCCCCGCAGGCCGTCCCCGCCGAGGGGACCGTCGCGAGCGCCGGCGAAGAGCGCTCCGACCCGATCCGGCCCGCGTGACGGATGCCCCCCCCCGACGACCTGACGCGGATGACGTTCCTCGAGCACCTCGAGGAGCTCCGCAAGCGCCTTCTCTGGTCGGTGATCGCCGTGGCCGCCGGCTTCTTCCTCTCGTGGTGGAAGGCCCAGGACCTGTTCCGGATCGCGCAGAAGCCGATCCTGGAGGTCCTGCCGGCCGGGACGAAGCTCGCCTACACGAACCTGACCGAGCCCTTCATGCTCTACCTGAACATCGCCCTGATCGCGGGGATCTTCCTCGCGAGCCCGGTGATCCTGTATCAGGTGTGGCTTTTCGTCGCGCCCGGTCTCTACCGCCACGAGAAGAGGTGGGTCGTCCCGTTCGTCTTCTTCGCGGCGCTCTCCTTCTGCGGCGGAGGGTGGTTCGGGTACGCGGTCGCGTTCCCGATGGTGGCGCAGTTCCTCGTGACGATGGGCGCCGACTTCACCCCGGTCCTGAAGATCGACGACTACCTCTCGATCCTCTCGAAGATCCTCCTCGGGATGGGGCTCGTCTTCCAGACCCCGATCGTCATCGTCTTCTTCGTGCGGATCGGCGTCGTGACGGAGAAGTGGCTTCTCCAGAAGTTCCGCTACGCGGTCCTCGTCATCTTCCTGATCGCGGCGCTCATCACGCCCACGCCCGACATCCCGACGCAGTGCGCCTTCGCCCTCCCGATGATCGCGCTCTACCTCCTGGGGATCTTCCTCGCCTGGATCGTCGGGAAGCGGAAGAAGACCGAGCCGGCGGTCTGATCGCGGGGAGGCTCGTGGCGAGCCTCCCCGATTCGTCTCCGGCGCCCGATGGAGGGGAGGCGCCGAAGGCGCCGCGGGGAGGCTCGTGGCGAGCCTCCCCGATTCAGGATCACCCGCGCGAGCCCGGGAACGGGACGACGGAGCCGTCCGAGGACGCCTGGGGCGGCTTGACCTCCTGCGGCTTGTCGGCCCTCGCGCCACGCCGGATCTCCAGGATCAGGTCGCAGAGCTCGCGCACGGCGCCGCCCCCTCCCGGTTTCGTCAGGTGGAGGGCGGCGGCGTCCTTCACGATCGTGACGGCGTCCGACGGGCAGGCGCCGACGCCGGCGCGCCGCATCATCCCGAGGTCGGGGAGGTCGTCCCCGACGGCCACCGCCTCGAACGCTTCGAATCCCCACTTTCCGAGGAGCCGGTCGAAAGCCGAGGCCTTGTCGAGCTCCCCCTGCATCACGCACTCCTCGGGGATCTTCAGGTCGCGGCAGCGAAGGGCGACGACCTTCGAGACGCGGCTCGAGATGAGGCCGATCCGGTACCCCAGGTCGCGGAGGAGGACGAGGCCGAGCCCGTCCTTCACGTCGAACGACTTCAGCTCCCGGCCGTCTTCGTCGAAAGTGAGTGTCCCGTCAGTGAGCACTCCGTCCACGTCGAGGACGAGGGCGCGGACCCGGAGGAGCTTCGTCCGGAGGTCGTCGGGGACGATCGGTGCTGCGGGCATGACGAGCGATTATCCGCCAGCCGGCCCCGGGCTCAAATCGACTCGACGCCCCAGAGGTCGTGGAGGTGGACGATCCCGCCGGGGCGCCCGTCGCCGTCGACGATGAAGAGCGAGGTGATCTTCTTCTCCTCCATCAGCCGCAGCGCCTCCGTGGCGAACGCCCCCGCCGCGATCGTCTTCGGCGTGCGGTTCATGGCGAAGGCCGCGTCGGCGCTCCACGCCTTCTCCCCCTCACGCTCGAGGAGGCGCCTCAGGTCTCCGTCGGAGACGACGCCGGCGAGGCGCCCGTCGCCGTCGACGACGCCGGTGATCCCGAGCCGCTTCTTCGACATCTCGTAGACGACGTCCTTCATCGGGGCGTCGAGCGGGACGAGCGGCACGTCGCTTCCGGCGTGCATCAGGTCGGAGACCCGGAGGAAGCGCTTGCCGAGCTTGCCGCCGGGATGGAGCGCGGCGAAGTCCTCCGGCCGGAACCCCTTCTCGACCGACAGCGCCATCGCGAGGGCATCGCCGAGCGCGAGCTGGGCCGCGGTCGAGGCCGTCGGCGCGAGGTTCAGCGGGCAGGCCTCCTCGCGGATCGCCGCCTCGACGACGGCGTCGGCCTCCTTGCCGAGCGTCGAGGCGCGGCGCCCGGTGAGGGCGACGAGCTTCGCGCCGCGCCGCCTCACGTGCGGCAGGAGCGCCACGACCTCCTCCGTCTCGCCCGAGTGCGAGAGGGCCAGGACGACGTCCCCCGCGAGGATCATCCCGAGGTCGCCGTGGATCGCCTCCGCGGGGTGGAGGAAGAACGCGGGCGTCCCGGTCGAGGCGAGCGTCGCGGCGATCTTCTGGCCCACGATCCCGCTCTTCCCGATTCCGGTGACGACGACGCGGCCCGTCGTCCCGTGCAGGAGGGCCACGGCCGTGTCGAAGCCGCCGTCGAGAGAGTCGGCGAGGGAGCGGATCGCCGCGGCCTCGATCTCGAGGACGCGGCGGGCTTCGCGGCGTGCGGGGGTGGTCACGGGGTCGATCTTACTTGCCGGAGGGCCGGCCGCGCGTCAGCGGTTTTCGCTCCTGGGTCTGCGGATCGAGGAGGACGAGGCGGCCGGTGTCGGCATCGCGGAACAGCCGCGTCGCGGGTGAGCCGACGGGTGGGGGGACGACCGGAGAGACGACGGAGGACAGGCCGAAACGGACGCCGAGACGGAGCCGTCCGAGCGATCGGGTCTGGCCGGTATTCAGGTCCACGAGGAGGCTGTGCGGCTCCTCCTTGCGCAACCACTCGGGCCTCGCGATCGGGAGGACGCCGGGCGCTGCCTCGAGGCCGACGTCCCATCCGCCCGCGTCGTCCGGGAGGTTCACTTCGCGAAGGGTCGTCCCGTCGGGAGAGAGAAGGACGATTCGCGAGGCGGTACCGGGGTCGTCGACCTTGACGAAGAGGCGTCCGTCGGCCAGCGAGCCCCCCTGCACGTGCCCCCCCTTCGTCTCGGCGCTTCCAAAGGATGCGAGGGCGGCGCCGTTCATGAGGTCGACGAGGTGCAGTCGCCGGCGGTCGTCGGCGCGGCGGACGAATGCTCGCGGCGTCGTCGTCGGACCGACGACTCTCTGGAAGAACGGAGCGGGTGCGAGGGCCGTCCCGACCGGCTTCAGCGTCCGGGACGGGACGTCGAGGAGGAAGAGGGCCGGAGCGGGCGGAAGCGGCGCGAGCTCGTGCGCGTGGCCCATCTCCTCGGCCATTCGAGTCCTCGGCTCGATTCGGACGACGTCCCGGGAATCGAAGGACACCTGGCGGAACCAGCGCTCGATGCCGGGGACCCTCGCGGAGGCGAGGAGCCGGCCCGTCGCGAGATCGGTGACGTCGCAGACTCCCTCGGCGGAGAGGAACGCGAGCCGGCTTCCGTCGGCCGAGAGGGCGAGCTCGAACGACGGGCCGGACGCGCCGTCGCCGAGACCGCCGATCGGGTACTCCGTGGAGTCTCCCGACCGCAGGTCGGCGACCGTGCGGCGGGGGCTCTTGTCGAAGGGTCCGAACGGGCCGATCCACGTCGCCCGCGAGCCGTCCGCGGAGACCGTGTGGAGGAAGGACAGCGGCAGGAGGACGCTCCGTCCCGTCCGAAGGTCGACGAGGTAGCGCGCTCTCCGGAAGTCGTCGACGGTCTTCGGCGTGCCGGTCAGGAGGATCCATTCCCCGCTCGATCCCGTCGGCTCCGCCGCCAGGTGGACGAACGTCTCGTAGCCGGGATCGACCTTCCCGTCGACCCATACGGCGAGCCCGAGGAGGAAGATCCCCAGCCCTCCCCAGAGGACGACCGACTGCGCCCCGTGGCCGCGGCGGGCATCGGTGCGGCCCGCACAGACCTGAACGAACGTCGCTGCGCCGAGGATCGTGAGGAGGAGGACGGCTCCGACCGCGGTCTCCATGAGAGTCGGGGCCTGCCCGTGAAGGAGAAGTCGCTTCCCGAGCGACCAGACGACGGCCGCCGACGCAGCAAGCAGGACGAAGTCGACGACGAGCCACGGCGAACGGGAGCGAACCGCCACGGAGGCGATCCAGGCGATGAGGAAGAGCGGGACGGCGAGGAGGAGGAGCGCCGCCATCGCCGGGGCGTCGAAGCGGTCGACGAGCCCCGGGAAGCGGCCGCTGGCGATCGAGGCCGGCAGGTAGACGAAGAGCTCCGCGAGGAGGACCAGAGCAAGCCCGCCGACGACCTTCCCGCCCCAGATCACGGGAGCGGAGAGCGGCCGGGCGAAGTGGAACGAGAGGCGCTTCTCCGCGAGCTCCCGGCCGACGACGGAGGCGCCGACGAGGACCGCCCCGCCGGCGCCGAACGCGCACGCAAGGACGAGCGCCGTGAGGGCGCGAGCGGTCGCGGCGTCGCTCCCCGGGACGGACGGGAGGAGCGGCACGAGGAACGGGAGGATCGCGGCCGCGGCGGCCGCGACGAGGACGGAGCGCCGCTCCGCGACCTCGCGGAGGGCGACGGCGGCGAAGCGTTTCATCGGATGGTGTCCTTCCCCTCGCCGGCGACGGCGAGGAAGAGCTCCTCGAGGGAGAGCGGCGCGGCCTCGGCGTCGACGATCCCGTCCTTCGCGGCGAAGCGCTCGAAGCGCTCGTCGGAGAAGGCCGAGACGACGGCCTCGATCCCCCAGCCGCGGACCTTCACGCGGACCGGCTCGAGCTCGTCGAGCTCGGTCCCGAAGTCCGTCCGCCCTTCGGTCACCTCGCTCCGGTAGCGGACCGTGCGGAACCGGGACTTCAGGGCCTCCGTCTCCTCGAGAAGGAGGAGGCGGCCGTCCTTCAGGATCCCGACGCGGTCGGCGATTCGTTCGACGCCGGCGAGGTCGTGCGTCGTCAGGAAGACGGTCGTCCCGCGGTCCGCCAGCTCGGCGACGATCTCGTCGAAGAAGGCGTGCCGCGCGACCGGGTCGAGGCCGAGCGTCGGATCGTCCAGAAGGAGAAGGTCGGGGGAGGAGGCGAGGGCGAGGGAGAGCTGCGTCAGCCCCTTCTGTCCTTTCGAGAGGCGGACGAACGGGGTCGCCTGCGGGACTCCGAAGCGGGAAAGGCGGGCCTCGTACCCTTTCGCGTCCCACGACGGGTAGAGTCGGGCGCAGAAAGCGCCGAGCTGGCGGGGCGTCATCTCGCGCGGGGCGTCCGGCTCCTCGGGGACGACGCCGACCCGCTCCATGAGCCGCGCACGGCGATTCCAGGGGTCCTCGCCGAAAAGCTCGCAGCGGCCGCCCGTCGCCTTCTGCCAGCCGAGGAGGCAGCGGAGAAGCGACGACTTGCCGGCGCCGTTCCGCCCGAGGAGGGCGAAGACGGAGCCCTTCGGGACGTCGAGGGAGACCGCGTCGACGGCGGTCGTAAGGCCGTAGCGGACCGTCAGCCGCTCGGTGCGGGCCGCGGCGGTTGCGCTCACTTCTTCTCTCCTTCCTTCGGGGGGGCGAGGCGGGCGAAGGCGCCCTCGAGGGCGCGCGCCGCCTCGTCGCGCGAGGCGCCGACGGTGACGGCCGTCGAGGCGAAGCGGAGCGCCCCCTCGGCGAGGGCGCGGGTCCGCTCCGGCTTCGGGAGGGACGGCGGGGCCTCGGCGACGAACGTCCCCTCGCCGCGGCGGACCGCGAAGAGGCCCGCCTCGACGAGCCGCTGGTAGGCGCGGACGACCGTGGCGGGGTTCACCTGGAGGTCGCGGGCGAGGTCGCGGACGGACGGGACCGCCGCGCCGGGCGCGAGCGCGCCCGAGGCGACGAGCCGTCGCATCCCCTCCTCGATCTGCTTCCAGATCGGCACGGCGTCGCGCGGGTCGACGTGGAGGCCGCGGGGGGTCACGAGGAGCTCCTGGCGCTTCTGTGTATCACAACACCAATACACTAGGGCGCGGCCGGCCGGATGTCAAGGGCGGGCGTCCGGGAACGCAGGGGAGGGACGGGACGGCGCCGAGGCGAGGCTCCGGGGGAGAATTCCTTTCGTGCCGCGTCCCACCCGCCTCCTCCTCGCGCTCCGCGCCCGGCTCTCCGCGCTCGGCGACCCGGAGCGGGCGCGCGGCGCCCGGGCGTACATGAAGTCGGCGATGCCGTTCCACGGCGTCGGTGCGGTGCCGCTCCGCGCCGCCTGCCGGGAGCTCTTCTCCCGGCTCGTGCTCCCCGACGCGGACGCTTTCCGCCGCGAGGTCCTCGGCCTCTTCCGGGGCGCGGCGTTCCGCGAGGAGAGGTACGCGGCGGTCGAGCTCGCGCGGTGGCGAGGTTTCGCCCGGTTCCGCGGCCTCGACTTCCTCCCCGTCTGCGAGGAGATGGTCGTGACGGGTGCCTGGTGGGATGTCGTCGACCCGATCGCCGCGCACCTCCTCGGGGAGCTCCTCGCGAAGGAGCCGCGCGCGACGAGGCGCGCGATGCTCGCCTGGGCTCGGAGCGACGACCTCTGGAAGCGCCGCTCGGCGATCCTCTGCCAGCTCGGCTCCCGGGGCGAGACCGACCCCGGGCTGCTCTTCGCGTGCATCGAGCCCTCGCTCGCCTCGAAGGAGTTCTTCCTCCGGAAGGCGATCGGGTGGGCGCTCCGGCAGTACGCCCGGGCCGACCCCACGGAGGTCTCCCGATACGTCGCCGCGAACGCGGAGCGCCTCTCGCCGCTCTCGCGGCGCGAGGCGCTGAAGCACGTGGGCCGGCCGCCAGTCCGGCGGGACGGCGGCGGGAGCTCTACCGGCCCCGGATCTCGACCTCGACGCGCCGGCCGAGCTTCAGGCCCTCCTGGCTCGCCAGCGCCACCTTCACGATGAGGACGCGCGTGTCGGTCGGCCTGGCCGGGTCCTGGGGCCGGATCCTCCGGCCCGTGACCGCGTCGGGGATCTCCTCGACCGTCCCCGTCCACGTGGTGCTCTCCCCCTCGGCCCGCACGAGGACGGGCGCGCCGAGCGCGACACGGGCGGTATCCGCCTCGTCGACCTCCGCCTCGACCCGGAGCCGGTCGAGGTCCGCGATCGTCGCGACCCGCGAGCCGCGCTCGACGGTCTCGCCGGTGGAGACGTGCTTCTCGAGGACGACGCCCGAGATGGGCGAGAGGACGCGCGCCTTCGCGACGAGGGCCGCGAGGCGCTCGATCTCGGCCCGGGCCGTCTCCCGCCTCGCGGCGGCGGCGTCCCGGTCCCGCTCGGCGCGGTCGACGGCCTGGCGGGCCCCGACCTTCCCCGCGTAGAGCCGCCTGGCGCGCTCGACCTCGGCGAGGGCGAGCCGGGCGTCCGCCTCGGCCTCCGCGAAGCGCGCCTTCGCCTGGGCGAGGGCGGCCCGCTCCTCGTCCGAGCGGACGACGGCGAGCTGAGCGCCTCTCTCGACGCGCTGCTTCTCCTCGACGGCGACCCTCTCGAGCGTGCCGGCGAAGTCGGTCCCGACGACGACCTGCCGGCCGGGGTAGGTCACGACGCGTCCCTCCGCGACGACGCGGGAGGCCGCGGACGCGAGCGCGAGGGGCCGTTCCGGAGCCTGCGGCGGCGCGTCGCCCGCGTGCCGGGCGGCGAGGATCCCGGCGAAGAGGAACGCGGCAACCGGGATGGAGAACGTGAGGAGCTTCTTCGTGGTCATGTTCGGACCTCCCGGGGGCGTCAGGCGGCGAGGAGGCCGTCCCGGATGACGGCGACTCGGTCGGCGATCGTTCGGACCTGCGGGTCGTGGGTGACGATGACGAGGGCGCGGTCCTCCCGCTTCGCCAGGTCGCGGAACGTCTCGAGGACCTGTCTCCCCGCGACGGAGTCGAGGTTGGCGGTCGGCTCGTCTGCGAGGAGGAGGGGCGGCGCCCCGGCGAGGGCCCGCGCGATGGCGACCCGCTGCTTCTGCCCGCCCGAGAGGTCCCGCGGGAGGAACGACGTCCGGTCGGCGAGGCCGACGGCGTCGAGGACGCGCTCGGCCTCCTTCCGCGCGGCGGGCCCCTTCCGGCCCCTCACGTTCAGCGAGTACTCGACGTTCTCGAGCGCCGTGAGGGCGGGGAAGAGGTTGAACTGCTGGAAGACGAAGCCGATCGAGCGGCGGCGGATCGCCGGGAGCTCGCCGGGGCGGCTCGCGTCGACCTCGTGCCCGTCGACGACGACGCGCCCTTCCGTCGGCGTCAGGATGCAGCCGAGGATCGAGAGGAAGGTCGTCTTCCCGGAGCCCGAGGGGCCCTCGAGGGCGACGATCTCGCCGCGGCGCGCCTCGAGGGAGACCCCCTTCAGCACCTCGACGGTCTGCTTCCCTTCGGTGAACCGCTTGACGACGTTTCGGGACGAGAGGACGGTCATCGGAGACTCCTTGCACGGGGGCCTCCGGCAGAGGCCCGCGAAGAGACGGGGGAAGCGGCTTCAGCCGCGGAAGACGAGCGCCGGGTCGAGGGCGGCGACCTTGCGGAACGACACGAGGGACGCGGCGAGGCAGAGGAGGACCGTCCCGACGAGGACGGCCGCCCCGAAGCCGGGGGTGATGATCAGCTGCAGCCCGGCCTTCGCCATACCGGGCGCCGCCGCGAGGGCGAAGAGGGCGCCCGCCGCGAAGCCGAGGACGGCGGCGATGACCGACTGCTCGGCCAGGATCCGGTAGATGTCCCGGTTGCTCCCGCCGATCGCCTTCACCGTCCCGAACTCCTTCAGGTGCTCCATCGTCGAGGTGTAGAGCGTGAGCGCCACGACGACGACCCCGACGAGGACCCCGAGGAAGACGGTGAGATACATGTTCAGGCCGATGCCGGTGTTCGCGACCCAGTAGCTCCGCGAGCGCTTCGCCCACTCGGCCTTCGTGAAGACGTCGTTGTACGGGAGGCGGCGGCGGATCTCCGCCCGGACGGCCTCGAGGTCGGCCCCCGGGGCGAGCTTCACGAGGACGTAGGTCGTCTTTCCGCGGAGCGTCTGCGATCCGAGCTCCTGCGCGAGGCCGTAGTCGACGAACGAGATCGGCGTCGTCGTGAACGAGCGGGCGGCGACGGTCCGGCCGATGATCTTCAGGCGGCGCTCGTTGACCTCGCGGTACTCGCCGGCGGCGAACGGCCCGAAGCGGCGCGTCGCGGAGTCGTCGAGGAAGAGGTAGTCGCCTCGCGGGAGGTCCTCGAGGCGACCCTCCTTCACGCTCCAGGGGAGGTCCCAGGCGGCGAAGTCCTCGAGGGCGTAGACGAGCGTCCCCTCCTGCGTCCCGGTGGGGAGGCTGATCTGCATGAACCAGACAAGGAGGTTGTCGGCCCGCGCGACTCCCGGGACGGAGCGGACCCGCTGGACGAGGGTCTCGGGGAAGGTGTGGGCGAAGTCGACGTTCGGGGTGTTTCGGGACGTGACCCAGAGGTCGGCCCCCGTGTGCTCGATCGTCACCGAGGCGTTCTCGAGGAGGCCGAGGAAGAGGCCGACCTGGACGAAGACGAGCGTGACGGCGAAGGCGACGCCGGCGATCGTGATGGCGAAGCGGAGCCGGTCGTGGAGGAGGTTCCTCCGGGCGAGCGAGACCACGGTCAGCCCTCCTTCGCGACGCCGCGGGTGAACGCGTCGACGACGAGGGCGACGGTCTTCTTCAGCGGCCGCCAGTCGACCCAGGCGTCGTGCGCCTTGGCGAGGTGGAGCGAGACGACGCCGTGGACGCCGGCCCAGGCCGCCTGGGCGACGAGGTTCGGGTCCTTCAGGTCGGGGCGGAGGAGGTCCTTCTCGATCGCCTCGCGCACCGTCGCGACGAGGAAGGCGTAGGCGTCGGCTTCGGGGTTTCCCTTCCGGCCGGCCGCCGAGGGGTCGTCCTTCGTCCCTTCCGGGTGAGGCGTCATGAACATGAGCCGGTAGTGGTTCGGGTGCTCGACCGCGAAGTCGGCGTAGGCGAGCCCAGCCTTTCGCAGCCGCTCGAGCGGATCCGGTTCGCGGGCGATCCTCTGGAAGGAGCGGGCGAGGGAGTCGAAGTCGGCGATGCAGAGCTCGCGGACGAGGCTCTCCTTGTCCTTGAAGTGGAGGTAGATCGCCGTCGGGGAATACTCGACCGCCTCCGCGATCTTTCGCATCGTGACGGCGTCGTAGCCGTCGCGGGCGAAGAGCTCCCGGGCGGCGTCGAGGATCCGCCCCCTGACTCGCTCCTTCTCCCGTTCGCGCCGCTCGGTGGTTCCCATCGTTCACTGAACCTCGTTACCTAACTTAACGCAGTTAAGTATAGGAACGGCGTTCCGTGCTGTCAAGGGTCCAGGAGAGAAAGAAAGCCCCGGCCCGATGGGCGGGGCTCTTCCGGAAGGCCGGAGCGCCGGGTGGGCCGGCGCTCCGGGCGGGACGCTAGAAGCGGAGGCCGACCGAGAAGCGGAAGGTCAGCGGGAGCTGGTAGCTCGCCGGGCTGACGGGGGAGCCGAACGCGGTGGAGTAGTTCCAGTTCGCGCCGGTGTTCCTCGCGCCCTGGACGGGGGCGGTCGTGAACGGGTTGAAGGCGGTGTAGCCGGTCGTGTTCTGGGCGGTCTCGATCGTCGTCGTGACGCCCGTCTGCGCCTGCTGGTTGAAGACGTTCAGGACCTGCGGCGAGGCGAAGACCTCGATCGAGCCGAACGGCCGGAAGGAGAGGTTCAGGGAGAGGTCGGTCCTCCAGACGTCGTCGGTCCTGAAGGCGTCGCGCGCCGTGAAGTAGTAGGTGTGGGACGACGGGACGCTCAGGTAGCCGGGGTTCGTGACGTACGGCCGCGTGTCGACGGCGCCGACGGCTCCGTATGGAAGGCCCGAGTCGAAGTTCTGCGACCCGGAAATCCGAATCCGTCGTCACCGCCCGATTCCCGCGTCCGTGAGCCCGAGGCGCTCGCGGAGCGGATTGCGGGGTCGGCCTTTCCCTGGTAAACCTGGTTGAACGCCAAGAGCAGCAGAGAGCCTGCCATTGACCGTGTGACCGGTCTCCGGATGGGCGCGCCCGATCGAACCGGCATGACCGCCGTCATGGCGGGAGGCCGTGAGCCGTGGTCTCCTCGTGGAGCGATGAAGAGCGTTCTCCGGGCCCTCCCCGTCGTCCTCTCGGCTCTCGTCCTCGCCGCCCACTTCTACCGGTCGCGGAGCCTCGCCCTGGTCGCGCTATCGCTGGCCCTTCCGCTCCTCCTCCTCGTGAAGGAGCGGTGGAGCGCCCGGGTCGTTCAGGCTGGCCTCGTCCTCGGCGCTCTCGAGTGGGTGCGGACCCTGGCCTTCTTTGCGGGTCAGAGAATGGAGGCCGGGCGCCCCTGGGCTCGTCTCGCCGTGATCCTCGGGGTCGTGGCCGTGCTGACGGCGCTCTCGGCCCTCGCGGTGAAGGTCCCGCGCGCGGCGGTTCCCCCGGCCACCGGGAGGGAGCCGGAGGCCGCCTCGTGACCGCAGCCGAGCGCCGCGTGGCCCGGGAGTGGAAGACGATCCAGGCGATGATCCGGATCTACTGCCGGAACCTCCACGGCCGGCGGGGCGCCCTTTGCGAGGAGTGCGAGTCGCTCCGGCTCTACGCGGAGAGACGCCTCGAGAAGTGCCCGTTCGCGGAGGAGAAGCCGACCTGCGTGAAGTGCCCGGTCCACTGCTACGAGGCCGGGATGCGGGAGAGGGTCCGCCAGGTGATGCGCTACTCCGGCCCCCGGATGCTCCTCTGGCACCCGATCCTCGCGATCCGGCACCTCCGGGACGAGAAGCTCCCGCTCTCCGCGAAGGCGCAGAAGGTCGCGGAGCGCCTCGCGAAGCAGGCGTCCGGAGGCTGAGGGCCCGGGGGTCTCCTCACCGGAGCGGCGGAGGGACCTCGTCCGCCGGCGGAGCGGGGCCATCCGGAAGCGGCACGGGGGAGAGCGCTCCGGGCTTCTCTTCGACCGCCGCCCCGGTCAGGACGACCTCGACCCTCCTGTTCCGCGCCCGGTCCGATGCGGTCGCGTTCGGCGCGACGGGGCGGTCCGCGCCGAAGCCCTCGAACGCGATGCGATCGCCGTCGATCCCGTGCTCGCGGAGGAGGTCGGCGACGTTCCGGGCTCGCTCCGACGAGAGCTTCCGATTCGCGGCGGCGCTGCCGGAGGAATCGGTGTGACCCTCGACGCGGACGCTCGAGCCGGGGCTCATCAGGAGGATTCCCGCGAGCTTCCCGATCGTGACCCGCGCGGCCGGCGTGAGGGTCGCCCGCCCGCTCTCGAACGAGGCGCCGGAGAGGCTCACGACGAGACCGCGCTCCGACCGCGCCGTCGGCGCGACGCGTTCGAGCGCGTCGGCCAGACGCGTGGAGAGCTCCTCGCGCTCGCGCTCGAGGAGCGTCTGCCGCTCGCGCAGGAGCGACCGCTCCTCTTCGAGCTGCGCCCGGGCCAGCTCGAGGGCGGCGGAGGCCTGTCGCGTCTGCTGGAGGTCGGAGGCCGCCTGCCGGCGAAGCTCCTCGATCTCGGCCAGGGCCGCTTCCGCCTGGCGGCGGCGCTCGGCCTCGTCCTCGGCGCGGGCCTTCCGGGCCGCCTCCTTCGCCCTCGCTTCGGCCTCGAGCCGGGCGGCCTCTTCGGCGGCCCGTCGCCGTTCGACCTCGCGAATCGCCTCGGAGGCGAGAGCGGTGGCCCTTCGCGCTTCGGCGAGCGGAGCGGAGACGCGCCCCCCGCGGGCCGCGCTCTCGGCCTCGGCAAGGGCGAAGCGGGCTTCGCGGACGGTGCTCTGGTCGGCGTCGCCCTCCTTCAGCCGCTGGGCTCTCGCGAGCACGGCTCGGGCCTGGAGGAGCTCGAGCGGCTCCCTGCTCGTCCATTCCGCCGTCGCGATGGAAGGGGTCGACGGCATCGCCCCCGCCGACAACTGCGTGAACGTGAACGGCTCGCTGCGCGCCTTCTCCGGCTTCGGGGCCTCGCCGGTGAAGACGACGAGCTCCGAAGGCCGTGCGACGCCCGGGTAGGGTTCCGCGGTGACCATCAGGGCGAAGGACTTCCGGCCGGTCGCGAACTCGGCGTTTCCCTTCGGCTCGCGGGGGAAGAGCTCGCCGAGGTGCTCGACCGTCCCGTTCGTCGCGACGCCCCAGAGGACGTAGGCGGTCACGTCGCCGCCGAAGAGGAGGGCGGGCGGCAGCCGCTTCCAGGCGAGCGCGATCCGGGTCCGGGTCCCTTCGGCCCGGACCTCCGCCTCGACCGTGGCGCCGGTGGGGGCGCGGCCGGTGCCGGCGAAGGGGACGTCGACACGGCTCCCCTCGGGGAAAGCCACCGACTGGAGGCGGACCTCCGCGCCGGACGCGGCCGGCGCGAGGAGCGCGGCGGTCAGGAGGAGGGCGCCTGCCCGGGCGGGGCGCACGCCTCAGCCCTCCGTCTCCCGCCGGAGCGCGTCGAACTTCAGGAGGGCGAAGAGGAATTTCGGAAGGTCGGCGAGCGGGAGCTGCGTCGCCCGGTCGGACTTCGCGTTCGCCGGGTTGTCGTGGACCTCGAGGAAGTAGCCGTCGACGCCGACGGCCGCTGCGGCGCGCGCGAGCGCCGGCGCGTACTGCCGCGCCCCGCCGGTCTCCTTCCCGAGGCCGCCCGGGAGCTGGAGGGAGTGCGTCGCGTCGTAGATCACCGGGGCGCCGAGCGCCCGCATCATCGGGAGGGAGCGGAAGTCGACGACGAGGTTGTGATAGCCGAACGTCGACCCACGCTCCGTGAGGAGGACGTTCGGGTTCCCGGCGCCACGCACCTTCGCGACGATCTGCGCGCAGTCGTCGGGGGCGAGGAACTGCCCCTTCTTCACGTTCACGGCGCGTTTCGTCCGCGCGGCCGCGACGAGGAGGTCCGTCTGGCGGCTGAGGAACGCCGGCACCTGGAGGACGTCGGCGACTTCCGCCGCGAGCTCGCACTGCTCGGCCTCGTGGACGTCGGTCAGGATCGGCAGGTCGAGCCTCTCCTTCACGGCCGAGAGGACGTCGAGCCCTTTCTCGATCCCTGGGCCGCGGAAGGAGTCGCCCGCGGAGCGATTCGCCTTGTCGAACGACGCCTTGAAGACGAGCCGGTCGGCGACGCCCGCGGCCTCGAAGACGCCCTTGATCGCTTTCGCCATCTTCAGCGTGTGGGTGCGCGATTCGATGACGCACGGTCCGGCGAAGAAGACGGGGCGGCAGCGGTCGCCGGCGGAGAGGTAGGGGGTGATGGAGGCGTGGACGGCCATCGGCCCGATCGTAGCCCGGAGGCCGGGCGGCGGCGAGGTCGAGCCGGTCGAGGTCGGAGCCGCTGGGTACGTCCGGCGCCGGGCGCGTTGGCGGCCGCGAGCCGCGCGGGCATGTACGATCCGCCGAAGGCTCGGCCCCCTTCCGGTCCGCCGCCCCGCACTTCGGGGCGCGCCCGCCGGAGGAATCCCCCGGGGGCCGGGCGCGAAGGAGATTCCGATGGCCGACGACGCCCTCCGCCGCCTCGCGGCGAACACCCTCCGGACGCTCGCGATGGACGGCGTCCAGAAGGCGAATTCCGGGCACCCCGGGATGCCGATGGGGATGGCCGACGTGGCCACCGTCCTCTTCACCGAGTTCCTGAAGTTCAGCCCGAAGAGCCCGTCGTGGCTCGACCGCGACCGGTTCGTCCTCTCGGCGGGGCACGGGTCGATGCTCCTCTACGGCCTCCTCCACCTTTCCGGGTACGACCTCCCGCTCGACGACCTGAAGGCGTTCCGCCAGTGGGGAAGCCGGACGCCGGGCCACCCGGAGCACGGCCTGACGCCCGGCGTCGAGGTGACGACCGGACCGCTCGGACAGGGCATCTCGACGGCCGTCGGCCTCGCGCTCGCCGAGCGGATGCTCGCGGCCCGCTTCAACCGCGAAGGTCACGAGATCGTCGACCACTTCACGTACGCGATCGCGAGCGACGGCGACCTGATGGAAGGGGTCTCGCACGAGGCGTGCGCGCTCGCCGCGCACCTCGGCCTCGGCAGGCTCGTCGTCCTCCACGACGACAACGGCATCTCGATCGACGGCCCGACGTCGCTCTCCTTCTCGGAAGACGTCCCCGCCCGCTTCGCCGCCTACGGCTGGCACGTCGCGCGCGTCGACGGCCACGACCCCGACGCCGTCTCCGCAGCCGTCGCGGCCGCGAAGGCCGAGGGCGGCAAGCCCTCGCTCATTGCCTGCCGGACGCACATCGGCTTCGGCAGCCCCAACCGCCAGGACACCTCCAAGGCCCACGGCGAGCCGCTCGGGGCCGACGAGATCCGGCTGACGAAGGAGAAGCTCGGCTGGCCGGCGGACGCGCAGTTCCTCGTCCCCGAGGAGGTCCGCGCCTTCTTCGCCGCCGCGGCCGCGCGGGGCGCGAAGGCGGAAGCCGACTGGAACGCGCGCCTCGCGGCGTGCCGCGCGGCGCACCCCGACCTCGCGAAGGAACTCGACCTCTTCCTCGAGGGGAGGCTCCCCGAGGGGTGGGAGGCGAAGCTCCCGGCCTTCGGGGCGGAGAAGAAGCTCGCCACGCGCCAGGCCTCGGGCGCCGTCCTCGAGGCGCTCGTCCCGGCGATCCCGACGCTCGTCGGCGGCTCGGCCGACCTGACGCCGTCGAACAACACGCGCGCGAAGGCGGCGGTCGACGTGAAGGCGGGGGAGTACGCCGGCTCGTACCTCCGCTTCGGCATCCGCGAGCACGGGATGGGGGCGATCCTCAACGGCCTCGCCCTCCACGGCTTCCGCCCGTTCGGCGGGACGTTCCTCGTCTTCGCCGACTACATGAAGGGGTCGATCCGCCTCGCGTCACTCATGGAGCAGCCGGTCGTCTACGTCTTCACGCACGACTCGATCGGCCTCGGCGAGGACGGCCCGACCCATCAGCCGATCGAGCAGCTCGCCTCCCTCCGGGCGACGCCGGGCCTCGTCGTCTACCGCCCCGCCGACGCGAACGAGACCGCCGCCGGCTGGCGCGTCGCCCTCTCGCGGACCCACGGTCCGACGGCGCTCGCGCTGACGCGCCAGGGGCTCCCGGTCCTCCCGCCGAACGAGGGGGCGATGAAGGGCGGCTACGTCGTCGCGGACGCGGACGGCTTCCGCGTGATCCTGATCGGCTCCGGCTCCGAGCTCCACCTCGCCCTCGCCGCGCAGAAGCTCCTCGCGGCCGACGGGATTCCGGCACGCGTCGTCTCGATGCCCTCCATCGAGCTCTTCCTTTCGCAGGACGAGGCGTGGCGCGAGAGCGTCCTCCCTCGCTCGTGCCGCGCGCGCGTCGCCGTCGAGGCGGGCGCGACGCTCTCGTGGGGCGCGATCGTCGGCCTCGACGGCACCGTGATCGGCCTCGACCGCTTCGGCGCCTCCGCCCCCTTCGAGACCATCTACGAGAAGCTCGGTCTCACGCCCGAAGCCGTCGCCGCCGCCGCCCGGTAGCGGGAGAGGGTCAGGTCTACCATCTACACTCTACGAGAATCCGTAGAGTGTAGATGGTAGACCTGACCCCTACTCCCGGAAGAACCTCAGAAGCTCGGCGTTGACTTTCCCGGGGGCGTCGGCGGGGAGCCAGTGGCTGGCGTCGGGGACTCTCACCAGGCGCAGGTCGGGGACGAGGGTTTCCAGGCCGTCGAGGAGCTCGGGGCCGAGGTAGCGGTCCTTCTCGCCCCAGAGGACGAGGGTCGGCACGTCCTCTAGGGAGCGGCGCAGGCCGGGGATGCGCGTCCCGCTGCGGACGGCCGCGCGGTAGTAGTTGATTGCCGCCGTCGCCGCGCCGGGCCGTAGGAACGCCTCGCGGTAGGCCTCGATCTCTTCGGGCGAGAAGGCGCCGGGGGTGACCGGGTCCCGCCGGAGCATCCGCGCGAGGAAGCCGGCGCGGTGGCTCGTGAGGGACCGTTCGGGGAAGTACGGG
>JAKPXO010000436.1 GCA_029567505.1 Acidobacteriota bacterium
GAAGGGCCGCGGCGACCGCGTTCCTCCTGCTTCCGTCATGGGGGCGTCCGCTCGCCGGGGAGGCCGGTTTGCCCGAGGGCGATCTGCCGGAGGGAGAGGGGAATCTCGGCGCGGATGCGCTGGAGGAGGGCTTTCATGCGGGCCGCGGGGCGATTCTAGGCCGCGGTCAGACGTCGAGGCTATCCGGTGCTCGCCGGAGGGGCTCGGCTTCGCGCGCCCCCCGGCCCCCCCACCGACCTTCAGCTCACACGTCCAGCGCGTCGGCTTCCCGCGCCCGCTCGGTGATGAACCTGTAGCGGGCGCCGGCGTCCTTGCCCATCAGGTCGGCGAAGGTCCGCTCGGCCTCGAGGACGTCGGGGACGGTCACCTTGAGCGCCCGTCGGCGGCGCGGGTCGAGCGTCGTCGCCTTGAGCTGCTCCGGCATCATCTCGCCGAGCCCCTTGAACCGCATGACCTCGGGCTTCACGTTCTTCGGGAGTTTCGCGAAGACCGCGTCCCGCTCGGCGTCGTCGAGAGCCCAGTACGTCTCTTTCCCCGCGTCGATCCGGTAGAGCGGTGGCTGGGCGAGGTAGACGTGCCCCTCGGTGACGAGCTTCGGCAGGTGCCGCCAGAAGAAGGTCAGGAGGAGCGTCGAGATGTGGTGCCCGTCCGCGTCGGCGTCCATGAGGAGGAACACCTTGCCGTAGCGGAGCTTGCCGAGGTCGAAGTCGGCCCCGCTCCCGCAGCCGAGCGCCGAGACGATGTCGGTCAGCTCCTTGTTCCCGGCCACCTTCGCCGAGTTCGCCTGCTCGGCGTTCAGGACCTTTCCGCGGAGCGGGAGGATCGCCTGCGTCTGCCGGTCGCGCCCCTGCTTGGCCGAGCCGCCGGCCGAGTCCCCCTCGACGATGAAGAGCTCCGACTCGGACGGGTCCGTCGACGAGCAGTCGGCGAGCTTCCCGGGGAGGTTGAGGCGATGCGAGATCGCCGTCTTCCGCTGCACCTGCTGCGCGGCCGCACGGGAGGCCTCGCGGGCGCGGGTCGCCATGACGATCCGCCCGACGATCTGCTCGGCGACGGAGGGGTTCTCGTTGAGCCAGTTCTCGACGGCGGGACGGACCGCGCCGTCGACCTGCGCGGCGACCTCCGGGTTGTTCAGCCGCTCCTTCGTCTGCCCCTGGAACTGCGGCTCGAGGACGTAGACCGAGAGCAGGGCGACGAGCCCCTCGCGGATGTCCTCGGCCGAGGGGTTCACGCCCTTCGGAAGGAGCTCGTGCGTCCCGAGAAAGTTCCGGACCGCCTTGACGAGGCCCGCCTTGAGGCCGTTCTCGTGCGCCCCGCCGGAGGGTGTCGGGATGCCGTTGACCCACGAGCGGAGGTGCTCGTCGGTCGACTCGGTCCACTGGAGGGCGAGCTCGAGGCGCGGGTCGGCCTCCCGCGCGAGGACGAATCCGTTCGCGTGGGTCGGCGCCTTGGCCCGCTCGGCGACGACCTTCAGGAGGTAGTCGGCGAGGCCGCCGTCGTGCGCGTACTCCTCGCGGACGGCCGGCCTCTTCGTCTCGTCGACGAAGACGATCTTCAGGCCGCGGTGGAGATAGGTCTTCGCCTCGAGTCGGTCCCGGATCTCGTCGGCGTCGAACGCGAGCTTCCCGAAGATCTCCGGGTCGGGGCGGAAGCGGACCGTCGTCCCGCTCCCGCGCACCCTTTCGGTCGAGACCTTCGTCACCTTCGAGGTGGCCTTGCCCTGCGCGTAGCTCTGGCGCCACTCGTGACCGTCGCGGCGGACGTTCACGACCATCTCCGAGGAGAGGGCGCAGACGACGGACGAGCCGACGCCGTGGAGGCCGCCGGAGTGGACGTAGTTCCCCTGCTCGAACTTCCCGCCCGCGTGGAGCGTCGTCAGGATCAGCTCGAGCGCCGACTTCTTGTAGCGCGGGTGGACGTCGACCGGGATGCCGCGCCCGTTGTCGTAGACCTCGACCTCGCGTCCGTCCGCCCCGAGGCGCACTTCGATGCGCGAGGCGTAGCCGTTGATCACCTCGTCGACGGCGTTGTCGACGATCTCCCAGACGAGGTGGTGGAGGCCGCGGGAATCGACGCCCCCGATGTACATGCCCGGACGCTTCCGGACGGGCTCGAGCCCCTCGAGGACGGTGATGTCGGCGGCTGTGTAGCTGGAGGAAGCCATGACGGGCGGCCGACGGTACAGACCGGAGGACGGCGCGTCAAATGACGCGGGCGAGGCCACGACCGACCGCAGTTCCGTCTAACCTCCGCCTCGTGCCGCCCGGGACCGACCTCCTTCCGCGCCTCTTCGGGCTCTGGGTCCACCTCCTGGAGAGGACCGGCGGCGCCGCCCGCCTCGCGGCGCTCCCCGTCCCGATCGCGCCGGCCGCACGGCCCCTCGCCGCTCTCCTCGCGGGAGCCGCGGCGGTCCTCCTTCTCCAGGCCGCTCTGGCCTCCGGGCGGGACGTGGCCGTCCGGGCGTTCCGCGCGGCGGCCCTCCTGGCCGCCCTCGCCCTCCCCCTCGCCGCCCTCCGCCTCGTCCCCGCCTCCCGCGGGCCGGCGATCGGCGGCGCTGCACTCCTCCTCGTCGCGTTCTCCTCGATCGCCCATCGCGCCCTCGCCTCGCGCCGCGCCGAGGGGACCGCATCCCGCCTCCTCGCCCGGGCCCGCCTCCTCCTCGAGGGGACCGGGCTGGCGCTCTCCGCCCTCTCTCTCGGGCTCCTCCTCGCGGGGCGGGCGCTTCCGCTCCGCCTCGCCTTCTGGTCGCTGTTCCTCCTCCGCCTCTCGATCGCCGACCTGATCGACCCGTCGCGCCTCGCCGCGCGGACGGGGCTGGCGGGCTCGGCCGCGCGCGACGCCCGGAGCGCGCTCGGGAGGGTCCGGCGGCCTCCGCGTCCCCTCCGGCGGCTGCGCCGCGCGCTCGCCGCGGCGGCGAAGGGAAGCCTCCTCCTCCTCTGGCTCGCGCTCCCGCTCGCGGCCGCCCTCGCCCCGGGCGAGGTCGCCGCCGGGGCGTGGCCCCGGTGGGCTCTCCAGCTCCGGTGGTACCCGCCTCTCGCTCTCGCGCTCACGGCGCTCCTGCTGCTCGGGCAGGCGGGGCGTTCGTTCCGCGGCGGTCGCCCTCTCGACGCCGCCCGGGGCGCCGCCGTCGGGGTCGGCACGGCGGCGTGGCTGGCGCTCGCGTATCGCGACGGCGCGTTCGCGGCCTGGCGGAGCGCGCTCCCGGGCCTCGTCCTCGCCGAGGCGGTCGCGGGGTTTCTCCTCGGCGCAGCCGCCCGCGGCCGCGCGCGCTAGCGAGCCGCCTCAGCCATTCGCGAGGCGGGCCGCGAGCTCCGCGGCGATCCGCCGCCCCTCGTCCCCATCGAGCCGCCCGCTCGGCCAGTCGATCCCGAGGCCGCCCGCAGCGGGCTTCGGGATGACGTGGAAGTGAACGTGCGGCACCGCCTGGTGGGCGGCGGCGCCGTTGTTCTGCAGGACGTTGAAGTCGCGGGTCCCGGTGACGGCGACGACGGCCCGGGCGATGCGCGGCAGGACGCGTCCGATCGCGGCGGCGGACTCTTCCGAAAGCGCGTCGAGCGTCGGTGCGGGCTCCTTCGGGACGACGAGGACGTGCCCCGGCGCGAGCGGCGCGATGTCGAGGAACGCGAAGACCCGTTCGTCCTCGTAGACGCGGTGACACGGGATCTCTCCCCGGATGATCTTCGTGAAGACGGTCTCGCTCACGGCCTGCCTCCGCCCTTCTCCCCGGCCGCGTCCTTCGCGGCCGTGTCGACGAGCCAGATGTTCCCGGTCGTCTCGGCGAGCTCGTAGTAGATGGCTTCGCCCGTCGGCGACCACTCCGGGTAGCGGATGTAGCTGTTCAGCCTCTCGTTCGCGGTCACGATCCGGACCGTCCCACCGTCACGCGTGACCCACGCGACGTTCCAGACCCCGTCCCGCAGGGCGGCGAACGCGACCTTCGAGCCGTCGGGCGAGAACGAATAGGGCCAGCTCTGCCCGCTTCCGCTCGTCAGCTGCGCGGGCGTCCCGCCGCTCACCGGAACGGTGAAGACGTGGATGTCCCCCTCGCGCTTGGCCTCGAACGCGAGCGTCCGCCCGTCGGGCGACCAGCACGGGAACGCGGCGAGCTCCCGGTCGAACGTGACCTGGCGGGGCGTCCCCGCGGGAAGCTCCGCGACCCAGACGTTCAGGGTCGTCCCGCCCCGGTTCGAGTGGAAGGCGACCTTCGTCCCGTCGGGCGACAGGCGCATCGCGTCGTGACCCGGGCCGAAGTCGGCGAGGAGCTCCTCGCGCCCGGTCGTCAGGTCGAGCGTGAAGAGCGCCCGGTGCCCGCGGCGCTGCGACATGAACGCGAGCCGCGCGTCTCCCGGGAACCAGAACGGGTAGTCGTCGTCGCCGGGGTCGGTCGTCCGCTGGACGGCGTTGCCGCCGTCGGCGTCGACGATCCAGACGTCCTGGTTCGCCCCGGTCCGCCAGCGGCTGAGGGCGATCCGCTTCCCGTCCCTCGCGAGGGCGGGCCGCGAGTTTCGGCCCGTCTCCCGCGTGACCGCCTGCTCGTTCGCCGTCCGCTCTCCCCGGCCGTCGACGGGGACCTTCCAGACGTTGCTCGCCATCGAGAGCCCCGCCCACGCGAGCCTCGTCCCGTCGCGCGAGATCGCCAGCTGCTTGACGAACGCGGTCCCCGCGCTGCCGAGCGTGGCGACCTCCTCCGGGGCACCCGTCGTCCGCCCCGTCGCCGGGTCGATCCTCCGGCGGTAGAGGCCGGCGGCGAAGTCGACCGACCGGCACGGGTAGGTGATCGACCCGCCGTCCGCGCTCCAGACCGGGTCGTAGCACTGCCCGTTCCCCTCGCTCACCTGGACGAGGTCCTCGCCGTCCACTCCGACGACCCAGATCTCCGACGAGGTGCGGTCGTAGGCCGCGAACGCGATCCGCTTCCCGTCCGGCGACCACGAGGCGGCGCCGTGGCCACCGCTCGGGCGACCGACGCGCGTGAGTGGCCTCGGGGGCGCACCGTCGAGCGGGGCGATCCAGAGGACGGACGGCGGGAGCGCGCCGAGCGAGTTCGCGGCGAAGTCGACGATCGAGCCCGACTCGAGGACGAGCGCCGATCCGTCCGGGGCGAAGGAGGGACGGGAGCCGAACGTCGTCAGCTGGCGCGGCACGCCTCCGAGCGCGGGAATCAGCCAGACGCCGCCGACGGACTTCGCGTGGTACGCGATCGTCTCGCCATCGGGCGACCAGGCGGGCGAGAGGTTCTGACGCCCGTCCGTCGTGAGCGCGATCTCCCGGCCGCCCGGCGCGAGCGGGAGACGATAGAGCTCGAACCGGCCGGTCCGGTCCGAGGCGTAGACGATCGTCCGCCCGTCGGGCGCGAACGCCGGGAAGACGTCGAGACCCGTGGAGGTCGTCAGCTGCACGGGGCGGTAGAGCGCGGCGGCGGGCGCCTCCTCTCCCCGTCCGCGGAACAGGTAGAGACCGGCTGCCACCAGCGCGAGGAGCGCGGCGCCGATCCCGGCGGCGAGGCGGACGCCCGGCCGCTTCGCGAACGGCGGCGCCGGGGGCGGGATCGTGGAGAGACGCCCGGTCGAGGGGCGCTTCGGCGCCGCTTCGTCCTCCCAGCCCCCCTCCTCGAGCACGGCGCCGATCTCGGCCGCGAGGTCGCGCATGGAGGGGAAGCGCTCGTCCGGCTCTTTCGCGAGCGCCCGGTCCGCGATCGCGGCGAACCCGCGGAGGACTCCGGTCTCGAAGCCCGGGATCGGCGGGACCGGGAGGTGGAGGATCGCGTACATGACGTCGACCGCCGTCTCCCCGCCGAAGGGGGCCTTGCCCGCGAGGAGCTCGTAGAAGACGGCGCCGAGGGAGAAGACGTCGCTCCGTGCGTCCGCCTTCTTCCCGCTCGCCTGCTCGGGCGACATGTACTGGGCCGTCCCGACGACGAAGCCGTCGGTCGTCAGCGAGGGCTGGCTCTTCCGCTCGTCGGACGGGACCGACTGGACCTTCGCGAGGCCGAAGTCGAGGACTCGGATCCGTCCCTGCCGGTCGACCATGAGGTTGGAGGGCTTGATGTCGCGGTGCAGGAACCCGGCGTCGTGGACGGCGGCGAGCCCCTCGGCGGCCTGGGCGATCCAGCGCGCCGCCTTCGGTGCGGGGACCGCTCCGCCGAGGAGGATCCCTTCGAGCGTCTCCCCTTCGACGAACTCCTGGACGAGGTACGGGACCCCGTCGAACTCGCCCACGTCGAAGACCTGGACGAGGTTCGGGTGCGACAGGGAGGCCATGACCCGCCCCTCGTTCCCGAAGCGGATCCGGCGATCGGGCGTGCCGACGAGGTCGAGCGGGAGGGTCTTGAGGGCGACGATGCGGCCGAGCGAAGTGTCCTCGGCCCGGTAGACCTCTCCCATCGCCCCGCTTCCGACCGAAGCGAGGATCCGATACCGCCCGACCAGCGTGCCGGGGGGAATGGAGGAAGACGGTTCCGCAGTCATCGGCCGGCTCGACGCTCTCCTCTGCCCCTCCTCGGGGCGCAAACCGCAGTCTCACACGATCTTACTCTGGGCGGCGGCGCCCGCGACCGCTCCTATACTCGACCGCCGAGGCCCCGATGCGATACGTCGACAGTCCGATGCCCGCGGGGCGACGTCTCCTCGTCCCCCTGCTCCTCGCCGCGCTCGTCGCCACGCCGTCGTGCAGAAGGCTCCGCTCCGCCACGTCCGAGGCCGAGCCTCGGCCGGTGACGGCGCGCGGAGACCTCGCGGCCGACGAGCGGGCGACCATCGACCTCTTCCGGCAGTCGAGCCCCTCGGTCGTCTTCATCACGACCCTCTCCCGCCGCCGGACCGGCCTCTTCCGGATCGCCGAGATCCCGCGGGGGGAAGGCTCCGGCTTCGTCTGGGACGCGGACGGCCACGTCGTCACGAACTTCCACGTCATCCAGGGAGCCTCCTCGGCCCGAGTCACGCTCGCCGACGGCTCCACCTGGCCCGCCTCCTTCGTCGGCGGGGCGCCCGACCGGGACCTCGCGGTCCTCCGGATCTTTCCCACCGGGCGCACGCTCCGTCCGATCCTGGTCGGGACGTCGAGGGACCTCCTCGTCGGGCAGAAGGTCTTCGCGATCGGCAACCCGTTCGGCCTCGACCAGTCCCTCTCGACGGGCATCGTCAGCGCCCTCGGCCGGTCGATCGAGTCGGTCACGGGCCGCCAGATCGAGGGGGTCATCCAGACCGACGCCGCCATCAACCCCGGGAACTCCGGAGGCCCGCTCCTCGACAGCGCCGGACGCCTCATCGGCGTGAACACGGCAATCGCCTCGACGACCGGCTCGAGCGCCGGGATCGGCTTCGCGGTCCCGGTCGACACCGTGAACCAGGTCGTCCCGCAGCTCATCCAGCACGGCCGCGTCATCCGCCCGCGCCTCGGCGTCACGCTCGCCGACGACGCCGTCGCGGCCCGGCTCGGCGTCGAGGGGGCGCTCATCCTCTCCGTCGAGCCTGAGACCGGCGCCGCGGAGGCCGGCCTCCGCGGGACGACGCGGGACGAGGACGGCTCGCTCCTCCTCGGCGACGTCGTCACCCGGGCCGGCGAGCGTCCGATCCGCTCGGCGGACGACCTGATCGCCGCTCTCGAGGAGAAGAAGCCGGGGGAGACGCTGCCGCTCCTCGTCCTCCGGGCCGGGGAGACCGTCCGCGTCGCCGTCTCGCTCTCGGCCGCGCCCTAGGCCGCGGCCGGCGGGTGCGGGAGCGCCGCCGGGAGGCGGATCTCGAAGACCGAGCCCTCGTCCGGGACGCTCTCCACCGTCACGCGCCCTCCCATCAGGAGGCAGAGCTCGCGCGTGATCGACAGGCCGAGGCCGCTCCCTCCGAACCTCTGGGCGGTCGCCGCGTCCGCCTGAGCGAACGGCTCGAAGAGGCGCGCCGCCTTCTCCGGCGTGATCCCGATCCCGTCGTCACGGACGCGGAAGGAGGCCCAGGGGCGCCCCGCCTCCTCGACGAGCGCCACGTCGACCTCCACCCGTCCGTCCTGCGTGAACTTGCAGGCGTTAGAGAGGAGGTTGAAGAGGCACTGCCGCACCTTCATCGCGTCCGACGTCATCACGAACGCCGCCTCGGGCGAGAACCGCACGACGAGGCTGTTCCGGTTCCTCTCCAGGAGCGGCCGGACGATGGCGACCGTCTCCTCGACGAGAGGTCGGACCGGGAAGGTCTCCACGTCGAGGTCCAGCCTCCCGGCCTCGATCCGGGCCAGGTCGAGGACCGAGTTGATCAGCTCCAGCTGGTGGAGCGCGGCGGAGCGGATCTTCTCGAGGTCCCGCCCGAGAGCCTGGCGCCCCTCTTCCTGCGCCTCCTCCGAGAGCATCTCGGAGTAGCCGATGATCGCGTTCAGCGGGGTCCGCAGCTCGTGCGAGACGTTCGCGAGGAAACGGCTCTTCGTCCGGCTCGCCTCCTCCGCCTCCGCCGTCGCCTTCTCCGCCACCTCGCGGTGGCGCTCGGCCTC
>JAKPXO010000459.1 GCA_029567505.1 Acidobacteriota bacterium
CCAGACGGCCTCTTCGAGACCGTGGGCGATTCGCGAGGCGGCGCGGGTGATCTTGCGGGTGACGAAGTTCTCGCCGCGGCGGGGGCTCTCGTGGTTGAAGAGGATGCCGCTGCACGCGAAGAGGCCGTAGCTCTCGCGGTAATTGACGGTGATGGAGTGCGCGTAGACCTTGGCCGCTCCGTAGGGGCTGCGCGGGTGGAAGGGAGTGGTCTCGCGCTGGGGGGTCTCGGCGACCTTCCCGAACATCTCGGAGGAGGAGGCCTGATAGAAGCGCGGGTGGAGGCCGACGTCGCGGATGGCGTCGAGGAGGCGAACGGCGCCGACGGCGGTGATGTCGGTGGTGTACTCGGGGACCTCGAAGCTGATGGCGACGTGGCTCTGGGCGCCGAGGTTGTAGATCTCGTCGGGGACGACGGCGCGGACGATGCGGTTGAGGGAGGAGGAGTCGCCGAGGTCGCCGTAGTGGAGGTGGAGGCGGCCGCCTTCGGGGCCGTCGCGGAGCGCGTCGATGCGCTGGCGGTTGAAGGTGGAGACACGGCGGACGACGCCGTGGACCTCGTAGCCTTTGGCGAGGAGGAGCTCGGTGAGGTAGGAGCCGTCCTGGCCGGTGATGCCGGTGACGAGGGCTTTCTTCAAGCGTGTGGCCTTTCCCTTGTTTCTTCTCGAGGGCGGCCTCCCCTTCGCGCGGGGCCGGGCCGCCGTGGCATTCGTGTCAGGAGAGGAGCCGGCGGACCCGCTCGTAGACGTCGCGCCGATGGCCCTCGGTCACGACGACGACGACGACCCTCTCGGCCTCGGCTTTGTAGACGATTCGCCAGTCTCCGGTGCGCCAGGAGCGGAGCCCCTTCAGCGTGAAAGAGAGGGGCTTGCCCTGAAGAGGGTCCCGCGAGAGCTCCTCGACGGCGGCGCGCACCCTGTTGCGTGTTCCCGGATCGAGCTTCCTGATGGCCGCCTTCGCCGTGAGCGTGTAGACGACCTCCCAGGTCACCCCCAGACCTCTTCGTGGCCGACGATGCGACCCTTCTCGACGTCGTCCAGGCCGCGCCGGACGCTCTTCACCAGCTCGGCGTCCGCCAGGATCTCCAGGGTCTCGAGGAGCCCCTCGTACTCGTCGACGGACATGAGGACTCCGGCGGGCCGGCCGGACCGCGTGATGACGAACTGCTCACCCACTTCCTCGACGCGGGCGAGGAGGCGTGCAAGGTGTGTCTTCGCTTCGGAGAGAGGGAGCGTCGTCATGACCTTATTTTAGACCAGAATTCTGGTCCGAGCGCGGTCTCCCCGGTTGGGGTCTGGTCTACATTCTACAGTCTGCGAGTCGTTCAGCGGAGGGCGGCGAGGAGCCCGGGAAGCGGGACCGACCTGACTCCGGGCCGCAGAGCGGCCGACGGAACACCCGCGGCCGCGCCACGGTGAACGACGAAGGCGGCAGGCGGAAGCGTTCCCCCGGCGGCCGCTCCGAGGGCGACGAGGCTGCGGGCGAGATCCGGACTGACGGTGCGCGTCGCCTTTGCTTCGACGAGAGTGATGCGCCCTTCCCCGCCCGGCACGACGAAATCGACCTCGAGCCCCTTCTGGTCGCGGAAGTGGTAGAGCTCCCGTCGCTTCCCCTGGTTGAGCTGGCTCTTGACGATCTCGGAGGCCACGTGCCCCTCGAAGATCGGCCCCAGGAAGGGTGAGGCGTCGAGCTGCCTCTCGCTCTCGATGCCGAGGAGGAAGCAGGCCAGACCCGGGTCCGCAAGGTAGAGCTTCGGGCTCTTGACGAGGCGCTTTCCGAAGTTCTCGAAGTAGGGCGGGAGGAGGAGGACCTGGCCAGTGAGCTCGAGGATGTCGAGCCAGGAGGTGATCGTCGGGACCGAGACGCCGAGCGGGGCCGCGAGGTCGGTGCGGTTGACGATCTGACCGTGCCGCGTGGCGACGAGGCCGAGGAACCTGCGGAAGGCGCCGAGGTCGCGGATGGCCGCGACGGACCGGACGTCGCGCTCGAGGAATGTCTGGATGTAGGAGCTGAACCAGGTGCGCGCCGAGCGGGGCCGGGCGAGGACTTCCGGGAAGCCTCCGCGAAGGGGAGCGACCTTCGGTGACTCCTCGACGGAGAGGGGCCAGAGCTGCAGGACGGCGGCACGTCCCGCGAGGGACTCGCTGACTCCGCGTATCAGCGGCGACTCCTGGGAGCCCGTGAGGAGCCACTTCCCCATGCCGCGGGGGGAGGCGTCGACGAGGGTGCGGATGTACCCGAGCAGATCCGGGGCGTTCTGGATCTCGTCGAGGACGACCGGGAGCTTCAGGCCCTCGAGGAAGCCGCGCGGATCGGCCTTGACCCGCGAAAGGACATCGGGGTCCTCGAGAAGGACGTAGCTCGCCCGCGGGAAGACCCTCTTGAGCACGGTCGTCTTTCCCGAGCGCCTCGGCCCGGTGAGGATGACCGCGGGGAAGTCGCGCGCGGCGCGACGAAGGACGGGCTCGATACGGCGCGGGACGTAGTTCACTTTGGGAATTCTAAAGCCGCACTTTAGGAATTACCCACGCCGGAATGGGGTCTGGTCTACACTCCGCCGGAATGGGGTCTGGTCTACACTCTACAGTCTACGGCGCCTGGACGAGGCCGGAGCCGACGTCGGTGGAGAGCCAGGGGAGGCGCCGGGCGTGCTGGGTGAGGAGGGTCCAGAGCTCGGTGGCCGTGGCCTTCGGCTTCGCCTCGGCCCAGAGGGCGGCGAGGCCCGCGACGTGCGGGGTCGCCATGCTGGTGCCGGAGAGGCGGCGGCTGCGGAGCGGCATGGGGAAGGCCGAGAGGACGTCGACGCCGGGGCCGGCGAGGTCGACCTGGCCGCCGGCCGGGACGAGGCCGCGGTTGGAGAAGTTGGCGGGCTGGGTCTTCACGTCGACGGCGCCGACGGCGAGGATCGACGGGCAGTTGGCGGGGTGGCCGACGGGCGCGTACCAGCCCTGGCGGCGGTCGCTCTCGTTGCCGGCCGCGGCGACGATGAGGGCGCCGCCGGCGAGCGCGCGCTGCCCCACTGCCTCGAAGACCTCGCTGAAGGGAGTGTCGACGGTGATCTCGGCGCCGAGGGACATGGAGATGACGCGCGCGCCCTGCGCGAGGGCCCACTCGATGCCGGCGAGGATGCCGCCGTCGGCGCCGCCGCCGTTGTCGTCGAGGACCTTGCCCGCGAGGATGGAGGCGCCCCAGGCGATGCCGTAGCGCGGCGGGTGGAAGGGCTCCTTCGGCCCGCAGGCGGTGCCGATGCAGTGGGTGCCATGGCCGTGGCCGTCCTGCGGCTTCGCGCCCGGCACGAAGCTGACGGCAGTGACGGAGCGCGAGGGGAAGTCGGGGTGCTTGAGGTCGAAGCCGGTGTCGAGGACGGCGACCTTGACCTTCTTGCCCGAGTACTTCGAGCCGGGGACGAGGGTGGCCGCGAGGCCCCAGGTGGCGGTGGTCGCGGAGCCTGCGGGAGGGAGGGCGCCGGGCGGGCCGCGGCGGGCCGGGGAGCGGGTGGCGATTGCGCTGCGGCGGGCGCCGGAGCGGCTGCCGGCCGGGCCGGAGGCCAGGCGGCGCGGGGCGCCGGCGTAGGCCGCGACGCGCCGCTCGGGCTCGACAGCGAGGATGCGCGCGGCGTTCTCCTCGGCGGCGGCTCGGATGCGGGCGGCGCGCTCGGTATCGCGGGGGTCGACGTTGACGAGGGCGACGCCGAGGCGCTGAAAGAGGACGGCGTCGGCGCCCGCGATCTGCTCGGGAGGCAGGGCGCCGGAGCGGACGTCGAGGGTGGTCGCGACCTGGCGCCCGGCAGCCCTTCGGAGGGCGGCGACGGAGGCGCGGGCCGGGCCGTCGGAGAGGAGGACGAGGAGGCGGCCGCTGAGAGTTTCGCTCATGGTAAGCTATTCACAGGAAACTGGTTACGCGAGCGGTGCCCGGAATCCGGATAGCCTCCGGCCTTCTGGGTGGCAGCAGATTTCGCTGCGCCGCCCCAACCGCCGGTCGGGCGTCAACTCGGTTCCTGGACGGGCACGGGATTCGGTCCAAGGATAGCTCACGCCCGACTGCCGAAAATCTCGGGGAGGATAGGCGCCTCGCGGCACCCGCGTCAACGGATGAGGGATGGGGTCAGGTCTACCATCTACACTCTACGGCTTGCCGTAGAGTGTAGATGGTAGACCTGACCCCTTTTCGCGGAGGAGGAGCCAGGTCTGGAGGAGCTCGGGGCCGGAGCCGAGGCCGGTCTTGACGCCGCGGTCGAGATCGGCGAGGCCGGCGAGGGCGTCGGCGAGCTCGTCGAGCGGCCAGTCGAAAGAGGCGAGATAGGCCTTGTGGAGGACAAAGGGGTGGCCGTCGAGGGGGATCGGCGCCGCACCCGGGCGGGACGACTTGAGGCGCGGGAGGAGACGGTCGACGAAGGCCCGGTAGTCGGCGCGGCGCGGGCCGGGGTCGGCGCCCGGCTCGGCGAGCGCGGCCTTCAGCGCGAGCATGCGCCGCAGCTCGGCGCCGAGGAGGCCGAGGAGCGGGAAGAAGGCGGCCTCGCCCTTCGGCCCCTTCTTCGCGGGGGCCGCGGGACCGTCCTTGCCGAAGGGGCGGAACGCGGTGAAGTCGTCGGCGGCCAGGAGGCGCTCGGCGATGCGGAGGGCCTCGAGGAAACGGCGCCGGGCGACGGCCTCCACGAAGTCGGAGCCGTACTCCTTCCGCTCGTCGACGACGAGGCGCGCGGCGGCCTCGGAGGTGACGCGGTTGCCGACGGCGGTGTCGACGAGACGGTCGAGCTCGGAGAGGAACGCGCGGGCCGAGAGACGGCCCCGTTCCGTGAGGGTCTCGAAGACGTCGGGCTCGGCGGTCTTCCCCCGCTCGAGGACGCGCTCGAGGCCGAGGGCGTGGAGCCGCTCGCGGCGGGCGGCGTCGTCGCGCGCGAAGAGGGCCGCCCGT
>JAKPXO010000007.1 GCA_029567505.1 Acidobacteriota bacterium
CGCGACCACGAGGAAGGCGGTGACCGCCTGCGGCACGCTGTTTCCGGACCAGCGCCGGAGCGCCGCCGCCCCGAGGCCGAAGGCGCCGACGTGGGCCGCGGCGAAGAGCGCTCCCGCGACGAGGAGGGCCTCGAGGTCGTAGTCGACGTCGTAGACCTCGCCGAGCCGGAGCGTGACGAGGATCGCCGCGACCGCCACGCCGGGGACGGCGCGCGGCCCGAGGACGGCGAGCGCCGCGAACGTGAGGCCGGCCGGCGGGAACCAGAGGCTCGCGTGCGGCGCGTACTCCTGGATCCGCCCGAGCGACCAGGCCGCGGCCCAGACGAGCGCGAGGAGAGTCGTGACGAGGGCCTCCCGCCGGAGCGCCGGCAGGCGGGTCGGCGGCGTCCCGCCCGCCGGGCGGACGGCCGGGTCGGACCGGGGCGGCTCCTGCACCGGCGGGGACGCTAGCAGATCGGCGCGGGTGCCGGGAGGCCGGTCAGGCGGACAGCTCGGCCCAGCGCGCGTAGAGCCGGTCGACCTCGGCCTGCGCCTCCTCGATCTCGCGGGCGAGCGCGACGAGGCGCGGGCCGTCGGAGACGACGTCCGGTCTCTCGCACTCGGCCTTCCGCGCGGCGAGCCGCTCCTCCGCCTCGAGGATCCGCGCCTCCATCCCGTCCAGCTCCCGCTGCTCGAGGTAGCCGAGGCGCCGCTTCGCCGGCTTTGGCGGCGCCGCCGGGGCGGGCTTCGGGGAGGCCTTCGCCGTCGACTCGCGCCGCTCCTTCCGCCACCGCTCCCACTGGTCGAGGCCCGCGAGCGTCGTGACGCCGCCGCCTCCCTCGGGATCGAACGCGAGGAGCGAGTCGGTGGCGCGGTCGAGGAAGGCGCGGTCGTGCGTGACGAGGAGGAGCGCGCCGGGGAACTCGGCGAGCGCCTCCTCGAGGACGTTCAACGTCGCGAGGTCGAGGTCGTTCGTCGGCTCGTCGAGGACGAGGAGCTGCGCGGGCCGCAGCATCAGGCGCGCCATCAGCAGCCGGGCCTGCTCGCCGCCGGAGAGGCGCGAGACCTTCATCTCGGCCTGCTCCTGCGAGAAGAGGAATCGGTCGAGCCAGCTCCGGAAGTGGAGGAAGCGGCCGCGGTACTCGACCTGGTCCCCCTCCGGGCAGATCGTCTCCTTCACCGTCGCGTCGGGGTCGAGCGACTCGCGCCCTTGCTCGAAGAGGGCGACAGAGAGGCCGTCGGCGCGCGTCACCTTGCCGGCGTCGGGGCGCTCGGCCCCGAGGAGGACGCGCAGGAGCGTCGACTTCCCGCAGCCGTTCGGTCCGATCAGGCCGACGCGGCTGCCGGGGCCGAGGAGGAGGTCGAGGCCCGCGAAGAGAGTCCGCCCGCCGTAGGCCTTCGAGACCCCCTCGGCGACGAGGAGGCGCTTCGGGGCGCGCCCGGCGCCCGCGAAATCGAGCGTCGCGGTCCGGGAGACGTTCCGCTCCTCGAGCGTCTCGATCTCCTCCCCGAGCGCCTCGGCCCGCTCGATTCGGGCCTTTTGCTTCGTCGCCCGCGCCTTCGGTCCCCGGCGGAGCCACTCGGTCTCGCGGCGGAGGACATTGCGGAGAGACGCCTCCCGGCTCTCCTGCGCGGCGAGGAGCGTCTCCTTCGCCTCGAGCCACTTCGGGAAGCCGCCGGGGACGGAGAGGAGGCCGCCGGGGTTCCTCCGGTCGAGCTCGAGGATGCGTGTCGCCACGCGCGTCAGGAAGAGCCGGTCGTGCGTCACCGTCACCGTGGCGAACGGCGCGCGCGAAAGCAGCTCCTCGAGCCAGACGATGCTCTCGACGTCGAGGTGGTTCGTCGGCTCGTCGAGGAGGAGGAGGTCGGGCTGGCGGACGAGCTCGCGGGCGAGGGCGACGCGCTTCCTCTGCCCGCCCGAGAGCGTCGCGACGAGGCTGTCGGGGCCGAGGCCCCCCGACGTGAGCGAGAGCTTCGCGAGCGCCTCGTCGGTCTTCAGCTCCGCCTCCCAGGCGACCTCCTCGCCATGCGAGACGTGTGCGAGCGCCCCCTCGAGGACGACCGAGCGGACGGTCGCCCCTTCCGCGAAGCTCGGGATCTGGGGGACGAGGCCGACGGAGACCCCCCCCTGGAAGACAACCGCGCCGTCGTCGGGCGTCGTCTCCCCGGCGAGGATCGAGAGGAGCGTCGACTTCCCCGCCCCGTTCGGGCCGATCAGGCCGATCCGCTCGCCCGGCTCGATCCCGAACGAGAGGGAGGAGAAGAGGTCCCGGGCGCCGAACGCCTTCGACAGGCGCTGCGCGGCGACGAGCGGCGGCATGGCGCGACGGTAGCAGAGGCGCGGGAAGGGGCGAGGCACCGCCGCTCGTCGTCCGGCGAGGGCTTTCTAGACCCGAGGAGGATTGCCGCCGGCCTCCTGCCGAGGGATCGTTCCCGGGTGCGTCGCGCGCTCCATCTCGCGTTCCTCCTCTTCGGCGGCCCCGCGCTGGCCGCCGGCGTCGTCGGGAGCGGCACGCCGGCGTCGTGCACCGAAGCCGCGCTGGCCGCGGCGCTCGCGGGCGGGGGCGCCGTGACCTTCTCGTGCGGGGGCGGGGCCGTCACGATCCCGGTCACGGCGACGAAGACGATCTCGTCCCCGACGCCCACCTCGGTCGACGGCGGCGGCCTCGTGACGCTCGACGGGCAGGACGCGGTCCGCCTCTTCTACGTCGACTACCAGCGGCAGCTGGCGCTCCGCAACCTCACGCTCCGGCGCGGGCGCGTCGCCGACCTCGGCGCCGCCGTGAGGAGCCACTACCACGAACGGGGGACCGCGGCCCTCACGATCGAGAACGTCCGCTTCGAGGACAACGTCTGCACCCAGGCGGGCGACGACGTGGGCGGAGGCGCCCTCTACATCCAGGGAGGCGTCTCGACGGTCGACGGCAGCACCTTCCTCCGGAACCGAGGAGGCAACGGCGGCGCCATCGGCTACCTCGGCGGCGACGGGACCGGCCCCGCGAACGGCCTGACGATTCGAGACTCGACCTTCGTCGGCAACGAGACGCAGGCCCGCGTCTCGAGCTTCGGGGCGACCGGGGGCGCCCTCTACGTCGACGGCGCGGGGGACGGGGAGGTGCGGATCGAGCGCTGCACCTTCCGCGACAACGTCGCCTGGGCCGGCGGCGCGATCCACTCCGTCATGTACCTGAGCCCTCAGGCTCTCGTCATCTCCGACTCGACCTTCCTCGAGAACCGCGCGACCGGCGGCAACGGCGGCGCGATCTACCACCAGGACGGCGCGTTCGCCTTCACCGGGTCGCTCGTCGCGGGGAACCGGGCCTTCACGCAGGGGGGCGGCCTCTGGCTCTACCACCCGACCAGCGCGACGGTCACGAACGTCACCTTCACCGGGAACCGCGCCGAAGGGGCCATCGCGCCGTCGGGCTATGCGATCGGCGGCGGGTTCTCGATCTACCCCTCCGGCCCGAACGTCACGCTCTCTCACCTCACGGTCGCGCACAACCACGCCGGCTGGACGGGCGGGGGGATCACCGTCGCCGCCCCGGCCTCGAGAGTCACGCTCCGCGCCTCGATCGTGGCGCACAACACCGCCGCCAACGGCGGCAACCCCTGGAACATCGGGAAGAACTGCGACGTCGGGTCGCCCCGGATGACCAACGGCGGCGACGTGATCGAGTACCCGGAGCGAAACCTGGGCGACGGCAACGACGAGAACTGCGTCGCCGCGCCCGTCGTCGTCGAGCCGCTCCTCGGCCCGCTCGCCGATCACGGCGGGCTCGTGGAGACGGTCTCCCTCCTGCCCGGAAGCCCGGCGATCGACGCGGCCTGGGCGGGCTGCGCCTCCGCCGTCGACGCGCGCGGCGCCGCGCGCCCGGCCGGAGTCCGCTGCGACGTCGGGGCGTTCGAGGGGGAGGAGACGCCGACGGCCTTCCACACCGTCACGCCGTGCCGGGTCCTCGACACGCGCCTCGGCGCCGCGACGCCCGTCGCCGCGAACGGCTCTCTCTCGTTCGACGCGGCGGGGACGTGCGGCGTCCCGGCCGACGCGCGCGCCCTCGCGGTGAACCTCACCGTCGTCGCCCCACAGGCCGGAGGCGTTTTGAGGCTCTGGGGCGCGGGCGGGCCGACGCCGACGGCCCACGTCCTCGGCTTCGCCCCCGGGAAGACGCGTGCCTCGAGCGCGATCGCCTCGCCGGGCGCCCTCGGCCGGCTGACGGTACGGAACGACTCCGCCCAGCCCGCGCACGCCGTCCTCGACGTCTCCGGCTACTTCCGCTGAGGGGCCGGCGCTCCGGTCGTCGCAGGCGACGACGAGAAGCCGAGTCTCACGCCGTCGCCGACAGACCCCGTGCGTGCCGAAGGGCGGGCCGGCCTCCCGCCCGCACGCCGCAGGAGAGCTCGCGGACCGTGGGACCGACTCGTCGACGGCCCGGATTCGCGTCGCGGACCAAACGGCCTATGATCCGATCAGAAATCGAGATCGCCTCTCATCTTCAGGGCTGGCCCTCGGGCATCGGACGGAGGATCCGCGATGTCACACCCGCTCTCCCGTCGCGCCCTCCTCCACGCCGGAATCGCGCTCTCGCTCGTCGCGTCGGCAGGACCCGGCCTCGCACAGGACGTCTACCGTTTCGACGGGGGCGAAGTCACCCATAACCGGTCCTGCGGCCCCGGGGTCCCGCCGACCGGGTCGACGAGCCCGATCCAGCCCGACGCGAGGTCGGTGGTGGTTTCCCTCGGTCCCTGGCAGTGCTTCGGCGTTCATGACGGAACGGCCGCGTTCAGCTTCCCGCAGACGGTCGCGCGAAAGCCGGGGACCAGCGACCAGTGGGCCTTCGACCAGCCGGCCACCGTCTCGGTCGCGTGGTCCTGGGCGAGCCTCCCGAGCCCGTACGAGAAGGACGCGTATCTCCTCGTCTCGCAGCTCGAGCCGGTCCCGGCCTGCCGTGACTATCGGGACTCGCCGTTCGACGGGTACCCCGCGGGGTCGACGATCACGCCTCAGGCCGCGATCGCGTGCCCGGAGTGGCGAGGCAGCATCGGCGGGGCATCGCGCTTCGCCGTCCAGTACAACGTGCACTCGGCGTTCAGACAGCGGCTGACGAGCGGCGAGAACGGCTATCAGAGCTTGAACGTCAAGGTCTTCTACATGCGGGACGACGGAGTCGACCTCGAGGTGACGCTTGCGCACCGGGAGCGGCCCGTCAACGACCCGCCGGTCTGGGACGTGACCGTCCGGAACCGGGGAGGCGCCACGGCGAACGACGCGAGCCTCACGCTCTGGAGCGAATCGACCGTCCTGAAGGTCGAGCCCGCGTGCCTCCAGGGCTCTCCGTTCTCACCGGCCTGCGGGCTGGGCGCCGTCGCGCCCGGCGAGGAACGGAAGTTCGTCGTCTCCACGGACCTCGGCCGGAACAACGATCGCTCCGCCGACCTGTCGGCCCGCGTCTCCACGGCGTCGGTCGACGTCCACCTCCCGAACAACGAGGCGTTCGATCGCCAGATGGTGGAGAACTGCTTCGAGCGCGCGGGTACGGCCTGCCTCTTCGTCGACCTCGCCTGCGAGGCGACGACGAGTCGGCTCGCCGAGGGCCTGCAACCTCCGGGAGCCGGGCTCGGCGCGCGCCTCCTCCGCTCGCTGGCCGAGAGCACCGTCGACACCTCGATCTTCCGCCGCCTGCGCGACGAGGTCTTCAGCCGGAGCGCGGCGGGCCGGCGCACCACGGAGCTCTACTACGCCCACGCGAGGGAGCTCGCGACCCTCGTCGCCGCGAGTCCCTCGCTCCTCTCGGCGACGCTCGCGAACGTTCTCGCCTGGCAGCCGCACGTGCGCGCGCTCGTGACGGGGGAGGGAGCCGCGACCGCGGTCCTCACGAGCGAGCAGGTCGACGGTCTCCTCGGCGTCATCGCCCAGCTGGAGAGCCTCGGGAGCCCGGAGCTGGCGGCCGTCCTCGCGCGGGAGAGGGCGGCACGCGACCTTCCCTCGCTCGTCGGAAAGACCGTGCACGAGGCGCTCGCGATCCAGCAGGAGACCGTCCCGGACACGGTCACCGTCCCGGCCGCCGCGTCCATCCACGGCGTGGCGCCGGCGTTCTTCCACTCCGATCTGCGCGTCCTCAACCCCGCCACTTCCGGGGCGGTCACCGTCGCGGCGCGCTACCGTTGCTTTACGGGCCCGTGTCCGGCCGACACGGAGAAGAGCTTCACGGTGAACGGGCGCGAGCTGAAGGTCTTCGAGGACGCGGTCGTCTCCCTCTTCGGCGCGCCCGAGACCGCGGGCACCATCGAGCTGACCGGCCCCGTCCTGGCGGAGAGCCGCGTCTACACCCCGACGCTCCCCGCGCCCACGAGCGGGTCGGACGTCCCGGGCCTCCCGGTGGACGAGGCGTTCGCCGAGTCGGTCCTCCTCTCCCTCTCCCGCGGGGCCTTCCGGACGAATGTGGGCGTCTACAACCCCGGCCCCGACGTCGCGGCCGTCACCGTCACCCTCCACGCGCCCGGCGGAACGAAGCTGGGAGAGGTGAAGCGCGACGTCTCCGGCCGCTCGGCCGTCCAGGTCAACGACGTCTTCGGCGCGGCGGGGATCGCCGGGGACGTGCCCGACGTCTACGCCGTCGTCAGGGCCGACGGCGTGCGAGAGCTCTACTCCTACGCCACCGTCATCGACAACCGCTCGCAGGACTCGGTCTTCGTCAAGGGACGAAACGCCCGCGGGGCCGACCCGGAGCGCGTCACGCTGCCGGCGGCGGCGTCGATCCACGGCGTCCCCCCGGCCTTCTTCCACTCCGACGTCCGCGTCTTCAACCCGTCGCCCGACGCGGCCGCGACCGTGACGGCGACCTACCGCTGCTTCACGGGCGCCTGCCCGGCCGTGATGGAAAAGAGCTTCGAGGTCGGCCCGCGCGAGATGAGAGTCCTGGACGACGTCGTCGCGACGCTCTTTTCGGCGCCCGAGACGGCCGGGGCGATCGAGCTTTCGGGGAGAGTCCACGTCGAGAGCCGCGTCTACACGCCCGAGCGGGGAGCGCCGACGACGGGGACGAGCATTCCGGGCCAGCCGGCGGCCGAGGCGACGACGCAGGCGGCGCTCCTCTCCCTCTCGCACAGCGCCGCTCCGGGGCAGGGCTTCCGGACGAACGTCGGCGTCTTCAACCCGGCGCCGGAGCCGCACGCCGTGACCATCTCCCTCCGCCGGCCCGACGGCACCCAGCTCGCGGTCCTCTCGCGGACCGTTCCGCCGTTCCTTCCGCTCCAGGTCAACGACGTCTTCGGAGCCGCGGGTGTCACGCAGGACGTCCCGGCGGCCTGGGCGCTCGTCAGCGGCGACGGCGTTCGCGGCTTCTTCGCCTACGCCACCGTCATCGACAACCAGTCCCAGGACTCCGTCTTCGTGAAAGGGCGGCCTCTCCGGGCGCCGTGAGCGGGCGACGCCAGGCGCGCGCTGGAGGGGTCCTCCCGGCGCCCGGCGGGACGACCGGCCTCCGCGGCGAGGCGCCGGGAAGACGCCGTGGCTTTACGAAACGCCCGGAGCCGTCGTATACGCTGCGGCCCGGGCGCGGCCGCGCCCCAAGGAGACCGACCGATGATCAAGGCCCTCGGCTACGGAAACGTCGCCGCCACAGCCCCCCTCGAGCGGATGGAGATCGACCGCCGCGACCCCGGCCCGAAGGACGTGCGGATCGACGTCCTCTACTGCGGCATCTGCCACTCCGACCTCCACACCGCCCGGAACGAGTGGCACGGGACGACCTACCCCTGCATCCCCGGCCACGAGATCGTCGGCCGCGTCGCGGCCGTCGGGTCGGAGGTGAAGGGATTCAAGGTCGGCGACATGGCCGGCGTCGGCTGCCTGGTCGACTCCTGCCGGAGCTGCTCGGAGTGCAAGGACGACCTCGAGCAGTTCTGCGCGAAGGGGGCGATCTTCACCTACAACAGCCCCGACGCCCACCTCGGCGGCATGACCTACGGCGGCTACACGAACGTCATCGTCGTCGACGAGGCGTTCGTCCTGAAGGTCCCGGCGGGGCTCGACCCGGCGGGCGCCGCGCCGCTCCTCTGCGCCGGCGTCACGACCTACTCGCCGCTCCGCCACTGGGGCGCCGGCCCCGGGAAGAAGGTCGGCGTCGTCGGCCTCGGCGGCCTCGGCCACATGGCCGTCAAGCTCGCCCACGCCATGGGGGCGCACGTCGTCCTCTTCACGACCTCCGCGGGGAAGACGGCCGACGCGAAGCGGCTCGGCGCCGACGAGGTCGTCCTCTCGAAGGACCCGGAGGCGATGAAGGCGCACGCGGGGACCTTCCACTTCATCCTCGACACCGTCGCGGCGTCCCACGACCTCGACGCCTACACGACGCTCCTCCGCCGCGACGGCACGCTCTGCCTCGTCGGCGCGCCGGAGTACCCGCACCCGTCGCCGACCGTCTTCAACCTCATCTTCGGGCGGAAGTCGATCGCCGGCTCGCTCATCGGCGGCATCAAAGAGACGCAGGAGATGCTCGATTTCTGCGCCGCCAAGGGCCTCACGGCCGACATCGAGACGATCCCGGTCCAGAAGGTGAACGAGGCGTACGAGCGGATGCTGAAGTCGGACGTGAAGTACCGCTTCGTCATCGACATGGCTTCGCTGAAGTAGTGGCATGGAGCGCGGGCGCCGCCTCCCGGCGGCGCCCGCGTCGGAGAATCGCGGCATGCCGCACCTCGTCCTCGAGCACTCCGCAAACGTCCCCGACCGGCCGGACCTCCGCCGCGTCCTTCTCGACCTTCATGAGGCGCTCCTCGCGGCGGCCCCCTTCGAACGGAAGGACCTGAAGAGCCGCGCGGTCAGGCACGACGTCTACGCCGTCGGCGACGGCGCAGCGGACCGCTCCTTCGTCGCCCTCTCGATCGCGATCCTGGACGGACGCTCCGACGACGTGAAGCAGGCGATCTCGGACGCGGCGCTCGAGGTCCTCGTCCGGGCCTTCCCGCGCCTCGTGGCGGAGGGGCGGGGAGCGATCAGCGTCGAGGTCCGCGACCTACACCGGGCGAGCTACAGGAGGGTCCGCGTTCGGGAAGCGTGACGGAGCGCGTTCAGAGAAGGGCGCGGATCCGCTCGCGCGGCGGCACCCCTTCGCATTCGACAGACGCGGTCCCCCACGCGACGGCGGTCCGGAGTGCCGCCTCCATCGGGGCGCCCGA
>JAKPXO010000010.1 GCA_029567505.1 Acidobacteriota bacterium
CTGACCGACTCCTCGTCGGCGAAGGTGACCGACTTCGGCATCGGCAAGCTCCTGACGGGAGACACCGACCTGACGACGACGGGCCAGATGGTCGGCTCTCCGGCGTACATGTCTCCGGAGCAGGTGCGCGGCGACAAGCTCGACGTGCGGAGCGACATCTTCTCGCTCGGCGTCGTCCTCTACCAGACCCTGACGCTCCGCAAGCCCTTCCCGGCCGACACGCTGACGACGCTCGTCTACCAGATCCTGCACGACGAGCCGCTCGACCCCTTGCGGCACAACGAGGAGCTGCCGCCGGAGATCACGGAGATCGCCCGCCGGTGCCTCGCGAAGAATCGCGAGGAGCGCTACGGCGACGCGGCGGAGCTGGCCGACGACCTCCGGGCGCTCATCGGCATCGCCCCGCTCGTCTCGACGACGGGACTCTCCGAGAGCAAGGTCGGGAGGGCGCGGGCGGCGGCGGCCGCGGCAGCCTCCGCCGCCGCGGCGCCTCCGACGCCCGCACCGGGCGGCGCGCCGCAGAAGGCCGCGCCCCCGCCGCCCGTCGACCTCTCCGCCTCCCGACGCCTGTCACGGTCGGGCGGGCGGACCTCGATGACCTCCTCCCAGCACTCGCCGGCGGCACTCGCCGGCGCCGCCGCGGGCGGGCTCGTCCTGGTCGGGGTCCTCATCGGCGGGTTCTTCCTCCTGCGCTCCCAGGGGCTCTTCCGCTCGGTCGTCCCGCTCCCGGAGCCGACGGCCACGCCGACGGCGACGCCGACGCCAAACGCCGCGCCGGCGGCGCCGACTCCCGCGGCCTCTCCCGGCGCCTCCGGCCCGGAAGCGACGCCGACGGCCGGCGCCGTCCTCCCGCCTCCGTCGCCGGCGCCGGGGCGGACCGCCGTCCCGACCCGGACGCCCCGCCCGCGGCCGACACCGACGCCGACGCCGCTCCCGACCGCGACGCCGACGCCCACTCCGACCCCTCCGCCTCTCGCCCGTCCCGACGCGACGGTCATCACGCGGAGGCTCGTGAAGCTGAACGTCACGCCCGACCAGGCGCGCGTCTTCCTCGACGACCGCTTCATCGGAATCTCCGACGACTGGGACGACGCCGGCGGCGGCGCGCTCCTCGCCTTCGCCTCCGACGGCCGGCACCGGCTGCGGTTCACCCACCCGGACCGGGCGGACTACATCGTCGAGATCCTCGTGACGGGGAACGCCGTCGAAGACCGCGTCGAGATCGAGCACGAGCTCCGAAGGGGCACCCCCGGGGGCCCGACCGGCCCGGCGGGAAAGCTCCCGCGTCCCGACTACCAGACGTCCGGCCTCGCCCGCCTCGCGGTCGACCCGCCGTTCGCGCGGGTCTCCGTCGATGGACACGACATGGGAACGGCCGGCCGCTTCGTCGAGCAGGAGATGCAGTTCCGCGAGCCCGGCGTCTACAACGTCGTCCTCACGGCTCCGGGCTACCAGCCAAAGCGGCTCCGCGTCGTCGTCTCCTCCGCCGCGGGGAAGGACCGGGTGGTCCTCCGGGAGAAGCTGAAGAAGCTCTGAGGCCGCGGGCCTGCGGGCTCAGAAGGGCCCGGACAGGACGCGGAAGGTCGCCGCCTTCCGGATCGACTCCTCGAAACGGCGGACGAGCGCAACGACGATCCCCCCGAGGAGCGGCGCGCCGCCCGGGGTCCCCTCGTCGAGGAGACGGCGGAAGACCTCCCTCGAGAGGGCGAAGACGGTGACCGCGCCGTCCTGCGTCACGACGTCGGCCGAGCGCGGCGCGTCGTCGACGAGAGCCATCTCGCCGACGACCTCTCCGGGCCCGAGGAACGCGAGAGCCTCCTCTCCGACGCCCGGGATCCGGATGGAGACCCGGAGCCGCCCTTCCGCGACGACGTAGGCTTCCCCGCCCGGCTCTCCGGCCGAGAGGAGGCGGCTCCCGGAGGGGAGGCGCCGCTGGGTCAGGCCGAGGTCGGGGAGCGTTCCGGGGTCGAGTCCAGCGGCGTCGAAGAGGTCGCGGACCCTCCGCGGGTCGGCCGGCGCCGCCGCCGGGAGCGGCGCGGAGACGGGGGCCGGCTTCGGCTTCCAGCCCGGCTCCGGCACGATGTCGTCGAAGAAGCGTGCGAGTGTCGCGTTCGCTTCGCGGAGCGCGGTCGTCACGCTCGAGAGCGCGATGCGCCGGAACGCGGCGCCGGCGGGAGTGCCGGCGAAGAGGAGCCCGCGCGCCTCCTCCCCCGGGAAGACGACCATCGACGCCCCACCCCTCGGGTCGTAGCGGCAGAGGTCGTACGCCCCGGCGAGGGCGCCGTGCAGGGAGAGGAGCGACGGCGCGCCGGGCGTCCCG
>JAKPXO010000019.1 GCA_029567505.1 Acidobacteriota bacterium
CTCGAACAAGTGGATGGCGACCCCGAAGGGCCTCCTGCCGATGAAGTTCTTCTTCCACTCGGCAATCAGCTCCTCGGCCGGCGAGGACGTCTCCTCGCTCGCCGTGAAGGGGAAGATCAAGGCCCTCGTCGACGCCGAGGACGCGTCGCAGCCCCTCTCCGACGCGCGCCTCTCCGAGCTCCTCGCGCGCGAAGGGATCCGTATCGCCCGCCGAACGGTGGCGAAGTACCGCGAGGAGCTCCACATTCCCTCCAGCTCGATCCGGAAAGTGGAGCGCGGGCCGGCCGGGTCGCCGGACTGAGGCCCGACGCCTGATGACCATCGAGGAGGCACGATGAAAATCGAAGTCACCGCCCGGCGTCTCACCGTCGACGCGAAGACGAAGGACACGATCGCCAAGCGCCTCGAGAAGCTCTCGAAGGTCCTCCCGCGGGAGGCGGAGGCGAAGGTCGTCGTCCGTCTCGAGAAGCGCGGGGTGCTCGTCGAGGTGACGATCACGGCCCGCCAGCGGACGTGGGCGGCCGAGGCGGTCGCCGCCGACCAGCTGACGGCCGCGCAGAGCGCGCTCGAGCGGGTCGAGGCGCAGGTGAAGAAGACGAAGGCCCGGGTCAAGGACGAGAAGAAGCACACGACGTCCGGCGTCCGGAGCCCGGAGGTCTCGCTCCCGGTCGAGAAAGCGCCCGCGCCTCGCGAGAAAGCCCCCCGTACCGAGAGCTACGAGGCGCGGCGGATGTTCGACGAGGACGCCCTCCACGCCTTCGACCGCAGCAAGCGCGAGGTCCTCGTCTACCGCGACCCGTCCGACGAGCAGCTCCACGTCCTCTATCGCCGCAAGGACGGCACCGTCGTCATCCTGACGCCGCGCTAGGCGCTCGATGCTCCCGACCCCTCCGGAGACGAAGCCGCACGTCCGCGCGGCCGACCTCGAGTCGCCCGCCCTGGCGCCGCTCGGGCTCAAGCTCGTCTCCGGGCGGGCCGGGCTGGACCGGCCGATCGAATGGCCCCGGGTCCAGAAGCCGGGTCTCGCGATCGCCGGGTTCCTGCCGTACGTGAGAGCGCAGCGGGTCCAGATCCTGGGGGAAAGCGAATTCGACTACCTGCGGACGCTCTCTTCACGGGTGGTGAAGGAGCGGTTCGACGCGTTCACCTCGCTCGGCATGTCGTGCGTCATCGTCACGAAGGGGATCCGCCCGCCCGCCGTCCTTCGGCGCTACTGTCAGCAGCGCGACGTCCCTCTCTTCGCGACGCCGCGCCTGACGAGCACGGTCATCGAGGGGCTCACGGCGTTCCTCGAGGAATCCCTCGCGCCCCGGGTGACGCTCCACGGCGTCCTCGTCGAGGTCGGTGGCCTCGGGACGCTCCTGCTCGGCGATTCGGGGGTCGGCAAGAGCGAGTGCGCGCTCGCCCTCGTCCAGCGCGGCCACCGGCTCGTCGCCGACGACCTGGTCGTCGTCAAGCGGTTCCACAACGACGCGCTCGTCGGCTCGTCGGCCGGCGTCATCCGCCACCACATGGAGCTGCGCGGACTCGGCATCGTGAACGTGCCGCTCCTCTTCGGCGTCGCCGCGGTCCTCGAGAAGCACACGGTCGAGCTCGTGATCCGCCTCTCGCACTGGGTCGAGGGCGTCGAGTACGACCGGCTCGGCCTCGACGAGGAGTCCGAGGCGATCCTCGGCGTCCCGGTCCCGCTGGTCCGGATGCCGGTCGCGACCGGGCGGGACGTCGCGCTGCTCGTCGAGATCGCCGCACGCAACCACCTCCTGAAGAGGAGGGGCTACAACGCGGCGCGCGAGATGGCGGACCAGGTCCACGAGGAGATCGCCCGC
>JAKPXO010000038.1 GCA_029567505.1 Acidobacteriota bacterium
CCTTGAGCTCAGCACGGACGGGGATACGGTGCTTCTCGCGAAGGAACCGTCGGAAGCCGAGAACCTGGTCGAAGACATCGGGCCAGCGCTTCGCCTCGACGAGGACGCATCCGAGGGCATAGCTCTTCGAGCCCTTCTTCCCCGTGTCGCCCGATTCGTCCACGTACGCGAAGAACACCCCGGCGTCCCCCTTCCCGCCTTCCGCTCTAGGCCTCTGGCGGCGTCTCTTTCCCTTCTACACCATCAGTGAAATCGACGCTCGGCGCGTACGGGGAATCGAGTACGGCTACGTGCGGCCCGGGCAGGTCGTCGTCGGGACCGACTCGCACACGACGAGCCACGGCGCCCTCGGCGCGTTCTCGTTCGGCATCGGCGCCACGGAGATGGCCTCCGTCTGGACGCTCGGCGTCGCGCTGAACGTCGAGGTGCCGCCGACGATCAAGGTGGAGGTGACGGGCGAGTTCCCGCCGCACGTCGGCCCGAAGGACCTGATCCTCCACCTCGTCGGCAAGCTCACCGCCCAGGGGGCGAACTTCCGCGTCCTCGAGTACCACGGCGAGACGATGCGGAAGATGTCGACCTCCGGGCGGCTCGCCGTCTGCAACATGTCGGTCGAGGCGGGCGCCACGTCGGGCATCGTCCCGGCCGACGAGGAGACGCTCCGTTACCTCCGCGAGGAGGCGGGCGTCACCGACCCGATCGAGCTCGTCGTCCCCGACCCGGACGCCGTCTACGAGCGGGTCGTGACGGTGGACGTGTCGCGGATGGAGCCGCAGATCGCCTGCCCGCACACGGTCGACAACGTCAAGCCGATCTCCGAGGTCGCGGGGGTAAAGGTCCACCAGGTCGTCATCGGCTCCTGCACGAACGGGCGGATCGACGACCTCGAGGCGGCTGCCGCGGTCGTCCGCGGGAAGAAGGTCGCGAAGGGGACCCGGATGCTCGTCTTCCCCGCGTCGGGGCGCGTCTTCCAGGAGGCGCTCGACCGCGGCTACGTCGCCGACTTCATGAAGGCGGGCGCCGTCGTCATGAACGCCGGCTGCGGACCGTGCCTCGGCGTCCACGAGGGGGCGCTCGGCGACAACGAGGTCGCCGTCTCCACGACGAACCGGAACTTCAAGGGGCGGATGGGGAACCCGAAGTCGGAGGTCTACCTCTGCTCGCCCGCCGTCGCGGCGGCCTCGGCCGTCGCCGGCGTCCTCGCCGACCCGCGGAAGGGAGAGGTCTGACATGGGCAAGGTCGCATTCGTCGTCGGGGACGACGTCTCCACCGACGTCATCTACCCGGGCCGCTACATGGCCACCGTCCTCCCGACCGAGACGCCGCAGTTCGCGTTCGCGAACGACCCGGCGCTCAACGCGAAGCTGAACGCGAAGGAGGTCCCGCCCGGCTCCGTCCTCGTCGGCGGGAAGAACTTCGGCTGCGGCTCCTCGCGCGAGCAGGCCGTCTCCTGCCTCAAGGGCTGGGAGCTGACGATCGTCGCGAGCGACGTCGCGAGGATCTTCCTCCAGAACTCGATCAACCTCGGCCTGAAGATCGTCACGGCCCCGGGCGTCGAAGCCTCCGTCGGCGACGAGGTCGTCGTCGAGGGGACGAAGGTCGTCAACCGGACGACCGGCAAG
>JAKPXO010000043.1 GCA_029567505.1 Acidobacteriota bacterium
GCTTGAGCGTCCCCTCGAGCGTGTGCCAGTCGGCGTCCGAGACGTCGAGCGTGAAGACGTTCACGCGCGCGACCTGGAGCGCGTTCACGGCCAGGGCGTGCCACTTCCAGTCGGCCGGCGCCCGGTTCACGTGGAGCCCCCAGCCGAGGAAGAACATCGACTTTCCGCCCGGGATCTTCTCCAGCGCCTTCGCGACGACGTAGAGCCCTCGCTCCACGTTCGCGGCGGCCCGCGCCTCCTCGACGTCGAAGTGCGCCGCCAGGGACGGGAACGGGCTCGCGGGCGGCGGGTCGGGCGCCCCGCCGATCTTCAGCGTGTCGAAGAGGGCGCGGTGGATCGCCTTTCGGTCGTCGGTGAAGTCGAGCCGGAGCTTCAGGTGCGAGTCGTACGAGACGACCGCGACGCGGTCCGTCGGCAGGAGGCGGTCGAGGAAGCGAACCATCTCGTTCGCCATCCGCATCTGCCCCTTCACGCGATACCGTCCGAAGTCGGCCTGGAAGAACAGGACGATCAGCCGCCCGTCGGGGAACTCCGGGGTCCCCGGCTCGACCGCCTGGCCCGCGGGCCGGGGCGGAAGCTCCGACCGCTCCGCCGGGACGAACTCCACGCCCTCCACCGGCACCTCCTCCCCGCCGACCCGGAGGAGGAAGTCGGAGGGGGTCAGGCCGAGGAGCGTCCTCCCGCCGGGACCGAGGACGTGCGCGTCGACGAGGACCTTGGAGACGCCCGCCTTCGCGGCGATGCTCCCCCTCCGCGAGGGTTCCTGCGCCGGCGCCGCCGCGGCGACGAGAAGGGCGGCGAGGAGGGCGGGGACCGCGCGGACGTTCCTCACGCCGGCCATTCTCTCCCGTACGATCCTCGCCGCATGAAGGCCGAAGGCGCGTCGCCGGATCGGGAGCTCCTCGCGGGCCAGGTCGAGCGGGTGACGTTCCACTCGGAGGAGACCGGGTTCGCCGTCCTTCGCGTCCGCGTGCGCGGGAGGCGCGAGGCGGTGACCGTCGTCGGCCACGCCGCGGCGATCTCCGCCGGCGAGGAGCTTCGCGCCTCCGGAAGCTGGGGGAACGATCCGAAGCACGGGCCCCAGTTCCGGGCCGAATCGCTGACGACGGTGGCCCCGACCTCGGCGGAGGGGATCGAGCGCTTCCTCGCTTCGGGCCTCGTCCGCGGCGTCGGGCCGCACTTCGCGCGGCGGCTCGTCGCGGCGTTCGGGACCGGCGTCTTCGAGGTGATCGAGACCGCGCCGGCACGGCTCCTCGAGGTGCCCGGCGTCGGCCCCGTCCGCGCGGAGCGGATCGTCGCGAGCTGGGCCGAGCAGAAGGCGGTCCGCGAGATCATGCTCTTCCTCCACGCCCACGGCGTCGGCACCTCGCGCGCCGTGAGGATCTACCGGACCTACGGCGCCGACGCGATCGCGGTCGTCTCGGAGGACCCGTACCGCCTCGCCCGCGACGTCCGTGGCATCGGCTTCGTCACGGCCGACGCCCTCGCGAGGAGACTCGCCATCCCGGAGGACGCGATGATCCGCGTCCGGGCAGGCCTCTCCCACGTCCTCGCGGAGGCCCTCGACGAGGGGCACTGCGGCCTCCCGCGCGAGACGTTGATCCCGCGCGCCGCCGAGCTGCTCGGCCGCCCCGAGACCCAGGTCGCCGATGCGCTCGAGCTGGAGCTCGCCGAGAAACGCCTCGTCCCCGAAGAGGCGGGAGGCCGGCCGTGCGTCTTCCTGCCGGCCCTCCACGCGGCCGAGCGCGCCGTGGCGCACAGGCTCGCGACGCTCGCCTCCGGGACGACCCCGTGGCGACGGGTGAAGCCGGAGGAGGCGGTCCCGTGGGTGGAGGAGAGGACCGGAATCACCCTCTCCGCGAGCCAGCGTGCGGCCGTCGCCACGTTCCTCCGCTCGAAGGTCCTCGTCCTCACGGGGGGACCCGGCGTCGGGAAGACGACGCTCGTCGACGCCCTCCTCCGGATCGTCCTCGACGCCTCGCTCCGGATCGCCCTCGCCGCGCCCACCGGACGGGCGGCGAAGCGGCTCTCCGAGAGCACCCGGTCCGAGGCGAAGACGATCCATCGCCTGCTCGAGGTCGATCCCTCGACGGGGCGCTTCCGCCGCGGGCGCGACAACCCGCTCGACGCGGACCTCGTCGTCGTCGACGAGGTCTCGATGGTCGACGTCCTGCTGGCCCGGGCGCTCCTCGAGGCAATCCCGAACGGCGCGGCCCTGCTCCTCGTCGGCGACTCCGACCAGCTCCCGAGCGTCGGGCCGGGCCAGGTCCTGCGCGACCTCCTCTCCTCCGACGCCGTCCCCTCGGTCCGCCTCACCGAGGTCTTTCGGCAGGCGGCCGAGAGCCGGATCGTCGTCGGCGCCCACCGCGTCCGCGAGGGGCACCTCCCCGACCTGACGAACACGGCCGGGACCGACCTCTTCTTCTTCGACGCGAAGGAGCCCGAGGAGGCGGCGCGGCGCGTCGTGGAGGTCGTCGCCGAGCGGATCCCGCGCCGCTTCGGCCTCGACCCGCGACGGGACGTCCAGGTCCTCGTCCCGGTCCGTCGCGGGCCGCTCGGCGCACGCGCGCTCAACGAGGCGCTCGGGAAGGCGCTGAACCCCGGCGGCGCGCCCCGCGTCTCCCGCTTCGGAAT
>JAKPXO010000517.1 GCA_029567505.1 Acidobacteriota bacterium
CCCGGAACGCTGCGGAGGGCCGCATGAAGGAGACCACGCCCATGCAGGACACGACGAAGCCGCGCGCTCCCCGCGCGGACGGCACGGAGCCGGGCATGCGACTCCGCCTGCCGATCACGGAGGGGGAGCGGCGCGAGGCCGACTTCTTCATGGACATGCCGCGCGCCGGCCGGGCCGAGCGCGAGCGGAGAGCGGGACGATGAGCCGCGTCTTCTTCGACTCGCAGAAGCACGCGCTCGAGAAGTTCGCGTTCACCTTCGCGACGGATTCGGCCGCGATCCGCCTCGAGGCCGACAAGCCCCGGCAGTGCCGGATGCGCTTCCTCATCGGCGGCGAGCCCGAGATGGGCGACCCGAGGCGCTTCCGCATGTACCCCGAGGACGCCGCGCTCTGCGTCGGGAACGCGAAGAAGCGGCTCTCGATGCAGCCGAAGGGCGGCATCCCGATCCTCTTCGAGCACGGCTGGGGCATGTACGGCGGCAAGGCCGGCGGGTACGCCCTCGACGTCTACGAGGAGAAGGGCGACCTCTGGTTCCTCGCCCTCCTCGACGAGGACACATGGGAGGGCGCGGTCGACCCGGGCCTGAACTGGTTCGGGCGCTCGGCCGGCTTCTCGGGCTGGGTCGACCCCGACGGGTTCATCCGGCCGGCGGACATCTTCGAGGGCTCCTTCACGAACTTCCCGGCGATGAAGGGGCTCGGGATGGTCGAGCCGATGGCGCAGCTCGAGGCGCGCCTGTCCTCTCGGTCCTTCGTGGCCTTCAACGGCCTCCTCGTCCCACAGCACCTCGCCGCCGCGCCGACGGGAGCCCCGGAGGGGCCGCGTACCCCCGAGGCCGGCGGCGGGGACGTCACGCGCAACACCTCGCCCGACAAGGCGAGCCACAGAAAGGAGCAGGAGATGAACCTCTCTGCCACGACCCTGAAGCTCCTGGGCTTCGCCGAAGGCGAGAAGCCCACCCCGGAGCAGATCGAGACCGCCTTCGCCAAGACCCTCGAAAGCGCCGGCAAGAACCGCGCGTCGAGCGGGAGCGGTGCCGAGGGGGATGAGAAGCCGCTTTCGAAGGGCGACGTGCTCGACCTCCTCGGGCAGTTCCGCGAGGAGGACCGGACGAAGCTCCGCGACGACCTCGAGGCCGAGCTCGCCAAGCGCGAGCGCGCCCGCTCGATCGAGGCGGTCATCCTCGAGGCCGAGAACGACGGCTTCGCCACCGCCGCCGAGCGCGAGGACCTCCGAAAGGACGGCGAGCTGCTCGGTCCGGAGCGCCTCAAGGCGCAGCTCTCCAAGCGCGCGCCGTCCGCCCCGACGCGCCGCGTCTTCGTCCCGGGCGACGAGGCGACGACCTTCTCCACCGGGACGCCGGGCACCGGCATCCCGAGCGACCTCAACACGCTCTGCGCGCAGGCCTCGGCGACCTTCCGCCGTCCGCGCGTCGAGCAGTACGCCCGGCAGCGCGGCATCTCCGTCGAGGCCGCCGCGGCCGAGCTGGGAGTGAACTGAACATGAACGCGACCAGCAGGCTCACCGGGGCGGCGCTGAAGCGCTTCCGCCTCGTCTCCCTCTCCGCCGGCAAGTACGTCCACTGCCCGGCGGGCGGTGCGTGCGTCGGCTCCCTCCAGGAGGGCGCCCCCGCCGACACCTTCGCGTCCGACTCGCCCGTCGCGCCCGACGCCATCGAGATCGGCAAGGAGGTCACCCTCGAGGCCGGCGAGGCGCTCGCCATCGGCGAGATGTTCAAGGCCGGCGCCTACGACGGGAACGACGGCTACGCCGTCAAGGACGCCACGAAGACGGTCGACACCCTGGGCGTCGTCCTGACGACCGCGAGCGCGGCCGGGTCGAAGTTCACGGGCGTCTTCACGAAGTGAGGAAGTGAGGCAGCGCATGGAACACCTCAACCCCATCGACAAGAGCGTGAAGGAGGCCGTCTCGGCCTACCTCTCCGCTCACCCCGATGCGTTCGGCGGGCTCGGCCGTCACCGCTTCACCGCGATCGGCGGCCTCCAGCCGACCTCCATCAGCCCGGTCGCGCACGCGGTCGGCTGGATGCAGGGCGAGTTCATGGGCCAGTACCTGGCCCCGGACATCATCGGCGGGCGCAACCAGCAGCTCGTCTGGATGGAGTTCGGCGAGGACGCCCTCGTCGCCGGCGACGACCTCGTCGCCTTCAACGGGCCCGTGAAGCCCGTCGACGTCGGCACGCAGCTCCACACGGAGAACGTCCTGACGCACGGCCGCTCCACGTCGATCGACTCCGCCGAGGCTCGCATCGCCGCGGCCGCCGGCATCAACCTGGTCCAGATCAAGAGCGCCCAGCCGAAGCGCCTCGTCGAGCTCGGGAAGGAGATCGCGATCGCGACCTTCTTCCAGACGACGGGCAACTACGAGAGCTCCTCGCACTACGAGGTGCTCTCCGGCGCTGACCAGTTCGACCACGACGACAGCGACGCGATCGCCAAGATCCGCCAGTACATGAAGGTGGTCGGGGACGCCTGCGGCAAGCGGCCGAACCGCATCGGATTCGGCGACGACGCCTTCGAGGCGCTCGCCTGGAACAAGAAGCTCCTCGCCCTCCTCAAGGAGGCGAACACGCTCGGCAACGGGATCCCCGTCGTCGCGCAGGTCGTCTCCCTCCTCCTCAACGCCGAGGTCTACATCTCCGGCGCCATCTACAAGCCGGCGGCCGGCGCGGCCACGACGAAGGTCTGGCGCGACGGCGTCCACATGGTCTACGCCGGCGAGTCGCGCGACCCCGCGATGGAGGAACCGAAGTTCGCCATGACGGCGGTCTCGCCGGACTTCCCGAAGGTCATCCCGATGGTGTCCCAGAAGGGCCTCGAGGGCGGCCAGGAGATCCGGTACGGCGACTGCTACAAGACCTACTCCTGCTGGAAGAAGGCCGGGGCCGCCCTCTTCGACGCGACGAGCGCGTAGGCCATGCGGTACCTGGTCGTCGTCCCGATCAGCCACAACGGGCAGCGGATCCCGGACGGCGCCGTCGTCGAGGACGGGGCCGCGTACGGGGTGCGGGTGAAGAGCCCGCTCCCCGTCCCGCGGCTCCTCGCTCGCGGGCGGATCACGCCCATCGCAGCGGCTCCCGAGGCGCCGGCCGGGCAGAAGCCCGTCGCCCCGCCGCCCCCGCCCGACCCGACCCCCACCGAACACTCCACGGCGTCCGGCGAAAAGCCGGCTCAGACCGCGGCCGCGGCCCCCGAGGCGCCGGCCGGGAACAGGAAGAAGGGCCAGTGAAGAAGCTCCTCACCGCGATCCTCCTCGTCCTCGCGGTGCTCGCCTCCGCGGGGACGGCGACCGCGCAGAACACCCCCGTAACGCTCCTCCCGGGCGTCACCACGACGACGACCGGGTCCGCCTACTCGTTCGCCAACTCGGCCGGCGTGCAGGTCCACTTCTACTCGGCTGCCGGGTCCTCGGCGTCCGTCGTCCTCAGCGGCGGCATGACGTCGGCGGGACCGTGGCACACCCTCGCGACGGTCATGAATCCGAGCG
>JAKPXO010000089.1 GCA_029567505.1 Acidobacteriota bacterium
GCGTCCCCCGAACTGTTCCTGGGACGGGACGGGGCGCGCGTCTGGTCGTCGCCGATCAAGGGCACCGCGGCGACGCCCGACGGGTTCCTGGCCAAGGACACGGCCGAGAACATCATGATCGTCGACCTCGTCCGCAACGACCTCGGTCGGGTCTGCACGCCGGGGAGCGTCCACGTTCCCGACCTGCGCGCCGTGCGGAGCTACCGCCACCTGCACCACCTCGAGTCGACGGTCGCCGGATCGCTCGCGCCGGAGGAGGGAATCTCCGGTCTCCTTCTCGCGACGCTCCCGGCCGGGTCGATCACGGGGGCGCCGAAGCGGTCGGCTCTCGGGTTCATCCGCAGGCTCGAGCCCGCCCCGCGGGGACCCTACACCGGCGCCGCCGGTTTCGTCCGCGGCGACGGGACGGCGGTCCTGAACGTGGCGATCCGGACCGCGATCGTCACCGGGGGCGTCGTCGCCTACCATGCGGGAGGCGGGATCGTCTGGGACTCGGACCCGCGCCGCGAGTGGGAGGAGTCGGAGACGAAGTCCCGCGAGTTCTTCCGGGCGCTCGCCGCCGCGGCGGGCGCGAGCGAGGTGCGATGAGCCCCGACCCGATCCCTTACGACGCGCCCGTCGTCGAGCGCGGCTTCGGATTCTTCGAGACGCTCCTGCTCGTCGGCCGACGCGCCGTCCTCTGGGAGGCGCACCTGCGCCGGCTGCTGGCGACGCTCGGGGCGCTCGAGCTGCCGGCCCCCTCTTCCGAGGCGGTCGAGTCGGCGTCCCGGGCTGCCCTCGGCGGTGTCCAGGACGGCGACGACGAGCGCGCCCTCCGCCTCTCCTGGATCGCGATCGGTCACGACGTCGAGGAGCCGGCCTCCTGGCGCCTCGACGCGTCGGTCCGCGCGATCCCGCCGAACACGCTCGCGCGAAGGCAGGGCTCGCGCGTCCTGACCGCGCCCGAGCGTTTCCGGCGGGACTCCTCCGGATTCAAGTCGACGAGCTACTTCGGGGCCGTCGCCGCGCTTCGGCACGCCCGGAAGGCGGGCTGCGACGAGGCGCTCTTCCGGGAAGGGGACGCCTATGTGGAGGGGAGCTCCACGGCTCTCGTGGCGTGGAACGGAGGGCGGCTCGCCGGGCTCGGCCCGGGGGGGCTCCCGTCGGTCACGGCCGAAGCGTTCCTGGAAGGGGCGGGGGAGCGCCGCGGCGTCGGCCGTCGCGAGCTCCTCGCCGGTGGCTTCCTCCTCGGCTCGCTCACGACCGCCGCGCCGATCCTCTTCCTGGACGGCGAGGAGTGCGCCCGGCCGCCCGCGATGCTGCGGGCGATCGAGGCGTTCCGGGAAAGACTGCGGACGGACGCCGCATTGCAGAAACCGCTCTAGACTGTCGGGAAGAGAGGCACGGAATGGCCAGGAAGAAAGCGAGCGCGAACCCCGCCCCGTCCCGAGTCGTCCTCTTCACAGGGTTCCCGGGCTTCATCGGCGCGCGGCTCATCCCGCGCCTCCTCGAGCTCGAGCCCGACACCGTCTTTCACTGCCTCGTCCAGGAGAAGTTCCTCGACCTGGCGCGCTCCTCGGTCTCGCAGCTGGCCGAGTCGCACCCGGGGACGACCGGGCGGATCGAGCTCGTCGTCGGGGACATCACCGCGCCAGGTCTCGGGATCGGGGAGACGGAGGCCCGGCTCCTCCACCGCAAGCTGACCGGCTGCTACCACCTCGCGGCCGTCTACGACCTCGCGGTGCCGCGCGAGGTCGGCATGCGGATCAACGTCGAAGGGACGCGGAACGTCCTCGGGTTCCTCGAAGAGTGCCCGCACCTGCACCGCTTCGACTACGTCTCCACGGCCTACGTGTCGGGCACGGCCGTCGGGCTCTACCGCGAGACGGACCTGGACGTGGGGCAGTCGTTCAAGAACTACTACGAGGAGACGAAGTTCCTGGCCGAGGAGGCGGTGAAAGGGAGCGCCCTCCCGACCGCGACCTATCGCCCCGCCATCGTCGTCGGCGACTCGCGCACCGGCGAGACGGCGAAGTTCGACGGTCCCTACTTCGCCCTGAACGCCATGCGCCAGCTTCCTTCGCCCGGCGCCTTCGTGAAGGTCGGGACGGGAACGAACCCGGTGAACCTCGTCCCCGTCGACTTCGTCCTCGAGGCGATCGCCCGACTCTCGACCTGGGAGGGATCGGTCGGGAGGACCTATCACCTCACCGACCCGCGTCCGCTCTCCGCGTTCGAGATCGAGGAGCTCTTCGCCAAGGCGCTCGGCAAGCAGTTCGTCTACGTTCCGGTCCCGACGGTTCTCGCGAAGCTCCTTTTCACTCCGAAGCCGATCCAGGACTGGTTCGGGATGCCGGCCGTCACCGTGGAGTACTTCGACCACCCGGCCCGCTACGACTCGTCCCAGGCCGAAACCGACCTCGCGCGGTTCGGCGTCTCCTGCCCGCCCTTCACCGACTACGTGCAGAACCTCGTCGCCTTCTATCGCAGGCACGTCGAGAAGATCACCCGCGGAGCGATGATTTGAGGCGGCTCTCCCCGCCGGCCGGGCCGATCATCGACGGCCTCGACGTCGAGACGGGGAGGGCGTACGTCGCGAGAAACCCTGCCACCGGGGCCCTCCTGGACGAGGTCCGGCGCGGAGGGCCGGAGGAGATCGACGCCGCCGTCGCCGCGGCGCGGAAGGCCTTTCTTCACTGGGGGGCACGGAGCCATCAAGAGCGGCGGAAACACCTCGAGGCCCTCCTCGAGGCGGTGCGGCGCTCTCACGACGAGCTCGCGCGGCTCATCGCGACCGAGCAGGGGAAGCCGGTCGCCGAGGCGCGCGCCCTCGACCTGGTCCCGGCGGCCGACGCCCTGCGGTTCCTGGCGCGTCACGCCGATGAGCTCCTCGCCGAGCGGCCGGTCGACTACGAGCAGCTCCTCTTCGCCCACAAGGCCGCGTCCGACCGCTACGAGCCCCTCGGCGTCATCGCGGTGATCACTCCGTGGAACTTCCCGTTCGCGATCCCGATGGTGGAGGTGGCGGCCTGCCTCGCTGCCGGCAACACCGTCGTCCTCAAGCCCGCCTCGGCGACGGCCCGGACGGGTCTGGCCATCGGAGAGCTTTGCCGGATGGCGGGGCTGCCTCCCGGGGTCGTCAACGTCGTCCCGGCTGCCGGCGCCGACGTCGACCGGCTGCTGGAGCACCCGGGGATCGCGAAGGTCCTCTTCACCGGCTCCGTCGAGACCGGGCAGCACGTGATGCGCAAGGCCGCGGGGAACGTCACCCCGATCGTCCTCGAGCTGGGCGGAAAGGACGCCGCCGTCGTCGCGGCCGACGCCGACCTCGAGCGGACCGCGAACGGCCTCGTCTGGGGCGCCTTCGCGAACGCCGGTCAGGCGTGCGGCTCGATCGAGCGCGTCTACGTCGAACGAGAGGTCGCCGACGGGCTGGTCTCCCGGGTCGTCGAGAAGACGCGGCGTCTCCGGCAAGGCGACCCCCTCGCCGAGGCGACCGACCTCGGGCCGATGACGACCGCCGAGCAGAGGGACTTCGTCGACACGCAGGTGCGCGAGGCCGTCGCGCAGGGTGCCCGGGCCCTCACCGGCGGCGAGCGGCCGGCCGCGAAGGGGAACTGGTTCCCGCCGACCGTCCTCGTCGACGTCCACCACGGGATGCGGGTGATGAGGGAGGAGACGTTCGGACCGGTCCTTCCGATCGCGGTCGTCGACTCCCTCGACGAGGCGATCGCCCTCGCGAACGACTCGGAGTTCGCTCTGACCGCCTCCGGCTGGACGCGATCGACGCGAACGGCGCGGAAGCTCGTCGAGGAGCTCCGGGCCGGGACGGTGACGATCAACGACCACCTCTTCTCGTTCGGCGAGCCCCGGGCCTCCTGGGGCGGCCTCGGGAAGTCCGGGATCGGACGGAGCCACGGTGTCCACGGCCTCCGGGAGCTCGTGAACGTCAAGCACGTCAGCGTCGACCTCGATTCCTCGCCGTCGGCCCCCTGGTGGTACCCGTACGACGGAGCGTTCCAGCAGTTCATGCGGAAGGCGTTCGGCGTCCTCTACGCGCGCGACGCGCGGACGAGGGTCGCGGACGGCCTCGGCCTCCTCGCGAGCGGCCGGTTCTTCGGCTACGTGAAGGTCTCCACGATCGCGTCGAACCTCGGGAAGGTCCTCTGAGGGCGCTCTCCCTCCTGCGCCCTCTCTAGAATCGTCGCGTGGGCCGGCCGCCCGATCTCTCCGTCTATCCGGACCAGCCCGGGATCTACCTCTACCGCGACGGGAAGGGGAAGATCCTGTACGTCGGCAAGGCGCGATCGATCCGGAAGCGCCTCGCGTCGTACTTCGCGGCCGGTCCGAAGCACCCGAAGACCGAGGCGCTCCTCGCGGAGTTCGAGACGATCGACACGGTCGTCGCGAACACGGAGAGCGAGGCGCTCGCCCTCGAGAACGCGTTCATCAAGAAGCACAAGCCCCGGTACAACATCCTGCTGCGGGACGACAAGACCTACCCGTACGTCAAGGTGACGACGGGGGAGGAGTGGCCGCGCGCGCACGTCACGCGGCGGGTCCTGAAGGACGGGCACAGCTACTTCGGCCCGTTCCTCCCGGCGCGCACCTGCCGCGGGGCGATGAAGATGGTGCAGCGCATGTTCCAGATCCGGACCTGCCGGATCGAGATCGACGGCACGCTGCCGCGCCCCTGTCTCTACCACGACATGCACGCCTGCCTCGGACCGTGCGTGGCGGGACTGACGACGAAGGCGGCGTACGACGACGCCGTCCGGGACGTCGTCCTCTTCCTCTCGGGACGGAACGAGGAGCTGACGCCGCGCCTCGCCGCGAAGATGGAGGCCGCGGCGGAGGCCGAGCAGTACGAAATGGCGGCCGCCTACCGGGACTGCCTCCGGACGGTCGAGGAGCTGGCGCAGAAGCAGCGTGTCCAGTCGCTCGCCGGGGAGGACGTCGACGTCTTCGGGGACTTCGCCGACGGAGGAAACGTCGCCGTCTCCGTCCTCCACGTCCGCGGCGGGGCCGTCCTCGACTCGAGGGAGCTCTTCTGGGAGGGGCTCGGGGAGGTCGAACCGGAGGAGTTCTGGGTCGCGCTCCTCTCGCAGTACTACGACGCGACGACGTTCCTTCCCCGGGAGGTCCACCTTCCGCTGGAGGTCGCGGAGGAGGCCCTCGAGCCGCTCGAGGCCTGGCTCTCGGACCGGCGCGGGACGAAGGTGGCGATCCGGACCCCGAAGCGGGGCGCCGCGTTCGACCGCGTGAGGATCGCGCGGGACAACGCCCGGACGAGCCACGTGCGACGCTTCCGGACGGCGCGCGAAGCGGGGGAGAAGGCGACGCTCGCCCTCTCGAAGGCGCTGGACCTCGATCGTCGCCCGTCCCGGATCGAGTGCTTCGACATCTCGCACTTCCAGGGGAGCGACACGTATGCCTCCTGCGTCGTCTTCGTCGACGGGGCGCCGGCGAAGGGAGAGTACCGGGCGTTCCGGATCGATCGGCCTGTCCCCGACGACTTCGCTTCCATCGCCGAAGCCGTGACGCGGCGCTACGAGCGCCGGCGCGCCGAGGGGGAGCCCCTCCCCGACCTCCTCGTCATCGACGGCGGCAAGGGGCAGCTCTCGGCGGCCCTCGCGGCGCTCGACCGGGTCGGGATCGAGCTTCCCGCGGTCGGCCTGGCGAAGAGGGAGGAGGAGCTCTTCGTCCCGGGCCGCTCGCTCCCCGTCACCCTGCCCCGACGCAACGCCGGCCTGAAGCTGCTCCAGCGGGCCCGCGACGAAGCTCACCGGTTCGGGCTCTCTCACCACCGGCGGGCCCGCTCCCGGAGGACGCTCCAAAGCCCCCTCCTCGCCGTTCCCGGGCTTGGTCCGGCCTCGGTGAAGCGCCTCCTGGCCGTCTTCGGGAACGGCGAAGCCGCGCTCGCCGCCTCCCCCGAGGCCCTGGCCGCGGCGGCCGGAAAGACGGCTGCCGCCCGAATCGAGCGCTTCCGTGAGTCGTCCGGCGGCGACCGCCGTTAGAATCGCCCGAACATGGACACGCCGAAGCCCGGAACCGGCTCGCTCTCGGGCGGCACGCTCGAGAAGACGGAGCTCGCCGAGGTCCTCCGGAACGCCTACGTCTCGCGCGGGCACGCGCAGGTCCTCGTCTCGCACCGCGGGGAGGAGAGGAGCTTCTGGTTCCGCAGGGGACGGCTCGTCTCGGCCTCCTCGAACCGTGAGGCGCAGCACGTGGGCGACCTCCTCCGCACGTTCGGCCTCGCGAGCGAGTCGGTCCTCTTCGCCGCGTTCGAGCGCGCGCTCGCCGAGCCGGGACGCGGACTGGCCAGCGCCCTGCGCGAGGCCGGCGCCGTCGCGCCCTACGTCGCCGACGCATGCGTCCGCGCGCTCGCGGAGATGGTCCTCTACTCGACGTTCCAGTGGAGCGCCGGCACGTTCAGCGTGGTTCCTCTCGATTCGGCGCCCGACCTTCCCGTGGCTTTCGACCAGTCGACGGCGAGCCTCGTCCTCGAGGGGCTCCGCAGGCGCCCGCCCGTCGCGGGGGTCGCCGCCCGGGTGGACCCCCAGGCGAAGCTCGTCCTCTCTCCGGATCTCCTCCTCCGATATCAGTGCGCCGTCGTCACGTCGGAGGAGGCGGAGGCCCTCGACGCCGTCGACGGGACGAAGAGGGCCGCGGACGTCTGCCTCGACCTGCGGGTCGTCGAGCGGCTGATGTCCGTCGGCCTCGTTTCCGTCGTCGAGCGGAAGAAGCCGCCCGACGAGCACGCTCCGACCGGCTTCCAGAGCCTGAACCTGGAGGTGGCCGGAACGCCGCCGAGCGCCCGTCTCGCGGAGATCCTCGAGCAGCAGACGAGAACGGTCTGGAACGCCTATCGCCGGCTCGACTGGACGACCGCCTACGAGCTGCTCGGGGTCCCGGAGGACGCCGCCGACCCGGACCTCCGACGGGCGGTCCACGAGCGCGCGAGGCTCTTCCACCCCGACAACGCCCTGCGGGGGACGCTCGCCGACGCCGG
>JAKPXO010000068.1 GCA_029567505.1 Acidobacteriota bacterium
GCCCTCTCACGAGGACCCTCGCCTTCTCGCCCTTCTCCCCGCTGCTCCGATCGAAGGCATAGACGAAGACGTTTGTGTCGACGAACTCGCGAGCCGGCTCAGCGCTCATGCAGCGCGTCCCGGGAAGCGGGCCGGCGCCCCCGCGTTCCGAGGTCGACCGGCCGGTCGAGCGCCGAGAGGCCCCGCTGGCGGGCGCGCGCGTAGGCGTCGTCGTCGTCCACCGCCCGCTCGAGGAGCCCGGTCAGGAGCGCCGAGATGGACGTCCCCCTCTCGGCGGCCAGGACCTTGACTCTCGTCAGGACGCCCTTCGGCAGGACCAGCGTGACGTTCTGGGTGCCGGGGCGCTCGAGGGGCTGCTTCACGCGAACCAGTGTAGTACGTGAACGCGTGAAGAGGCGGCCGCCGGGCTCCCGGCTCCTCCCGGCCCGACCCTCAGACGATCCGCTCGCGGATGCGCGCCGAGACGAGGTCCATGACCCAGACCGCCACCGCGATCAGGAGGACGAGCGTGCCGACCTCGCCCCACTCGCCGAGGTCGACGCGGGGCTTGAGGATGTAGCCGATGCCGCCGCCGCCGACGAAGCCGATGATCGTCGACATGCGGACGTTGATGTCCCACCGGTAGATCGTGAACGAGAGGAACGGCGGGATGACCTGCGGGACGACGCCGTAGCGGAGGACCTGGAGCGTCCCGGCGCCCGTCGCCTTGATCGCGTCCATCGGCCCGCGGTCGATGCTCTCGATCGACTCGGAGTAGAGCTTCACGAGCGAGGCGACGGAGTGGACCCAGAGCGCGAGGACGCCGGCGAACGGGCCGATGCCGACCCAGGAGATGAAGACGAGCGCCCAGACGAGCGGTTCGACGGCGCGGGTGAGGTTCATCAGGGTGCGCAGCGCCGTGTAGACGAACTTCGCCGCCGGGCTCTCGCGCGTCAGGTTCCGGGCCGCGGCGAAGGAGAGGACGAACGCGATCGGGATCGAGAAGGCCGTCGCCATGAAGGCGAGGAAGAGCGTCTGGGCGAGGAGGATCAGCCCCTCGAAGAGGACCGCGCCCGACGGGTGGAGCAGGCCGCGCAGGACGCCCGAGGCCTTGTCGAAGTTCGTGAAGAACGTGCCGAGGTCGACCTCGGTGACGAGCCAGCCCGTGAAGAAGGTCAGCTCGACGAAGAAGAGCGTGAACCAGCCGCGGAGAGTCCGGTCCCAGGGGCGGTCGGCCGGCTCCTCTGGGAGCGCTCCCGCGAAGGCCTGGCCGGGCGTCCCGCCGACGAGGCCGGAAGCCCCGTTCCAGGCGAGCGCGAGGAGGAGCCCCGCCCCGCCGAGGATCGCGTAGTGGAGCTTCTCGAGGATCTCCTGGGCGGTCCGGAGCGTCCCCTCCTCCATCGGGAAGACGAGGGAGCGGACGAGGAGCTCTCCCATCAGGAGGAACGTCGCGAGGAGCGCGGCGTCGACGACGAGCGCCAGGAGCCGGGCGCCCGGCCCGGGCGGAGGGGGGGCGGCGCGCCTCAAGTGGCCGCCTCGAAGCCGAACTCGGCTTCCTCTCCGTAGATCGACCGGAGCGTCGGGAGGTCGAACGCGTCGGGCTTCCCCTCGGCGACGAGCTTCCCCTCGCGCAGCGCGACGGCGCGCGTCGCGTAGCGCTTCATCAGGTCGAGGTCGTGGAGGGAGCAGATCACGGTGATCCCCTCCTCCCGGTTCAGCGCCTCGACGTGCCGCATCACGGAGTTCCGGAGGGCCGGGTCGAGCGAGGCGACCGGCTCGTCGGCGAGGATCAGCTTCGGCCGCTGCATCAGCGCGCGGGCGATGGCGACCCGCTGCTGCTGCCCGCCCGAGAGGGCGTCGGCGCGGCTGTCGCCCCGGTCCCCCATCCCGACCCGCTCGAGGCACGCCTGCGCCTCGGCCCGGTCGGCCTCCGGGAACAGGAGGAGGAGGCTCCGGAGCGTGCCGGTCCTCCCGAGCGCCCCCGACAGGACGTTGTCCCGCACCGTGTGCCGCTTCACGAGGTTGAACTGCTGGAAGATCATCCCGACCTCGCGCCGCAGCGCGCGAAGCTCGGCCCCCTCGGCGCCCGTGACGTCGCGGCCGAAGATCGCGATCCGCCCTTCCGTCGGGTCGACGAGGCGGTTGATGCAGCGCAGGAGCGTCGACTTCCCCGAGCCGGAGAGGCCGAGGACGGCCAGGAACTCCCCCTCGCGGACCTCGAGCGAGACGTCGTCGAGGGCCTTGATGCCGTCGGGCCAGACCTTCGACAGGTGCTCGACCGCGACGGCGACGGGCGGGGGCACTTCTTCCCCTCCCGCTTCTTCCGGAGCTTCTCCTCCTCGGCCTCGAGGAGCTGGACGGCGCTGACGCCCGCGGACCGGAGCGTCGTGCGGAAGCCGTCGAACGTGGAGTCGTCGCACGAGCGGGCGTCGACCGAGGCGACGAGGTCGAGGTAGGCGCGAAGGCCTTCGGGCGTCGCGATGAACTTCCGGAGCGAGCGCTCGAAGCGGTCCCAGGTCGCCTTCGGGAAGCCGCGCCGCACGCAGCAGACGTCGTTCGGGATCGGGTCGGTCAGCGCGAGGACGCGGACCTCGTCGAGGAACGCGAGGCGCCCCTCGTCGGTCGGGATCCGCTTCATCAGGAGGTGGCGGGCGTCGGCGACGAACGTCCGCTCCACCTCGTTCACCTTGCCGGGCGGGGAGTAGAACGAGGAGCCGCCGGCCACCTTCCCGTCCGCGACCGCCTGGACGACGTTCGCGTGCCCTCCGGCGTAGTAGACGTGCCCGAGCTTCACGCCGGCGGCGTTCAGGAGGTTGAGCGGGAAGATGTAGCCGGAGGTCGACGTCGCGTCGGAGAACGCGAACGGCCGGCCCGCGAGGTCCTCGAGGCGCGAGACGCCCGAGTCGGAGCGGGTCATCACGGAGCCGTAGTAGACCGTCACCCTTTCGCGGGCGGGCCCCGCCGTCTTGAAGGCGATTCGGGTCTTGTCGAGCGTCCCGGGGCGCTCGTACTCGAGGAGCTTCCTCCCGTCGCCGACGAGGTCCTTCGGGCCGGAGAAGACCCAGCTCGAAGCCGCGGCGTCGACGACGTCGGCGCGGTCGAGGAGCTGCCGGATGGCCTCGCGGTCGTCCTCCGCCGGCACCTCTCTCCAGCCCGGCGACCACTTGTCGAGCTCGGGGACGAGCGAGGCCCGGAGCTCGGCGGAGAAGCTCTTCGGGATCGCGATCCTCTTCCCGGCGAGGTCTCCGAGCTTGGCCGGCTCGCCGGGGCCGTTGCGCGTCACGACGACCGCGTAGCGCTCGGCCTCGCGGACGACCTGCAGGCGCGCCTCGGCGCCGAACCGGGCGTTCGCGACGACGTAGGCGAAGGCGGGGACCCAGGCGATGTCGGCCTGCCCGACGCCGAGCGCCTGGACGACCGCGGCGTAGCTCGTCGGGACGGCGGAGCGGATGACGAGGCCGGAGTCCTTTCGCACGAACTCGGCGAGCTCGTTCCCGCGGCGCGCGAGCGTCCCCTGCTCGACGGAGGGGACGAAGAGCATCCGGATGACCTGCTCCCCGGCCTGCTCGATCCGGCCGCGCCTCACGAGGCCCGCGACGAACGCCAGGAACAGGAGCACGGCGAGGAGCCAGCCGAGCCTCGGGAGAAGCGCTCCGCGACCCGGCGACGGACGGGACCCCTCCCGGGCCTCTTCTCCTCGCCTCTTCATCCCGGTCGCGGAGTCTAAGGCATACGTGTGAAGGCCGGCCGCCTCGGCGCGCGCTAGCATCCGGTCGTGGACCGCCCCTTCTCCCTTTCGGCTTCCGGGGGCGCCGGCGCTCCCGGAAGCGCCGCGCCGATTCCGGCGGAAGCGTGAGGAGGCCGCGGCTGCGCCGCGTCCTCGCGCTCCTCGCCGCGGGCTTCGCCTGCGCCCTGGCGGCACCCGCGGAGCCCGGCCGCACGCGGGAGGTCCGCGTCGCCGCCGCGGCCGACCTCCAGTTCGCTCTGGACGACGTCTTCCGCGCCGCCGCCCGATCGATCGCCGGGATCCGCCCCGTCGTCATCTACGGCTCCTCCGGCAGCATCCACGCGCAGATCGAGAACGGCGCGCCGTTCGACCTCTTCCTCTCGGCCGATGCCGACTACCCGCGCCGGCTCGCGGCGAAGGGGCTCGCCGACGGACCCGTCTTCCTCTACGCCGTCGGCCGGCTCGCCGTCTGGGTCCCTTCAGAGTCCCGGCTCGACGTCGGAGCGCTCGGCCTCCGGGCCCTCCTCGATCCTTCCGTCCGGAAGGTCGCCATCGCGAACCCCCGGCACGCGCCGTACGGCCGCGCCGCCGAGGCCGCGATACGACGCCTCGGCGTCTGGAGCGGCGTACAGGAGAAGCTGGTCCTCGGGGAGTCGGTCGCCCAGGCCGCCCAGTTCGCGAAGAGCGGCGCCGCCGACGCCGGAATCCTCGCGCTCTCCCTCGTCCTCTCGCCGCGGATGCGCGAGTCCGGACGCTGGGCCGAGGTCGCGCCGGACGCCTACCCCCGGATGGACCAGGGAGGGATCGTCCTCCGCAACGCGCGCGACCTCGTCGGCGCCCGTGCGCTCCGCGACGCGCTCCTCTCCCCGCGCGGTCGCGAGGTGCTCGTCTCGAGAGGCTTCTCGCTTCCCGATCCTTGACGCCCTTTCGGCTCCGGGTCTACCGTCGGGTCAGATGGACACGCCGCTCGGCCGCACCCTGACGGTGACGAAGGCTCTCGCGAACCCGGCCCGGCTCCGGATCCTCGCCCTCCTCGAGCGGGGCGAGTGCTGTGTCTGCCAGCTCACCGCCGTCCTCTCCCTCGCTCCCTCCACCGTCTCGGCGCACCTCTCCGAGCTCCGGCGGGCGGGGTTCCTCCTCGTGCGCAAGGCCGGGAAGATCGTCTTCTACCGCCTCGACGAGCGCGCGGCCCTCTCGGTCTGGAGGAAGGCCGCGCTCGCCGGGGTGCGCGACGACGCGCGGGTCGCGGAGGACCGCGCCCTGCTGGAGCGGGTGAAGGAGGTCGACGTCGAGACCTTCTGCGGCGCCGGGCCGCGCTGGAAGCTCCTCCCCGCGTTCCGCCCGGCGAAGGGCGCCGCGTCGCCGCGTCGGCGCCGCTGATTTCCGGCGGAGCGCGCCGCGGCACCCGCTACCGCACCCTCCGCGCTCCCCAGAGCGTCCGGCCCGCGACGGCCGCGAGGACGATTCCGCCGCCGAGAAGGGCCCACCCCGAGGGGCGCTCCCCGAGGCCGAGGAACGCCCAGAGCGGGTTGAACGTCGGCTCCAGCATCCCGATGAGCGAGGCCTCGGCGGCCGGGACGACCGAGAGGCCGCGGACGAAGAGGATGTAGGCGACGCCCATCTGCACGACGCCGAGGAAGACGATGACGCCGAGCCCGCGGGTGTCGAGCGAGAGTTTCCCCCAGGCGAACGGGAGGGCGAGGAGCGCGGCGAGGACGTTCCCGAGGAAGACCGAGGCCATCGCGTCCCGCGACTGGTCGCGGCGTAGCAGGACGACCGTGAGCGCGAAGAAGAGCCCCGAGACGACGGCGAGGAGGTTTCCCGCGAGATCGCCGCCGTCGAGCCGGCCGACGAAGAAGAGCGACATTCCGCCGAGGGCGACCGCGATCGCGACGGCGTCCTCTTTCCGGAAGCGCTCCTTCAGGAGCCACGGCCCGAGCGCGAGGACGTAGAACGGGCCCGTGTACTGGAGGAAGATCG
>JAKPXO010000088.1 GCA_029567505.1 Acidobacteriota bacterium
GACCTCGACGAGGTGCTCGAGCCCCTGGACGACGCAGAGGACGCGGTATCGGACGCCGCCGACGTGGAGCCACCTCTCGTACCGCGAGAGCGGCTCGACGCGCAGCTCGCACTTCGCGCCGTCCAGCTCCACGCGGTAGTCGTGGCGGTCGAGGCGGAAGGCGCGGAGCTTGTAGTTCTGCCCGCGGTGCCGGAACTCGATCGTCCGCCCGACCTCCTTCCGGATCTCCGGGCGCATGCGCGCGGCCGACTGGTAGAACTTCTCCTCCTCGACCCGGAGCTCGTCGTCGTAGGCCTCGACGGCAGCGGCGAGGAGCGCGATCGCGGCATGGGGACGCTCCTCCGCGGCCCGCTCGGCCGTCCAGCGCTCGAGCCAGCCGGTGTCGACCTCTGCGCTCCTCACCTCGGGCCGGTCGAGGAGCTCGAGGAGGAACGCCTTGTTCGTCGTCCCGCCGTCCAGGACGACCGCGCTCTCCGAGAGCGCGCGGCGGAGGCGCGCGAGCGCCTCGCCCCGATCGGCCCCGCGCGCGATCAGCTTCGCGATCATCGGGTCGAACTCCGGCGCCACCGTGTCACCCTCGGTCACACCGCGGTCGATCCGGAGGCCCGGACCGGTCGGGAGCCGGAAATGGAGGAACTTCCCCGGCGACGGGGCGAACCCGGCGTCCGGGTCCTCGGCGTTGAGGCGGACCTCGATGGCGTGGCCCGACGGGGCGGGCGGGTCGCCGACGAGGCGGCCTCCGCGCGCCACGTGGATCTGGAGCTTGACGAGGTCGAGGCCCGTCGTCACTTCGGTGACGGTGTGCTCGACCTGCAGGCGCGCGTTCACCTCGAGGAAGGCGAACGTGGCGGCCGTCGGGTCGAAGAGGAACTCGACGGTTCCGGCGTTCCGGTAGCCGGCCGTGCGGGCGATCCGGAGCGCCGCGGCCTTCAGCTCCTCGACGGTGTCGTCGGAGAGCGTCGGGGCGGGCGACTCCTCGAGGACCTTCTGGTGGCGTCGCTGGACGGTACAGTCGCGGACACCGACCGCCCACGTCGTTCCCCACGAGTCGCCGAGGACCTGGACCTCGACGTGCCGGACGCCGAGAAGGAGCTTCTCGACGAACACGGTCGCGTCGCCGAAGGCGCGGAATGCCTCGTTCCGGGCGCTCTCGAACGCGACGGGCATCTCGTCGGGCGAAGCGACGACGCGGATGCCGCGCCCTCCCCCGCCGGCGGCCGCCTTGACGACGACCGGGTATCCGAGGGCGGCTGCGGCCTCCGCCGCCTGCGCAGGCCCGGCAACCGAGGCTCCGCTCCACGGGACGACCGGGACACCCGCCTCGGCGGCGAGCGTCTTCGCGGCGATCTTGTCGCTCAGCCTTCGCATCGCGTCCGGCGGCGGGCCGATGAAGACGATGCCGAGCCGTTCGCAGAGCTCGGCGAACCCCGCGTGCTCGGAAACGAAGCCCCATCCGGTCCAGACGGCGTCCACGCCGGCCGTGGCGAGCGCCGTCTCGAGCCGGGCGTAGTCGAGGTACCCGACCTTCCTCTCGCCGTCCCCTGAGGAGACCGTCGCCGGTCCGAGGGAGTAGGCCTCGTCGGCCTCGCGCACGAACATGGCGCGCCGGTCGGGATCGGTGTAGAGCGCGACCGTCCGGATCGCCGTCCCGTGCTCCTGGTTGAACTCGCGGACGGCGTTGATGAAGCGCATCGCCGCCTCGCCGCGGTTGACGATGGCGACCCGCTGGAAATGAGGTTTCATCTCTCCTCCCGACGAGAACCCGCGGGGGCGGCCCGAAGGCCGCCCCCGCGGAGAAAGGGACGTCTCAGGCCATCGCGTCCCGGAAAGGCGCCAGCCGGTCGGCCGGGGCGCCGCCCGGAAGCTCGACCGTCCGATACCCCTCGACGACGAGGTGGACGTTCCCGTCCGCGTCGACGACGCGGGCGTCGAAGCTGCCGTCGCCCGAGATCGAGGGCGTCACGACGGCGTGGAGCCGGCCGGCCCCCGTTTCGAGCGGCCGCAGGGGCCGGACCCGCTCCACGCGAAGCGGGAGACCCATCCGGCCCGCCGTGCCGAGCTCGTAGACGCCGGCCGTCTGGAAGGCGAGCTCGACGAGGCGCGGCGCGACGACGGTCGGCGCGTCGGGTATGTGGTTCGGCGGGAGCGGGTCGGCGAAGAGGCCGACGACCCCAGACCCGTTCTTCCAGGCCCCTTCGAGCACCTGGTAGGCCGGGCCGTGGAAGTAGACCGAGTAGATTTCGGAGACCGCGATCGCAGCCCCCGGCCGCTCGAGCGCCGCCGCGAAGGCCTCGGTGCTCGCCTCGCCCCGATCCAGGCGGACGCGGCCGCGGAAGTGGACCGTCTCCTGCGGCTCGGCCTGGCCTGGAAGGACCCGGCGGCCGACGAGACGGCACTCCGCCTCGACGGCGTCGCCCGTCGGGCGGAGGACCGCCTCGACGACGACGGAGCGCGGCTCGTCGCGATAGAGCTTGAACGGAGCGAGGAAGTCGACGTCCTCGACGGAGGAGACGCGGAAGCCGGGGAGGAGCGCGACGGCCGCCTCGGCGAACGCCTCGATCCCCATCACGCCCGGCAGGACGGCGGTGCCGTCGATCCGGTGGTCGAAGAGGAAGGGCTGCGCCTTCGGGTCGAGCTCCGTCTCGACGAGGAGGCCGGCGTGCAGGCGGAACGCCGCGAGACGCCCCGTCATCGGACCTGCCGGGAATACCGGCGCCGCCTCCGGGTCGAGGCCCCCCGTCTCGTCCCACTCCTTCGTCAGGATGCCGAGGCGAAGCCCTTCCACGATCTCGCCGGCGAAGGACGAGGAGACGAGCTCGCGCCGGATGATCGGGATACCCGAGGCGGCGGGGAGCATGTCGATCCCGGCGAGCTCCATCATCTTCGGGATCGAGCCGCGAGTCGCCATGCCGATGTCGCCCCAGGCGGTCCAGTCGAGCGCGATCCCGCGCGTGCCGGGGCGCGTCGTCCGGAAGCTCGAGGAGAGCTTGCAGAGGAGGTCGTTCGCGGAGCTGTAGTCGGTTTGGCCGCCGTTGCCGAAGCGCCCGGCGACCGAGGAGAACGCGACGGTCGCGGCGATCGGCGTTTCGCCGAGGGCGCTCAGGAGGTTGAAGAAGCCGTCGGCCTTGACGTCGAAGACGAGGTCGAACTCCTTCGGCTCCTTGTCGACGAGGAAGCGGCTGATCTCGAGCCCCGCTCCGTGGAGGAGGACGTCGACGCGCGGGCTCCGCGCGAGGACGTCGGACACGATCTCGCGAACGCGCGCGGTGTCGCGGAGGTCGCCCGCGTACCAGTGGACGGTTCCACCCGCGGCCTCGACGGCGCGGATCGCGTCGAGGGCGGCGGCGAGCCGCTCGAGGCGCGTCAGCTCCTTCTCGACGAGAGCCGGCGTGGCGCGCTCGCCCTTCGCCTTGAGCCGCTCGAAGATCTCCTTCTTCAGGGCGTCCCGGTCGGTCGCGACGCGCGCGAGATCGGGGTCGTTGCGGTCCGGCTCCGGGAGGAGGTCGAGGAGGTGGAACGTGCCTCCCGAGGCGGCGGCGAGGTCGGTCGTGATCGCCGAGACGATGCTCCCGGCCGCGCCCGTGACGAGGAAGACACTCTCCCTGCCGAGCGGCATCCCGGGCGTCCCGTCCTCGACGGGGAGCTCCCGCATGCCGACGGAGGTGCGGAGGCCGTCGGCGTAGCCGACCTCGACGCAGCCCGGGTCGCGAAGCGCCTCCTCGATCAGGAGGTCCGCGACGACGGAGGGCGCGGCATCGACGCCGAAGTCGACGACCTTGACCGTCGCCTCGGTCTTCTCGCGCTTGAAGGCCTTCGTGAAGCCGGAGACCGCGCCGCCCAGCGGCGCGACGGCGCCGGCGGCGTCGTAGCCGTGCCGGCCCCCGAGGCGGGTCGCCGAGACGAGGAACGTGCCGGGGGCGCCGAGGGCACCGTAGAGGGCGCGCGCGGAGGTGTAGAGGCTCTTGACCCTCACGCGGAGCGCCTCGCGGAACGCCGCGAGGTCCATCGCGCGGAGGTCTCCCTCGGCGTCGAGCGCCGGCAGCCAGAAGAGGCCGTGGACGGGCCCGCCGGCGGTCCACTCGGCGAGGCGCTCGGCGAGCGCGTCGGCGGCGGCGCCGTGCTCGAGCGTCAGGACGTCGGCGCCGCGGGAGCGGAGCCGCTCGACGAGCGCTTCGGCGGCGCCACCGCGGTCGAACATGACCGCGACGCGCGCGCCAGCGCCGAGAGCGACGCCGGTCGCCTTGCAGGCCGGCAGTGCGGGACGGACGACGGGGACGACGACCCGCCGCGGGACCTTCGCCGCCTCGGCGAAGGAGCCGAGCGGCGATCGGGACGCGGCGGATGCGACCGACGCGGACGGGCCGTCCGGCGCCGGAGCGGCGGGCGCGGCGGCCGTCCCGCCGGCGGCGAGGTCGGGGCGGTTGTCGTAAACGAAGCGGACGACGTGGCCGAGCGTCGGGTAGTCCCTCAGCTTCCGGCTGTCGTCGCGCGGGATCCCGTACTCCTCGCGCACCGCGCTGAAGAGCTCGGCCTGCTTCACGGTGTCGACGCCGAGGTCCGCCTCGAGGTCGAGCTCCGGGTCGAGCATCTCGGCCGGGTACCCCGTCTTTTCCGTCACGATGGCGAGAACGCGCGCCAGGACGCCGTCGGAGGCGGGACCCGCGGGCTGCGGGGACGGAACGGCGGACGATGCCGAGGCGGCCTGCGTCGGGACGGGGGCGAGAGACGGTGCGACCGCGAGGGCGATCGGAGTCGGGACGGTCGTCGCCACGGCCGGCGCGGCGGCCGCGGGCCGCGAGAGGTCGGGCCGGTTGTCGTAGACGAACTGCACGACGTGGCCGAGGGTCGGGTAATCGCGGAGCTTCCGGCTGTCGTCGCGCGGGATGCCGTACTCCTCGCGCACGGCGCTGAAGAGCTCGGCCTGCTTGACCGTGTCGACGCCGAGGTCCGCCTCGAGGTCGAGCTCCGGGTCGAGCATCTCGGACGGGTAGCCCGTCTTCTCCGTGACGATCGCGAGGACCCGCGCCAGGACCGGGTCGGAGGCGGGCGCGGGCGTCGGCGTGACGCTCGCCGCGGGCGTCGCGGCCGCGGCGGCGAGGTCGGGCCGGTTGTCGTGGACGAAGCGGACGACGAGCGCGAGCGTCGGGTAGTCGCGCAGCTTGCGGCTGTCGTCCCGCGGGATGCCGTACTCCTCGCGCACCGCG
>JAKPXO010000110.1 GCA_029567505.1 Acidobacteriota bacterium
CCGAGCGGCGGGTCGAGACGTTCTTCCTGCCCGAGGAATGGCAGCGGCTCCGGACCGCGTTCGACGACGTGAAGACGTGGGAGCGTCACCGGGCGAAGATCCGCACGTTCGGCCCCGTCATCTCCGACGCGACCGCGCCGAAGGGCTCCGGCCGCCGCCACGGCGCCGGGCTGAAACCCGACGGAGACGCCTCCCACGCCTACCGCCAGCGGCTCCGCCAGGCGATGGACGTTCTCGAGGCCGCCCTCCTGACCGGCTCCCGGCTCGGAGAGATCCTCGCGTTGACGTGGGACGCCGTCGACTGGAAGGCCGACCGCATCACGATCTTTCAGCCGAAGGTCAGCCGGGCGAAGGTCCTCCCCCTCACCCCCGAGCTCCGCGCCCTCCTCCAGCGGCAGCCGAGGGGGATCGGGAAGACGCCCGTCTTCAGGCGTCCGGCCCCCGCCGGGGCGAAGCCGGCCCCGTGGGAGAAATCGAAGGTCGAGCGCGCGTTCCGGCTGGCCCGCCAGCTCTCGCGCGTCCGGCCCGAGCTCCGGATTCACGACCTCCGGCACGCCGCCGCCAGCTGGGCTACTGCGGCCGGGGCGAGTGACCGGCACGTCCGCGACCTCCTCGGTCACAGCTCGATCTCCATGACCGCCAGGTACGCGCACGTCAGGCCGGAGGACCTCCTCCCGGCCGCGGATTCCGTCTCAAGACTGGCCTCCGGCCGGCTCCTGGTGTCGCGTTCTGGTGACGCGGCCCCCGCCGGGACGAAACGCAAAAGGGGCGGGAACCCGCATGAATAGGCTGGCCTGCCCGGCCGGGCTCGAACCGGCGACCCTCGGCTTAGAAGGCCGATGCTCTATCCAGCTGAGCTACGGGCAGGCGCTCGAGCGGACCGGGAAGGACTGTAGCAGGAGGCGGCTCAGCGCGGGTGGGAGCAGCGCCGGCGAAGGGAGGCGGGCATCTCCGCGGGGAGGCTCGTCGCCGCGGGCGCTCCGTCCGGCGCGGCCGAGTCTCTCTTCGCCTCCGCGGCCCGGGTGCGGAGCCAGTCGCGGAAGGCGACGGCGTCACAGAGCCCCGCGTCGGCGCCGGTCAGGGGGACCCGGTCGACGTCCTTGCAGAAGGCGCGTCCCCCGACGAGGATCGTCAGGCCCGGCACGGCGGCCCGGGCCTCCGCGATCGTCCGCGCCGCCTCGGGAACGTGCTCCGCCAGCGACACCGAGAGGGCGAGGGCCGTCGGCCGGCGCTGGGCGACGAATCGGACGAGCGACTCGCGCGGCACGTTCGCGCCGAGCGACTCCGCTTCCCAGCCGCTCTCGCGGGCCACGTCCGAGAGGAGCCGGATGCCGACGTCGTGGAACTCCCCGGCGAGGCACGCGAGGAGGATGCGCGGCCGGCCGGGTCCCGCGGGCCGCGTCGCGGACCCCGCGGAGCGCGCCACGACGCGCGTGGCGAGCGCCGTCGCGAGGTGCTCCTCCGCGACCGACACTTCCCCACGCGCCCACATCCGTCCGACCTCCGCGAGCGCGGGGACGACGAGGTCGCGCACGAGGAGAGCCGTGTCGGCGCCGCGGGACCGGGCTCCCCGGAGGAGCTCCTCAGCCTCGCACTCGGCCCCGCCGAGGAGCGCCATCAGGAACGGTCCGGAGAGATCCGAGAGGTCGGCCCCTCCCGAGGTGGACGCGAAGACCCTTGCTCTAGACGTCGCCACTCTGTGCTCCATGGCAGCTACGCCGCCCGTGGCGAGGCGGATTCCTCAAGCCTTCACCTCGACGCGCGTCCCCCCCCAGACGTCGAGGACCGCGCCGGTGATCGTCGCCGCCGCCGGGGAGAGGAGGAAGACGACCGACTCGGCCACGTCGAAGGCGTCGAGCTTCTCCTCGAGCGGCCTCTCGTGCGGAACGGGCTCGAGGTTGCGAGACCGGTTCTCCGTCGAGCCCGGGCAGACGGCGTTCACCGCGATGCCGGCCGGCCGGAGCTCGAGCGCAAGCGCCTTCGTCAGCCCGACGAGGCCGAACTTCGCGGCGCAGTGCGCGGCGACGTTCGCGTCGCCGGCCGTTCCGTGGATCGAAGCGACGTTCACGATCCGCCCGCGGCTCTTCTTCAGCTCCGGGAGGGCGGTCCGGACGAGGAGGTAGGTCGCCTTCAGGTTCGTGTCGAGGACGGTGTCCCACTCCTCCTCGGTCAGCTTCTCGAACGGCTTCCAGACGAAGACCCCCGCGTTGCTGACGACGGCGTCGACGCGTCCCGTCTCGGCGACGGCGCGCGCGACGAGGCGCTCGACGTCGGCGGCCCGGCGGACGTCGCACGGCTCGGCGGCCGCCGCGCCGCCGAGCGCGGCGACCTCGCGGACGACCTCCTGGAGCTGCTCCTCCGTCCGCGAGGCGAGGACGACCGAGGCCCCCGCCCGGGCGGCCGAGAGCGCGATGGCGCGGCCGATTCCGCGCCCCGCGCCCGTGACGATCACGGTCTTCCCGCCCAGCGCCTTCTGCTCCGCCACTTCCGCTCCCTCCGGCCGTCCGCTCCTCCGGCCCGCGCGTGTCGCGCCGGGAGGCTAGCACGGGGGCTCCGCCCACCGGCCCCCTACAATCGGGCCGGAGGCCTGACCGAACCGATGCACGCACGCCCTTCGAGACTCGTCCTGTTCGACGTCGACGGCACGCTCCTCTCCTCGGGGCGCCGCGGCCTGACGGCGTTCGGAGAGGCCCTCCGGCGGACGTTCGGGACGGAGGGGGACCTCGCCTCGTACCGCTTCGAGGGGAAGCTCGACCCGGTCATCGTCTCCGATCTGATGACCGGCGCCGGCGTCCCGGCGGACCTCGTGGCCGCCCGCCGGCCCGCCGCGCTCGAGCTCTACCTCGACCTCCTCGAGGAGGCGCTCGCCGCCGAGCCGCCCGTCCTGAAGCCCGGGGCTGCCGAGGTCGTCGCCCGCGTCGCCGCCACCGCTTCCGTCGTCCCCGCTCTCCTCACCGGGAACATGCCGCGCGGGGCGAGGATCAAGCTCTCGGCCGCCGGCCTCTGGGAGCACTTCCGCTTCGGCGTCTTCGGGGACGAGGCGCGAAGGCGGGTCGAGCTCGGCCCGATCGCGCTCGCCCGCGCGCTCGAGACAACCGGGCGCCCCTTCTCCCCGTCCGAGACCGTCGTCGTGGGCGACGCACGGGCCGACGTCGAGTGCGGGCGGGCCCTCGGCGCCCGCGTCGTCGCCGTCGCCACCGGCCGGACGAGCGTCGCGGAGCTGCGCGACGCCGGGGCCGACGTGGTGTTCGAGACGTTCGCCGACGTCGCGTCGGCCTGCGAGGCGATCCTTGCTTAGCGCCACGCTCGCGCTCGCCCTCGCCGTGGCGCCGGCGGCCGGGACGGCCTCCGGCCCGCCGGTCGACGTCACGCTCCCGACGGTCCACGACGTCCGGGCCTCGGTCGACGTCGCGCCGGCCCGGGACGTCCTCGTCCTCCTCGGAGGCGGCCCCGACGCGCCGGCGGCGCTCCGGAGGCTGCGCGCCTCCCGCGCCTTCTCCGTCGCCTTCTCCCGCGACGGCGGCAACCCGGAAGACCTCCTCGGCCGCCTCGTCTCCGTCGCCGCCGGCACGCCGGACCCGCTCCTCTCCGGCTACGCGCGCCGTGCCGCGACCTTCGGGAAGGTGCTCGACGCGCTCGAGACCGAGGGGACGCCCGGGGGGCTCGTCCAGGCGCGCCGCATCGCCGCGCTCCTCCCGGCGTCGCGGCCGGTCTCCGCCCGCCTCGTCCTCGTCCCGCTCCTCGGCCTCGGCGGCTTCGACGACGTCGTCGCCGAGGAGGACGGCGAGACGATCTGGCTCTTCGCCGACCTGCCGCTCCTGGCTCCGGAAGGGCCGGCGGAGGTCGTCCCGCGCGAGGCCGTCCTCTCCCTCCTCCGCGCGGCGGCGGCTGAGAGCTGGAAGAGGCTCTTCGCCCCGTTCCGCCAGCCGCCCGGCTGGCCGGGCGAGACCGGCCCCGACTTCGACACGCTCCTCGCGCGGACCGTCAACGACGGACCCGAGACCCTCTTCCTCATCCCCGACGAGTTCTACCCGCTCGGCACGATGTTCGAGGAGCCGATCGAGAGGAGCTTCGCCCGCTGGAACGCCGCCTGCGAGACGCTCCTCGACCCGAAGTCGTCCGCCGAGACCCGGCGGGAGGCGTTCCTCTCCGTCACGACCAGGGGCGACTTCTGGCGCCGCCACGCCCCGGTCGTCGGCGCGAAGGTGACCGAGACGATCCTCCGGCGGGCGGGGACGAAACGCTTCGTCGAGGCCCTGGCGGAAGGGCCGCGCGCCGTCGGCGCGCTCTACGTCGAGGTCACCCGGAAGACGAAGGAGCCGCAGCTCGGGAAGGCGGCGAAGAAGGCGCTCGAGGCTCCGGCCGCCCCCCGCTGACCGGGAGCGGCGCCGCCCCGCGCGCCGCCTTCCGAAAGGGCGTCAGAGCGCCGTGCAGCAGGGGGCCGCGCAGCGCTCGTAGACCGAGCCGCGCTGCTTCGGCGTGAAGCCGGCGTCGCGGATCAGGGCGACCATGTCGTCCCGCGTCATCCGGTTGTGCGCGCCGGCGGCGGCGACGACGTTCTCCTCGATCATGATCGAGCCGAGGTCGTCGGCGCCGAAGAAGAGCGACACCTGCCCGATCTTCTTCCCCTGCGTCACCCACGAGCCCTGCACGTG
>JAKPXO010000124.1 GCA_029567505.1 Acidobacteriota bacterium
ACGAGCCCGGACCGGAACGCGTCCCCGACGCCGGTCGGGTCGAGGGCCTCCGTCCGCAGCTTGGCCGCGGGGACCCGGACCGTCCGGGCGCCCCCCGGCTCCTCCGGGGAGCCTCCGCGGAGGGCGATCGTCGCCCCCTCCTCGCCCCGCGTGATGACGAGGACGGGGACCTTCGCGGCGAGCTCCGCCTCCGAGAGGCCGGTCTTCTTCTCGATCACGCCGAGCTCGTACTCGTTGCCGATGAGCATCGCGGCCCCCTCGAGGCCCGCGAGCAGGTCGTCGCCGTCGAGCCGGGCCACCTGCTGGCTCGGGTCGTAGACGAACGGGATGCCGAGCTCCCGACACTCCGCCGCGTGCTGCCGCATCGCCGTCGGGTCGCTCGGACAGATCAGGGCGAGAGCGACCGAGCCGGGCGCGAAGGAGCGGAACGTCAGCTCCGACGCCTTCGCCATGGCTCCGGCGTAGAACGTCGCGATCTGGTTCTGCTCCTCGTCCGTCGAGACGAAGAACGACGCCGTGAAGACGTCGTCGCAGAGCTTCATGCCGGAGACGTCGCACCCCTGCGCCCCGAGCCACGCCCGGTAGTCGGCGGCGTCCTGCCCCGCCGTCGCGAAGATCGCCGGCGTCATCCCGAAGAGCGCCAGACCGTAGGCGATGTTCGGCGCGACGCCGCCGCGGACGCGCCGCATCTCGTCCACGAGGAACGAGACCGACAGGCGATGCATCCGGTCCGGGACGACGACGTCCTGGAACTTGCCGGGAAAGCGCATCAGGTAGTCGAACGCCACCGAGCCAGTGACGACGACCTTCGGGCTCTCGCTCATCTCCAGTACCTTTCCATCAGCAGCGCGAGGCGCGCGCGCGCGGCCGGCGGGATCGCCGACGGCGCGGTCAGGACCGCGTGGCGCATGGCGCCGTCGCAGTCGGGCGGACGATCCGGGTCGAGGGAGGCGACGGCCCGCGCGAGGACGCGGTCGGCCGTCTCGGCGTTCCTCCGGAGGACGGCGAGGACGGCCTCGACGGAGACCGGCGCCTCCTCCTCGTGCCAGCAGTCGTAGTCGGTCACGAGGCACATCGTCGCGTAGTCGATCTCCGCCTCCCGGCAGAGCTTCGCCTCCGTCGCGTTCGTCATCCCGATGACGTCGACGCCCCAGGAGCGATAGAGACGCGACTCAGCGAGCGTCGAGAACTGCGGGCCTTCCATGCAGAGGTAGGTCCCGCCGCGGTGGGCGACGGCTCCCGTCTCCTTCGCGGCCGCGGCGAGGAGTCCGAGGAGGTGCTCCGAGACCGGGTGCGAGAACGAGACGTGGGCGACGCAGCCTTCGCCGAAGAAGGTCGACGTCCGCCCCTTCGTCAGGTCGAGGAGCTGGTCCGGCAGGACGATGTCCGTCGGCCGGTACTCGAGCTTCATCGAACCGCAGGCGGACGAGGAGATCAGGTACGAGCAGCCGAGCTTCCGGAAGCCCCAGACGTTCGCCCGGTAGTTCACCTCCGACGGCAGGAAACGGTGGCCCCGCCCGTGCCGGGCGAGGAAGGCGACCGGCACCCCGGAGAGCTCCCCGAGGACGAATGCGTCCGAGGGATCGCCGAACGGCGTCTCGAGCGCCCGCTCCTCCGCGACCACGAGGCCCGGCAGGGCGTAGAGGCCGGAGCCGCCGACGAGGCCGATCCGCTTCCTCAACCGATCCTCCGGGCGACTTCCTCCTGGACGTCGAGGGCGAGCTTCAGAGCCGCCCGACCGGCCTCCCCCGTCACCGCGGGCTCCGTCCGGGTCCGGCACGCCTCGAGGAACGCCCCGTCCTCCGCGGTCAGCGGGTCGGTCGGCACGACCTCGACCGGCCACTCCATGATGCGCGGCGGGCCGCTCGTCCGGTCGAGGCGATAGGCCGTCACGTCCCGCTTCTGGGTGTCGATCGAGAAGTACCAGTCGGGCTGGAAGAAGCGGAACTTCCGGGTCTTCTCCGTCGAGACGCGCGAGGCCGTCAGGTTCGCGACGCAGCCTCCCTCGAACTCGATCCGGATCGAGGCGATGTCGACCTTCTTCGAGAGGATCGGGACGCCGACCGCGTGGATCGCCGTCGCCGGCTTCTTCACGATCTCGAGCGCGATATCGAGGTCGTGGACGAGGAGGTCGAGGACGACGTCCACGTCGAGCGCGCGCGGCACGAAGACGCCGAGGCGGTGCGCCTCGATGAACTTCGGCTCCGTGACGAGCGGCAGGACCGCGACGACGGCCGGGTTGAACCGCTCGATGTGGCCGACCTGGAGGACGCGCCCCTTCGCGCGCGCGATGGAGATGAGGCGATCCGCCTCCTCGAGCGTCACCGTCATCGGCTTCTCGACCATCACGTTGGCGCCGCCCGAGAGGAGCTCTTCGGCGACCTCGGCGTGAGTCGACGTCGGCGTCGCGACGATGACCGCGGAAGCGCCCCTCTCGAGGAGCTCCTTCACGGAGCGGCAGCGGACGAGCCCCGAGGCGCCGTGCTTCGACTCGATCTCGGCGGCGGTGGCGTCGTTCGCCTCGACGAACCCGACGGGCTCGGAAAGGGGCAGCTCGGTGAGGATGCGGGCGTGGTGGCGCCCCAGGTAGCCGCAGCCGGCGATGCCGGTCCTGATCTTCTCGGACATCAAACCGGGGAGTTTAGCGGAGCGGTGTCGATCCCGACGATATCGAGGAGCTCGCCCAGCCGTTCGATCCGCTCGGCGCCGCCGTGACCGAGGCCGACGAACCGCACCGGCGCCGCGGCGCCCGCCGCCGCGTCGAACCGCGAATCGCCCACGAACAGGCACGCCTCGAGCGGCACTCCGACCCGCTCCGCGGCGAGGCGCACGACGGCGGGGTCGGGCTTCCCCGCTCCCGCCTCGTCGGCCGACGCGGTCGCATCGAGGAGCGGAAGCAGGCCGTGCAGCGCGAGGACGCGCCGGGCGAGCGGCGCCGTCGTGTTCGTCGCGACCGAGGTCCGGATCCCCCGACGCCGGAGCTCGGCGAGAACGGCCGGGGCCGCCGCGTTCGGGCGAATTTCGGCGAGGTGCTCCTCGAAAAGCCGCGCGTAGGCCGAGTCGATCTCCGCAACCGAGCGCTCGGGCATGTAGGCGTCCCGGTCGGCCGCCGCGCCGTTCCCGTAGATCGCGTCGAACTCGGCCCGCGAGACGGGCCGGTGGCCGAAGCAGGTGAGCGTCTCGTTGAAGACCGAGAACCAGGCGTCCTCCGAGAAGACCAGGACGCCGTCCATGTCGAAGAGGACCGCGCGGACGGGAGCGGACAAGGGCACCTCCGGGCGGCGAATCATCGCAGAGGGCGGGCAGCCTGCGCGCTTCAGCGCACACCCGCGATCCCGAAGGCGTCGGCGAGGCAGCGCGCTGCCTTCCGGCATCGCTTCCCCTCGCAGCCGCCGCACGGCGCGCCGATCGCGCGGGGCTCCGGGGGTCACGGGCCCGATCGATCGGCGCCGAGGAGGGCCGCCATGTGCCCGGGCCCCGTGTCCGCGGTGACGACTCGCTCCGCCGCGAGGGCGAGCCCCAGGCTCCCCAGGAGCGGCATCGTTCCCGCGCAGTTCAGGATCCCCTCCCGGCGAGGCCGATAGCCGGCGAGCCGTTCGTCTCCGAGGAGGACGAGCGGCGGGCCGGGCCAGCTCTCGAGCCACTCTGGAGGGATCGAACGGGCTTGACCGGACGACATGGGGAACGCGGCCGTGAACCGCGGCGGAAGGCCGAGCCGCTCGGCGTCCCGGGTCCCCGCGGCGCGCAGCCGCGCGGCGAGCGGGGCGAGACCGCGCTGCGCCTCCTCCCAGCCTTCGCGAACCGACGCCCCGAGCGCCTCGACCGCGCGCGCCGTGTTCTCGATCGCGTGAGGCGTCCGCCGGTGGTCGTACATCGGCACCCGGCGGTGCAGCCAGGGCCAGCGGCCCCGACCGACGCGGCGGTCCGCCCCGCTCCAGACGGTCCAGAGCGAGGAGCGGAGGAGCCCCTGGAGGTCGACGACGATCGCGTAGCGCCTCTCGACGAGGAGCGCGGCGACGCGCTCTCGCTCCGCGAAGAGCTCGGCCCAGCCCGCCGAGAAGGCCCCTCGGACGTCCGCGACGACCGTCTCCGCGACCCACGGCAGCTCGGCGACGAACGGCGCCGCCGACGGCTCGACGAGCCAGTCGATCTCCGCGCGCGGGAAGCGCCGCGCGAGGGCCGCCACCGAGGGGACGGCGTGCGCGACGTCCCCGAGAGAGGAGAGCTTGACGACGAGGAGCCTCAAGGGCCGCATTCTCGCCTCGCGTGCGGCGGGCGTCGTCGACCTCTCGGAGTAACCTCGGACGTGCCTCGCGTCGCCGTCGTCATCGCCACGCATCGCCGGCCGGCGCTCCTCGCCGAGGCCCTCTCCTCCGTCGCGGCGCAGACGTTCCGCGACGTCGAGACGGTCGTCGTTGAGGACGGCGGCACGGCGGAGACCGCTCGCGTCGTCGCCGCGTCGGGCGCGCCCGGCGTCCGGCACGTTCCCCTCGCCTTCTGCGGAAGGCCCGGCCCCGTGCGGAACGAGGCGCTCCGCCGCGTCTCGTCCCCCCTCGTCGCTTTCCTCGACGACGACGACCTCTGGCTTCCCCGCAGGCTCGATGCTCACGTCGCCGCTCTCGAGGCCGTTCCAGCCGCCGGGCTGGTCTTCGGCCCCGTACGGCGCTTCGGCGACGAGGGGGGCACGTGGCCCCGGCACGTTCCCCCGCGGGTCGACCTCGCCCGGCTCCTGCGAGGGAACTGTGTCCCCCTCTCCTCCGTCCTCGCGCGCCGGGAAGCGCTCGAACGGGCCGGCCTCTTCCCCGACAGGGCGGAGCTGGCCCAGGACTACGAGCTCTGGCTCCGCGTGGCGCGATCGCACGTCCTCGTCGGGCACCCCGAGCCCCTCGTCCGCTACCGCGTCCACACCGGCGGGATCAGCCGGAAGAAGGCCCTCGAGGTCGAGGCTGTGGCCGCGATCCTCACGCGCCTGGAATCGGAGTGGGACCTCCCGCCACGGCTCCTCGCCCCCGCACGCCGCGGCCTTCTCCGATCCCGCGCCCGGCTCGCCCCCGGCCTGCGCGAGGCGATCCGGCTCCGCGCCCTCTCCCTCGCGCCGGGACCGTTCCTTCGCGGCTGACGCCGCTTCGAGGGGGGCAAACCCCGTCGTCCACACGGCTCGGACGCCGCCGCGTCAGCCGACGCCGAGCCAGTCGACCACGTCGTCGAAGTGACGCTGCGCGTCGAGCGACGGCCGGAGGCCGAGGGCGGCCTCGCGCAGCTCCGCGCTCCGGGTCGGCTCCGCGATCTCCTCCATCGCCCGCGCGAGCCCTTCCACGTCCCGCGGATCGTCCACGACGAGCGCCGCCCCCGCCGGTCCAAGCCTCTCGACCGCGCCGTTCCTCCGGGTCGTGATCACCGGCACCCCGCAGGCAGCCGCCTCGAGACACGCCAGCGAGCAGGGGTCGAGGAACGTCGGGTGAAGGAGCCCGGTCGTCGCGCGGAGCTTTAGAACGACGTCCGCCGCAGACAGCGTGCCTTCGAACGACACCGCCTCCGCGACCCCGAAGCGAGCGGCGATACGCCGCCACCCGTCGCGAGGCACCCGCCCCACGACGGAGAGCCGGGTGGCGAGGCCGCGCCGCCTCGCGACGGCCACGGCCTCGAACGCGGTACGCAACCCCTTCAGGCGAGGGTTGTGGGCGAGGAAGAGGAACTCCGCGGCTCTCGGCCGGAAGCCGTCCGGATCCGGCGAGAAGAGGTCGAGATCGACGCCGGGCGGCGCCACCCGGATCGCCCCGTCGGGAACGCCGAGGACGCGCAGGCGGCTCCTCAGCGCCTCCGTCCAGACCATGATCTTCGGGCAGGCGCCCGCGAGCGCCTCCCTCTCGCGGCGAAGGAGGAGCCGGCGTCGCCCGTTGAGGGCCGTCCCGACGTCGAAGAGCGCGCGCCGCACCCCTTCCATCGACTCGCGCTCCGCCTCCAGGGCGTCGGCGAAGAGGCCGCCGTGCAGCTGGACGTGCGTCGCGAACGGGACCAGCCTCGGCGCGAGGACGGGCCCCTCTCCGGCCTCGAGGCGGCGAGCGGCGGCCGCCAGGAAACGCCGTTCGCCGAAGACGCCTCCTCCCGGGGGGACGAGCGCCTCGACGGAGGTCCCGTCGCCCTTCCCGGCGCCCTCGCGACAGAGCACCCGAATGCCGACTCCTCGCCGCACGAGCTCACCGCCCAGCGCGACGAGGTATCCCTCCTGTCCTCCGCGCGAGGCGTCCCAGCGGTCGACGAGAAGGGTCGGCTTCACGTGCGCCCGCGCTCGGCACGGGTCCCGAGGGCCGGGAAACGGCATCGTTTCGTCGTCATCTCCCCGAGCATGCCCCACCGTCCCCGCCTCTCCTCCGGCGCATCCGCAGGACACCGCCTCCCGCGCGACTGTCTCACCTCCTTCCGGGCCTCGGCAATTCCTTCCGTAGCTCGCCTCGTCCGGGCCGGACGCAAACTAGAATCCCGGCCGCATGGGACGGCACCACACGGCTCTCGTCGATCCCGGCGCGCGACTCGGGACCGGGGTGGAGGTCGGCCCTTTCGCGGTCGTCGAGGCCGGGACGGGCATCGGCGACGGATGCGAGCTGGGCGCCCACAGCGTCGTCAAGCGATACACGTGGATGGGCGCTCGCAACCGCGTCCACGAGGGAGCGATCCTAGGCGGCGAGCCCCAGGACCTCGGTTTCGACGGAGGTCCGAGCCGCCTGGAGATCGGGGACGACAACCGGATCCGTGAGGGAGTGACGATCCACCGCGCGACGGCTCCCGGGGGCGTGACGCGCGTCGGCTCCGGCTGCTTCCTCATGGCGTATTCCCACGTCGCCCACGAAGACGTGATCGGCGATCACGTGATCCTGGCGAACAACGTCGCGCTGGCCGGACATGTACGGATCGACGAACGGGCCTTCCTTTCGGGCGGGGTGGTCGTGCACCAGTTCTGCCGGGTGGGGCGCCTCGCCATGGTCGGCGGGAACACGAAGGTCATCAAGGACTGCCTGCCCTTCGTGATCACCGACGGCGTGCCGGCCCGCGCGCGCGGCCTGAACGTCGTCGGCCTCCGGCGGGCCGGATTCACGGCTTCGCAGCTGAAGGCGCTGAAGGAGGCCTACCGGCTCCTCCTGCGCTCCGGCCTTCCGCTGGCGGAGGCCCTCGAGAAGCTGGAGGCGCTCGGCGACCCTCTGGCGGACGAGCTGGGCGCCTTCGCGCGCGACTCGAAGCGGGGCTTCCACCGCTCGTCGCGCGAGATCGACCTCGCCTAGCAGGCCGGCCGACGGCGCCCCCCGCCGGCCCGGTGCGGCCTTGACGGACCCCGTGGCGGAACGGCATGGTCCGGCCACGGTGGACAGCTTCCCGCCCTCCGGGAGCCCGAGGGGCTTCGACGCCGCGCGTGCGGCCCACCCGACACGGGTGCTCCGAATCGAGGAGGTCGTCGACCTGCTCGAGCTGACGCACGCCGCGGAGGTGATTCGCGGGTATCGCGAGAGGATGCGCGCGGGAGACCTCTTCCCGCCGGTCTCGGTCGTGCGGCTCTTCGGGAAATGGCTCGTCGCCGACGGGCACAAGCGCTACGTGGCGTGGACGGGCCTGGGAGAGAAGGAGATCGTCGTCGAGGTCTGGCCGCTGGGTCGCTGGCTGGCCGACCAGGCCGGCCAGGCGAGGCGCAACGCGCGGAAGAACGGGAGGATCGCCGCCCGTCTCTTCGTCGACCCGCGCGAGTCGCTCCGCCTGGCCCGAACCACGGCGGGGCACTGGAGGCGCGTGGCGCGCTCCCTGCTGCGGCGGGCGGGCCGACGCGGCAAGCGACCCGCGAGTCTTCCGGCGTGAGCGACGGGATCCTGGCACCAGGTGCCGGACGGCGCCTGCTCCTTCGGATCGCGAGGGACGCGGCGGTCGAGCGGTCGCGATTCGCGGGGGCGGCGGTCGCGCTCGCGACGATGGCCGGCGCCCAGCTCCTCCTGACCTGGCTCGTGAAGGAGTGGCTGGAGGGGCCGCTCACGGGAGGCTCACTCCTCCCCGTTCGCGCCCTTCTCCTCGAGGCCGCGGGCGCGACCCTCCTCCTCGCGGCGGCGGTCGTCCTCTCGCGCTACCTCGCGGCGAGCGTCAACCAGCGCCTCCTCGAGCGCCTGCGCGACCGCGCGGCGCGGCGGGTCCTCGCGAGCCGGGCCCTCGAGGTGAGAGGCCGCCCGGCCGGCGAGCTCCTCTCGCGGGTCTTCTCGGACGCCAGCAGCCTCTCGGGGTTCGTCGAGACACTGCTGAAGAGGCTCGTCGGCGACGGCCTCGACGCCCTCGGCTCGATCGCCGTGGCTTTCTTCGTCGAGTGGCGCCTCGCTCTCGGGGCCGTCGTCCTGGCCCCCCTCCTCGGACTCCTTCTCGACCGCCTGGGACGCGTCGTCAGGCGCAAGGGGAGCGTCGCCCAGAGGAAGCTGGGCGAGCTTCACGCCGTCTTCTCCGAGCAGCTCTCGGGCCTGACGACCATCCAGGGATACGACGCCGCCGGGCGCGAGGCGGATCGCTTCGCGGCGACGAACGCCACCTATCGCCGGAGCGTCCTTTCCGCCGAGCTCTGGTCCGCGACGGTCCTCGCCTCGATCTTCCTCGTGACCGGACTCGGGTTCCTCGGTGCGATCGGCTGGGGAAGCCGGCTCGCCCTCGCGAACGAGCTGACACCGGCCGGTCTCCTGGCGTTCTGCCTCTTCGCCGCGCGGACGGTCGAGCCGCTCCGGCGTCTCGCCGACGTCCACGCGACGCTCCAGCGGACCCTCGCCGCGGCCGCGCGGGTCTACGAGGTGATCGACTTCGGCTTCCTCGAACGGCAGGGCGGGACGCCCCTCCCGCGGCCCGTGCGCGGGAGGCTCGCGCTCGAAGGCGTCGGTTTCCGCCACGAGCCGTCGCGCCCGCTCCTGGAGGGAGTCGACCTCCGGGTCGAGCCGGGCGAGACGGTCGCCGTCGTCGCGGCCAGCGGCGGAGGGAAGAGCACTCTCGCGGCGATGCTCGCGGGCTTCCTCTCTCCGGACGTGGGGAGGCTCGCGCTCGACGGCGTGGAGCTTCGCGAAGCGGACCTTCGCGACCTGAGGCGCGCCGTGCGGCTCGTCGAGCAGGAGCCGTTCCTCTTCCGGGGGACGCTGGCGGACAACGTCCTCTTCGGGCGCCCGGAGGCGTCGCGGAGCGAGGTCGTCGGGGCGCTGGGCCTCTGCGGCCTCGAGAGCCTCGTCGCCGCGATCCCCGGCGGGATCGACGGGTCGTTGCTCGAGGCCGGACGAAACCTCTCGGGCGGCCAGAAGCAGAGGATCGCCCTCGCGCGCGCCGTCCTCACCGACCCGCCGGTCCTGGTCCTTGACGAGGCGACGAGCGCGCTCGACGGCGAGACGGAGGGCCGGCTCCTCGACGATCTCGGGCCGTGGCTCGCGCGACGGACGGTGATCGTGATGGCGCACCGTCTCTCCACCGTGGCCCGATACCCGAGAGTGATCGTCCTCGTCGACGGCCGCGTCGCGGGAGACGGTCCGGCATCGCGCCTGCTGGAGTCGTGTCTCCCCTTCCGGGCGCTCTTCGCGGATCAGGTCGAGCCCGTCGCGAACCGCGCGACGTGAGCGTGAGCGGGGTCGTCCCCGCGAATCCGGGTCGGAGCCGTCAGAGGGGCTCGGGCCCGGTATGCCGCGCCGAGGCCAGAAGACCGAGGATCCTCGTCGCCGTTCGCGCGGCGGCGCCCCGGAGGGAACCGAGAGCGCGGCGCCCGGCCTCGCCCCGGCGAAGGCGATCACCATCGTCGGAGAGGAGCCGCGCCAACGCCGCTGCGAGCTCCTCGACGGCCCCGTCCTTGCCCACCTCGACGAGCGCTCCGGCGTGTCGGAGCGCGTCGGCCACGTCGCGTACCCCTTCGAGAGAAGGCCCGGCCAGGAGCGGCACGCCCGCCTCCGCGGCCGCGACGGGGCTGTGCCCGCCGACCGGAGCGAAGGTCCCGCCGAGGAAACCGATCGCGGCGTGCGGCCAGAGCGAGGAGAGCAGGCCGAAGGTGTCGACGACGAGGATCGAAGCGGGGCCTGGAGGGCCCGAGAGGCGGCACGTCCCGAAGCCGGCCTGGCGGGCGAGGCGCTCGACCTCGCTCGACCTCGCGACGTGCCGCGGCGCGATCGCCAGCCGGACCTCGGCGCTTTCGCCGCGCAGCCTCTTCACGGCCGCCAGGAGGAGCTCCTCCTCGGGAGCGTGGGTGCTCGCCGCGACGAGGAGAGGAGGGCCGATCGCGAGCCAGGCTTCCCACCCGGGCGGCAGCGCCGCGGCCGGCGTCGGGGCGTCGAGCTTCAGATCGCCGGTCACCTCGACGCGGGAGGGGCTCACGCCGATCGCGAGGAACCTCTCGCGGTCCTCCTCCGTCCGCGCGCCGATCCACGCGACCGCGTCGACGACGGGGCGGAAGAACGGGCCCGCCCGCGCGTACCGCCACGCCTCGCCCGGCCGGAGCCGCGCGCTCGCGACGGCGACCGGGATGCCGAGCGACCGTGCCCCGAGGAAGAGCCCGGGCCAGAGCTCGGCCTCGACGGTCACCACGGCCGCGGGAGCGAGTCGCGCGAGCCACCGGCGCACCGCGCCCGGCCGGTCCCACGGCAGGAACGCGACCGCCTCGACCGCGCGGCACGTCTCGCGAATCCGCTCGGCCACGATCCGCCCCTCTCTCGTCCCGGTCGTCAGCAGCAGCTTCACCCCGCACGTCCGCTCGATCTCCGACGCGAGGGCCGACGCGGCGGTCATCTCCCCGGCCGAAACGGCGTGGAGGAGGAGCCTCCCCGGACCGCACGGTGGCGGCGCCGTGCCGAGGCGCTCCGCCCGCTCGGAGGCTCCGGCCCCGCGAAGGAGCGCGATCCGCGCCGCGGCGACCGCCGCCCCGGCAGCCACTCCGTACGCACCGAGGACGAAGCCGTGAAACCGGGAGAGACCGGGCTCTCTCACGGACGGTCCCTCGGGAGACGGCAGACCTCCGAGCGGCGGCGTCTCCGCGGCGTCGTCCCGTCGCGCGACGACGTCGGTCACCGCGGGGCCATCGTCCACGGTCCACCGCGCGCCAGAGCGACCAGCTCGACGGGCTCCCCTTTCGAGACGTTCATCCCTCCCTGCCGCGCCACCGGGACGAGGGGCAGCAGGCCCTCGCGCGCCACCAGGCGCTCGAGCCCGGCTCGCGTCGTGACGAGGAGTCCCGGGCCTTCGCCGCGCGCCCAGCGGGCGGCGTCCGCCTCGCTCGCGAGGCGCTCCACGGGTCCCGGACCGAAATAGACGAAGACGCTCGGCTCCTCGAACCCGAGCGTCGCGGCGGGGGCGTCGCCCACGGCACGCCGCGCCTCGGCCGCGAGGCGGGGAACCGGCTTCCACCTCTCGAGCGCGGGAAGACCGAATCCCGCCGTCGCGACGAGCGCGACAGCGGTCCCCGCGAGAAGCGTCGCGGCGGCGGCTCGCGTGTGTCCCGACCGCAGAAGCACCAGAGCCAGGGCGACCTCCGCCGCGATCGCGACGATGGCCACGGCCGCCGGAGCCCGCAGTGCCGCCAGCGGGGGGACGGTCACGATCGCGGTGAGGGCCGCGAGCGCCGCGACGACGACCGGAGCGAGGAGGAGCCCGCCGGCGACGAGACCGCGTCGTTCGCCCGCCCCCGCGGCCTCGGCCGCGAGAAGGGCGAGGGCCGGGAACGCCGGAAGGAGGTAGTGCGGGAGCTTGGTGGCGACGACGCTGAAGAGGAGCAGCGGGGCGAGGACGCTTCCGAGGAGGATCGCGCGGGCCCCGGGCGCGAGCCCGCCGCCCGACCGGACGCGGGCCCAGGCGGAGGGCAGGAAGAGCGTGAACGGGGAGAAGCCGACGAGAAGGACGGCGCCGTAATAGAGCGGCCCCACGAGGAGTCCGCTCCCGTGGCCTTCCATCGGCGCGAGCGTCCGGCCAATCACGTGCGTCCCGATCGCCTCCGAGAGGAGGCGGCCGTTCGTCGCGGCGTCGGCGAGGAGTCCCCAGCCGAGAACCGGCAGGAGGCCGAGGATCGAGGATGCCGCCAGGAGAACGGCGAGGCGCCGTCTTTCGCGAAAGGCCCCCGGCACCAGCAGGAGCGCCCCGCCGAGGCCGAGGAGCGGAAGCGCGAACGCGACGGGCCCCTTGGCGAGCTGCGCGACCGCCGAGGCCAGCGCCCCAAGGACGAGATGCCGGGGCCGGACGCCGCCGGTCGCGGCGTCGGCGAAGACCGCGAGGACTCCCGTCAGCCCGGCGAGGAGGAGGGCGTCGGCCGTCGCGGCGGCCCCCTCCAGGAGGGCGAGAGGCGACAGGGCGAGCAGCGCCGCTCCGAGGAGCGGGGACGTCCCGCCCGCAAGGCGCCGGCCGGCGGCGAAGGTCAGGAGGACGGAGGCACCGTGCGCCAGCGCGGACCAGAGGCGGAAGGCCACCTCCGTGGGGCCGAGGACGCTCGTCGAGAGGGCCATAAGCCACGGAAGGAGGGGCGGCTTGTGCGGCCGCAGCTCGCCTGCGAACGTCGGGACGAGGAAGTCGCCGGACGAGAGCATCTCGACCGCCGAGCGCGCGAAACGGGACTCGTCCCGGTCCCAGAGCGTCGTTCGCGGCGCGAGCAGGAGAAGCGCCGCCACGACCGCGGCCGCGAGGGCGAACGCCGCGCGGGGGGCGAAACGCTCCTGTGAAAGGTGACTGCGGCTCATGGGACGGCGGCCGAGTCTAGCGAAGGCGCCGGAGCACTTGCCCCGATCTGCCCGATCCGACGCCCCTGGCGTTTTCCGGACTTGCTACAATTGCCGCACTCAAGACCGTTCCCGGAATCTGGAGGGCCCGAATGAGCCGAACCACTTCGTGCTTCGCCGCCACTGCCGCGCTCGCGTTCCTTTTCTCCGCGAGCGCATTGATGGCTCAGCCCACACCGACGCCCACACCGGGACCGTCCGCCGGACCCGGTCCGTGGAGTGCCAGCAGCCAGATCTGGTTCGACATGAACGGGGATGGAGTGCCGCAGGCGGGCGAGCGAATGGGCTACCCCCAGCGGCAAACGACGGATTGCACCCAGGTCGTCGGGCTCCCATCCGGGATCCCCGGAACCGGGACGGAGACCCCGTGCATGACCGTCTACCAGACCGAGGGTATCTCCGCCTACCGCACGAGGCCGGACGGCACCGTTCAGTCGCTCTTCTCGAACGAAGCGGGGACCCTCTTCACGTTCACCCAGACTCCGTACGTCCCGCCTGCGGCCGCCGGCGGAGCGCGCGCCCTCGCCTCCTCGGCCAGCGGGACGGGCCAGCTCCTCGACCAGAACGCGGACGGGATCTACGAGACGATGCAGGTCGAAGGGACCGGAGTCCCCCAGACCCGGATGAGCCTGGTCCCGCGGGACACGACGGGAGACGGACGCCCCGACTTCATCACCGTGCCGTGGACGACGAGCGGCGCCGGACTTCTCGGCGTCGCCACCGCGACGACGCCGCAGATCTACTTCCCCCTGACGGACACGGACGCGGACGGGTGGCCCGACACGATCACGGTCCAGGAGGTGGGCGGGATCTCGACATCGACCGGCCCGCCCCTCTCAGGGGCCGCGCTGGCCGCCGCCGCCGTCGTCCCGTCGGCTTCGACCTTCGGTCTCTTCTTCTTCGCCGCGGCCGTGGTCGCTCTCGGCGTGAAGCTCCTCCGCGGGACCGCCACCGCCCTCTGAGGCCCCCCCGATCGTGCGGTTCGTCCTCGTCGACCAGTTCCTCTCGGTCGAGCCAGGGCGAGGTGCGACGGCGCTGAAGACGTTCCGCCCCGATGACCCCGTTTTCGCGGATCACTTCCCCGGATTCCCGATCGTCCCGGGGGTCCTCCTGACGGAGTCGATGGGGCAGGCGGCCGGGTGGGCTCTCGCCACGAAGGTCGGGCCGGACCGGTTCCCCCTCCTGATGATGGTCGAGCGGGCCAAGTTTCGGCGCCTCGTCCGTCCGGGCGACGAGATCCGGCTCGAGGCCGACCTGGAAGAGACCCGCGAGGACGTCTGGACGGCACGGACCCGCGCCTCGGTCGGCGACGAGAGGGTCGCCGACGCGAGGCTCGTCTTTCACCTCGTTTCGAGGCCCTCGGGTTCCGCCGAATTCGACGCGTGGAGGGCGGGAATCCTCCGCGAGACGGGTCTCGGCCGCCTCGTCGAGACCGCCTTATCCTCCTCCGCGGAATGAAGCGCCGGCTGGGCCTGTTCCTCCTCCTTTCGGGGACGTTCGTGGCCGCGCGCGTCCTCGTGGCGCGGGCGGTCGACGACCGAAACCCGGAGACGAGGCTCCTCGCGCTCCACGCGGTTGCCGTGCCGCTCGCCCAACTCGCTCTCTTCGAGGCCGCCGAACGTCTCCGCGCGCGAAGGAAGGGCACCGCGTGAGGATCCTCCTGAGCGCCGGAGAGGTGTCGGGAGACGTCGCTGGCGCGCGACTGGTGCGCGCGCTGAGAGCGCGTCGTTCGGACCTCGCTTTCTTCGGTCTCGGCGGCCCGCGGATGGCGGAGGCCGGCGTCGAGCTCCTCCGGAGCACGAACGCCCTCGGGACCGTCGGGATCAGCGAGTCGTTCCGGGTCGTTCCGGGCCTGGCGCGCGCGTTCGCGTCCCTGCGCCGGCGCGTCGCGGGTTCGCCGCCCGACGCCGCCGTTCTCATCGCCAACGACGTCTTCCACGTGGTACTCGGTCGATGGCTTCGGGCCCGCGGGGTCCCGACCCTCTCGTACTTCCCTCCGCAAGTCTGGATCTGGCGCTCGCTCGCCCGCGTCTTCGCCCCGAGCTTCGACGAGATCCTGACGTCGTTCCCCGACGAGGAACGCGTCTGGCGAGCCGCTGGGGCGTCTACGACATTCGTCGGGCACTACCTCGGCGACGTCCTGCGGCCCGCCACGGAAGCGGAACGACGGCACGCCCGCGAGGCCCTCGGACTCCCCGCCGGACCGCTCGTGGCGATCCTTCCGGGCAGCCGGGAGCTCGAGGTGCGCCGGCTCACCCCCGTCCTCCTCGACGCCGCGCGGCTCCTTCACGAGCGGGACGGAATGGTCCGCTTCGTCCTCCCTGTCGCCGATCCCGCCTTCGCGCCCCGGATCGAGGCCGAAGTGGCCCGCCGAGGGCTCGGGGGAGTCCTCGGAACGACCTCCAGCGGCCACGACGCGCTCCGCGCGGCCGACCTCGCGATCCTCGCCTCGGGGACCGCCTCCCTCGAAGCCGCCCTCATCGGAACGCCGATGGTCATCGCCTACCGTCTCGCCGCCCTGACGATGGGCGTCGTCCGCAGCGCGATCGCTCTCGGCCTCATCGACTCCGACACGGTCGGTCTCCCGAATCTCGTCCTCGGGCGGCGCGCGATTCCCGAGCACATCCAGGACCGGGCCAGCGGCCTTGCGCTGTCGGCCGCGGCGGTGCGGCTCCTCGAGGACGATTCTCTCCTCGAGGAGCAGCGGCAGGCGCTCGGGGAGGTGTCGCGCCTCCTCTTCGCGGGCGGCAGCGACGCGCGGGCGGCTGAGGCCGTCCTGGCGGCCGCGGAGCGGCGCCCCGTGCGGGGCGCGGCCTTCGGCGGCGCCATCGTCCGGGAGGAAGGGAGCGGCACGTGAGGAAGACGACGCTCGGCGAAATCGCCGTTCTCCTGGGAGGCGAGATCGACGGCGACCGGGAGACTCCGATCGACCGGCTCGAGCCTCCGGAGGAAGCGGGCGAGGGCGCGCTCGCCGTCCTCGCGGACCGGAAGGCGCTCGCCGGGATCGCCTCGTGCCGGGCATCGGCCCTCGTCGTCCCGCCAGGGACCGAGGCGCCGGGGCGTTCCATCGTTCGGGTCCCTTACCCCCGCCGGGCGTTCGTCGCTCTCCTCGCCCACTTCGCGCCCGACGACGCGCGCGGGCCGGGAGTCGATCCCCGCGCGTACGTCGACCCGGGCGCGGAGATGGGAGAAGGGGTCTGGGTCGGCCCCGGGGCCGTCGTCGAGGCCGGGGCCCGCCTCGGCGCGCGCGTCCGCGTTCACCCGCTCGCCGTCGTCGGAGAAGGCGCGAGGGTGGGCGACGACTCGGTTCTCTTTCCCGGCGTCATCCTCTACCCCGGCGTGACGGTCGGACGCCGCGTTCGGATCCACGCGGGAAGCGTCATCGGGAGCGACGGCTTTGGCTATGAGCGCGACGCTGGCGGAGTGCAGCACAAGGTCCCGCAGATCGGGACCGTCGAGATCGCCGACGACGTGGAGATCGGGTCGAACTCCTGCGTCGACCGCGCGACCGTGGGCGCTACGAGAATCGGGGCGGGGACGAAGATCGACAACCTCGTCCAGGTCGGCCACAACACCCAGGTCGGCGAGCACTGCTGCGTCATCGGGCAGGCGGGCCTCTCCGGAAGCGTGAAGGTCGGGCGCCTCAGCATCCTCGCGGGCCAGTCCGGCATCGCGGACCACGTCACCCTCGCCGAGGGGACGGTCGTCGGCGCGCAGGCGGGAGTCCACCGCGACATCGGCCCCGGAATCTGGCACGGCGCCCCCGCGCTTCCCGCGGCGGAGGCCCGGCGTGTCTTCCCCATCGTCGCGCGGCTCCCGGAGCTCCTGCGCCGGCTCAGGGAGCTGGAGGAGAAGGTGGCGGCGCTCGAGGGGCGGGACGGACCGGGCACGTGAGGGAGCGGCGCGTCGTCGTCACCGGCCTCGGCCTCCTGACACCCCTCGGCACCGGCCTCGGGGCGACGCGGCTGGCGCTCGCCGAGGGCCGGTGCGCCATCGCTCCCGCCACGCTCTTCGACGCGAGCCCGTTCGCGTCGCCGCTCGCCGGCGAGGTGCGCGGCCTCGACCCCCGCGCGTACTTCCGCGTTCCCAAGGCGCTGAAGCTCTGCGACCGCAGGACGCGGTTCGCCGTCTGCGCGGCCGCGATGGCGCTCGAAGACGCCGGCTTCCCCGCGGGGCCGTGCGACGGCCTCGGCGTCTCGATCGGAACGAGCGGCTCCGACCTCGGCGCCGAGGAGCTCTCCGCGGCCCTCGCGCGTTCGGAGGACCCGGCCCTCTCGGCCCGCGACACCGACGCGTTCGGCGAGGCGGCCCTCGCGGGCCTCAACCCTCTCTGGCTCCTCGTCCACCTCCCCAACATGACCAGCGCCCACGTGGCGATCCAGCGGGAGGCGCGCGGACCGAACACCACCGTGATGACGGGGTGGGCCGCGGGTCTCTCGGCGATCGTCGAGGGGGCCGCGTGGATCGCCGAAGGGCGCGCCGACGCCGTCCTCGCCGGTGGTGCCGACTCCGCCGTCCACCCGTTCGCGTTCGCCGCGCTCGAGCAGAAGGGCCTCCTCTCGGGCCCCTCTCCGCTCGTTCCCGCCGAAGGGGCGGCCGTCGTCCTTTTCGAGGAGCGGGAGGCCGCGCTCGCGCGCGGGGCCCGCCTCCTCGGCGAGGTGGGTGCCCACGCCCTGTCCGCGGGGACCCGGCTCGCCGCGCTCGCGGCCGACGCGACGCCCGCCCCCTCCCGCCAGCTCGAGCGCCTCGCCGGGAATCTCCTCGCGGCGCACGCGCCGGCCGCACTCGTCCTCTCCCTCGCCGAAGGCCTCGCCGGCCCGGTCGCGGCCGTCGCCATGGGACCTGCCGGAGAAGCCTCGGCCTTACTGGTCCTGCCGCCCGATGAGGCGGCCCGGAGTGCCGCATGAACCCGTCCCCTTCGGAAATCGAATCCCGCGTCCTCTCGATCGTCGCCGACGCCCTCGACCAGCCCGCCGAGCGGGTGACTCTCGACGCGTCCCTCGTCGACGACCTGGGCGCCGAGTCGATCGACTTCCTCGACATCGTCTTCCGCCTCGAGAGCGACTTCGGCCTGAAGATCCCAGAGGAGGAGATCTGGCAGGGGTCGTTCGACGGCGTCGGTGACGACCCCGACGCGCTCGCCGAGCGGCTCGCGCAGCTGAAAGTCCGCAGGCCCGGGTTCCGCTGGGATCGCGTCCCGGACCGCCCCACGCGCTCGGACCTCCCCCGCCTCATCACCGTCGGGACCGTTGTGGAGTACCTGGAGAAGCGCCTCTCGGGAGGAGCCGCGTCGCCGGAATGAGAACGCGCCGACGCGTCGTCGTGACCGGGGCCGGACTCGTCGCGCCGGGCGCGGCCGGCGCAGCCGGCCTCTGGGAGAACCTCCTCGCCGGACGGTCCGCCATCGGCCCGATCCGGCGCTTCGACGCGTCCTCCTACCCGACGCGCATCGCCGCCGAGGCGCTCGCCCCCGCAGGGGCCCCGGCGAGCGTGCTCGGCGAGGAGTTCGGCGGGCGCGGGAGGATCTGGGACTTCGCGGCCGAAGCGGCCTCGCAGGCGCTTTCCGCCGCCGGCCTCGCGCCGCGAGGCCCCTGGGCCGCTTCCGCGGGCCTTTCCCTCGCGACGGGCATGGGGACCTACGGTCACGCCGAGGTCTTCGGAGCCGCCGCCGCGGGAGCGGCCCGGGGAGGCTTCGACGGGAAGGCGTTCGCGGAGGAGCTGCGCCTCGGCCTCCTCCCTCACGCGGCCGACCGGCAGAGCCCGGGCGCGCTCGCCGCGCACCTCGCGCGCGCGGCGGGGATCGGCGGCCCTCTCCTCGCGTCGATGACCGCCTGCGCGGGCGGGACCCAGGCGGTCGGCGACGCCTTTCGCTGGATTCGCCGCGGCGAAGCGGACGTTGTCCTCGCGGGCGCGTCCGACTCCGAGATCTACCCGATGGGCCTCGCGTCGTTCTGCCTGCTCGGCGCTCTCTCCCGTCGCAACGACGCGCCCGAACGCGCCAGCCGCCCGTTCGACGGCGCGCGCGACGGCTTCGTCCTCGGAGAGGGGGCGGGGTTCCTCGTCCTCGAGGAGCGTGAGCACGCCCGCGCGCGAGGTGCGGACGTCCTCGCCGAGGTGGCAGGATTCGGCTCCGCGTGCGATTCCTACCGCGTGACGGACCCCCACCCGGAGGGCCTCGGGGCCGCCCTCGCGATGCGCCGCGCCCTCGACGACGCCGGGCTCTCGCCCGACGACGTCGACTACGTCAACGCGCACGGGACCTCGACGCCGGGAGGCGACCGGGTGGAGGTCCGGGCGATGAAGGCGGTCTTCGGTTCGCGGCTCGACGGCGTCGCCGTCAGCTCGACGAAATCGATGATCGGCCACCTCACGGTGGCCGCGGGCGCCGTGGAGGCGATCGTCACCGCGCTCTCGCTCCGGGACGGACGCGTCCACCCCACGCTCAACCAGGAGCTTCGCGACCCCGAGTGCGAGATCGACACCGTCCCGGAGGGAGCCCGGCGCGTCGACCTCCGGGCGGCGCTCTCGAACTCCTTCGCGTTCGGCGGCCAGACGGCCTGCCTCGCGTTCGTGCGGGCGTGAAGATCCGCCGCTCGCCACCGCGCTCGCTCGCCCGCGCGCTCGGCCGGATCTACGGCCTCCTCCACCGGACGCTTCGCCTGGAGGGAATCCTCCCCGACGGGTCCCGCGTGACCCCCGCCACCTACCCGTTCGGCCCCGAGGTCTTCGCCATCTGCGAGAGGGACGCTCTCGCCCTCGCGGGCGTCCTCGGTCGGGCGCGCTTCACGACTCTGGTCGCACCCGGCCGAGACGGCGACTGGGCGACGGAGGTCGTCACGTCCCTCGGGGGCCGGGTCGTCCGAGGCGCCACTCTCAGGGGCGGAGCGCAGGCGCTCGCGCAGCTCCTCCACGGTCTTCCCGGAGACGACGGGCCCCTCGCCCTCGTCGTCGACGGGCCCCTCGGCCCGTCCGGCGTCGCCAAGGGCGGAGCCGTCGTCTGCGCGGCGCGGACGGGTCGCCCGCTCCGCCCCGTGGGAGCGGCGGCCCGGCGAGGCCTCGTCCTGAAGCGAAGCTGGTCGAGGATCTGGCTCCCGCTCCCCTTCTCGCGCGTCGTCGTCGTCGTCGGCGAGCCCCTGCCCGTTCCGGCCGGGATGGGCCGCACGGACCGGGAGCGCCTCGCCACGGAGCTCACCACGCGTCTCGCGGCGGCACGAAGCCGTGCCCTGGAGGAGGTGGCCGGGGCATGAGGCGGTTCCTGGGATACTGGCTCCTTCTCTCCCCCGCCTATCTCGTCGCCGCGGCCCTCTCTTCGTGGCTCCTCCTGAACCTCGTCGACGTGACCTACGGAGCCTTCGCGGCGTGGCTCCTCGTCCCCGTCGCGCAGGCCCTCGCCCTCGCGGCGACCTCGCGGCAGATGCCCCTCCTCCCGGCCGGCCGCCCTCCGCTCCTCGCGTTCGTGACGCTCGCGTCCGGCCTCGCCGTCGTCGCCGCGGGACTCGCGCGGCCGCTCGACGCGAGGTGGGGCTTCGCCGGTTCCGGAGACCTCCAGCGTCTCGCTCCGCGCGTCCTCGCGATCCTCGCCGGGGCCGCGTTCCTCGCGTCCTGTGCCCGCCTCAGGAAGGGGCGTCCCGCCGTCGCGTCGCTCGGCGCGCTCCTGCTCCTCCTCGGGCTCGACGCCGTGCGGCCGTACCTCGCGACGGTCCCCGGCGCCCTCCTCCCGAGGCTTGGGCCGTTCCTCGGCGGCCTCGTCACCTGGGGAGTCCTCGTCGTCCTCGTCTTTGCTGCAGCGCTCACGGCGCAGCGGGCGCTCGAGGAGACGAGCGCCTGGGCGGCCCGCCTCCTGGGCGCCTCGCTCGGCGTGCTTTTCGGCGCCCTCCACGGCGCGCTCCTCCAGCTCTTCCTCCACCCCTGGCTCGAGAAGCCCTGGTCGATCCTGATCCCCGCCGCCGTCTCCGTCGCCGCCGCGCTCGCGGCGGCCGCCGGCCTGGCGGCCCTCGTCGACCGGAAGGAGAGCGCATGACGAAGGGTGCTCCCCTCCGGGCCCTCGTCCTGGCGCGCGACCTCTTCCTCACGCTCGTGGCCCTGCCGTTCCTCGTTCCCCTGCGCCTCCTTCCGTGGAATGCCGCCGGCCGCCTCGGGAGCCTCTACGGACTGGCGGCCTGGGCCGTCCTGGGGACGTCGCGGCGGGCCGGTCTCGTCAACCTCCGGCGCGCCTACGGACCGTCGATGTCGCGCGCCGAGGCGGGCCGCGCCGTCCGAGCCGTCTTCGCGAGCCTCGGGCGGAGCCTCGCGGAGGGAATCCGTTTCTCGGCCCTGCCCGGCCGGGCCGACGGCTCCTGGAGGACGCTCTACGATGCCGAGGATCCCGGGCTCGAGGCGCGGATCCTCGCCGACCCGCGCCCGAAGGTCTTCGTCACGGGGCACCTCGGCTCCTGGGAGGTCGCGATGCAGATGCTCGACCTGGCGCTCGAAGGGCGCGGCGCGGCGGTGGCCCGGAGCGTCGACAACCCCTTCCTCGACGCGCTTCTCCGCCGCGTGCGGCGCGGCGACGGCGCCCTCATCGAAAAGAGAGGCGCGGTCGTTCCCGCTCTCGCCGCGCTCCGCTCGGGCACGAGCGTGGCGGTCCTCCTCGACGAGAACGGCGGCCGTTCCGGACCCTTCCCTCTCTTCTTCGGGCGCCCGGCCTCGACCCGCAAGACGGCGGCGCTGCTTTCCGCGCGCACCGGCGCGCCGATCGTCGTCGGCGCCGCGGTCCGTCGCGGGGAGCGGTTCCTCTTCCGCCTCGCCTTCTTCGAGCCTCCCGGAAACGGCGTCCCGACCCCGAGCGACGTCCTCGAGACGACGGAGCGGATCGTCCGGGTCTGGGAGGCGTGGGTCCGGGAGGACCCCCTGCAGTGGCGGTGGATCCACTGGCGCTGGAAGACCCGCCCCGGCGGAAGCGAGGAGACCTACACCCGGCGCGACGTGAACGCGGCTTTCGCGGCCGACGGCCCGGCCGCCACGGGGGTCTCCGCATGACCACGCCCTTCCCCGACCTTCGCGGTCGCGTCGCCGTCGTCTCCGGCGGGACCCGCGGCCTCGGCCGCGCGATCTCCCTCGCGCTCGCCGCTTCCGGCGCCCGCCTCGTCCTCGGCTACCGCGCCGACGCCGCCGCGGCGGAGGAAGCCGCCCGCGCCTGCCAGGACCTCGGCGCGGAGGTCCGGACCGTCGCGGCGAATCTCGTCCACCCCGAGGAAGCGAGGGGGCTGGTCGCGGCGGCCGGCGACCGGGTCGACGTTCTCGTCCATTCCGCCGCCCTCGGCTCCTTCAAGCCGCTCCTCGACGTGAAGCCCGCGCAGTGGGACCTGACGCTCGCCGTGAACGCCCGGGCGTTCCACCTCCTCGCGCGCGAGGCGTCGGAGCGGATGCCGGACGGAGGGAGGCTCGTCGCCCTCTCGAGCCTCGGCGGGTCGCGCTTCATACCGGAGTACGGCGCGATCGGTCCGTCGAAGGCGGCCCTCGAGTCCGTCGTCCGGACTCTCGCCGTCGAGCTGGGTCCGCGCGGGATTCTCGTCAACGCCGTCTCGGCGGGTCTCGTGCCGACGGCATCGGTGAAGCTCCACCCGCGGTACGAGGAGCTCGCCGCCCACGCGCGCGCCGCCGCTCCCCTCGGCCGCCTCGGGACGCCGGAGGACGTGGCCTCGGCCGTCCTCCTCCTACTCTCGCCGCTCGCCGGGTGGATCACGGGGCAGACGCTCGTCGTGGATGGCGGAGCCAGCCTCGCGACCTGAACAGACACGACGGGTCGGACCGTGCCTTCGGCGATGCGGCGACGCTCGTCGGTCGTCTCGAACGGGGGCGGACGACCCTGATCCCGTCGGCCCGCTCCTTGCTTCGGGGGTTGGCGGCCGGTAACCTCCGGAGCCTCTATGGAAGCCCGCGACTACAAGGCCACGCTCCAACTCCCCACGACCTCCTTCCCGATGAAGGCGGACCTCCCGAAGCGGGAGCCGGAGCGGCTGCGCCGGTGGCTCGACTCCGGCCTCTACGAAAAGGTCCTCGCCGCGCGACGGGCCGCCGGCGCTCCGCGGTACATCCTGCACGACGGGCCGCCCTACGCGAACGGCCACATCCACATCGGGACAGCGCTCAACAAGATCCTGAAGGACGTCGTCGTCCGGTCGAAGACGCTCGCCGGCTTCGAGGCGCCTTACGTCCCCGGCTGGGACTGCCACGGCCTCCCGATCGAGCTGAAGGTCGACAAGGAGCTCGGCTCGAAGAAGCGGGAGATGGACCCGGTCACGTTCCGGAAGGCCTGCCGCGACTACGCCCAGAAGTGGGTCGTCGCCCAGCGAGACGACTTCCAGCGCCTCGGCATCCTCGGAGCCTGGGAGGCCCCTTACCGGACGATGGACTACGGCTACCAGGCGACGATCGCCCGGTCGTTCGGCGAGTTCCTCGCGAAGGGGCTCGTGACGTTCGGCTTCAAGGCGGTCCTCTGGTGCGTCAACTGCAAGACGGCCCTCGCCGAGGCCGAGGTGGAGTACGAGGACCGGAAGGACCCCTCGATCCACGTCGCCTTCCCGGTGCAGGTCACCGAGGCGCTTCGAGCCCTCTGGGGCGAGGCCCTCGCGGGGGACCCCGAGCTCTTCGCCGTCATCTGGACGACGACCCCCTGGACCCTCCCGGCGAATCGCGCCGTCTGCCTCGGGCCCGAGATACCGTACGTCCTCGCGCGCCGCGCCTCGGAGCCGGCGAAGCTCTACGTCATTGCCGAGCCGCTCGTCGAAGCGACGGCGAAGGCCCTGGGCTGGAGCGACCTCGCCGCGATCCCCGGCACCACCCGCAAGGGGGCCGAGGTCGAGATGGCCCGCCCGACCTATCGGCGGCCGTTCGACCTCGACGGCGTCTCGTTCGGGTTCCTCCTCGGCGAGCATGTCTCGACCGACGACGGCACCGGCCTCGTCCACACGGCGCCGGGCCACGGGCGGGAGGACCACGACGTCGTCAAGCGGAGCGGCTTCCCGGTCGACGACCCGGCCCTCTGCCCCGTCGACGAGGCGGGCTTCTACGACCGGCACGTCCCCGAGCCGCTCCGCGGCAAGCGGGTCGTCGCGGCGAAGAGCCCCGACCTCGACGCGAACCGGGCCGTCCTCGCGATGCTCGAGCAGGGAGACCCGTCGGGCGCCCGCCTCCTCGGCCGGACCGACGTCGCGCACAGCTACCCGCACTGCTGGCGCTGCAAGAGCCCCGTCGTCTTCCGCTCGACGCACCAGTGGTTCATCGACCTCGGCGCGCTCCGCGAGAAGGCCCTCTCCGAGATCCGCGAGCGGGTCGAGTGGGTCCCCGCGTTCGGCGTGAACCGGATCGGCGCGATGGTCGAAAACCGCCTGGAGTGGACGATCTCGCGGCAGCGCCTCTGGGGCTCCCCCATCACGATCCTCCGGCCGAAGGAGCCGAAGGACGGGATGCCGGAGTACTACCCCTCGGCCGACGACCCGGCGGAGCTGAAGCTCTTCTTCGACAATCTCGTCGCGATCTTCGAGAAGCACGGCGCCGACGCGTGGTGGGACGACGAGGCCTTCCCTGCCGACGCCTTCGTCCCGCCCGCCTCGAGGTGGAAGGGGACCGCCTTCGAGAAGGTGAAGGACATCCTCGACGTCTGGTTCGACTCGGGCGTCTCCCACGCGGCCGTCCTCGGCACGTCGGACTACGGCATCGCGTCGCCCTACGCCGACCCGAAGAGCCCCCACGTCCTCTATCTCGAGGGGCACGACCAGCACCGCGGCTGGTTCCAGTCGTCGCTCCTCACCGCCGTGGCGCTCCTCGGCCGCGCCCCCTACGAGACCGTCGTCACGCACGGCTTCGTCGTGGCGGGCGACGGCCGGAAGATGTCGAAGTCCGACGGCAACACCGTCGAGCCCGACGCCGTCATCGAGAAGCACGGCGCAGACGTCCTCCGCCTCTGGGTCGCCTCCTCCGACTACACCGACGACATCCGCCTCAACCAGGAGATCCTGACGCGGACCGCGGAGGCGTACCGGAAGATCCGGAACACCGCGCGATTCCTCCTCTCGAACCTCTTCGACTTCGACCCCGCGACGAACGAGCTCGCGCCCGAGGCGCTCGAGCCTGTCGACCGCCTCCTCGTCGCCCGCGCGGCCCTCCTCGTCGCCGAGTGCCGGAAGGCGTACGACCGCTTCGAGTTCCACACCGTGGCGCGCCGCCTCCGCGAGTTCGCGACGACCGATCTCTCGTCCCTCTGGTGCGACGTGAGGAAGGACGCCCTCTTCGTCCTCGGGAAGGACGACCCGGCCCGACGGTCCGCGCAGACTGCCGCATACCGCCTCGCCGAGACGCTCGCCCTCCTCCTCCACCCGATCTGCCCGTTCACGGCGGAAGAGATCTGGGAGGCGCTGCCGGGCCACGAGGGAGGGACTCCCGCGCTCGCGACCTGGGACGACCTCCGCCTCGCGACGCTCTCCGACGAGGCGCACGCGGCCTGGGGCCGGCTCCTCGACGTCCGCGCCGCGTTCGTCGCCGCCCTCGAGCCGCTCCGGCGCGACGGCGTCGTCGGCACGAGCGCGCAGGCGCGGGCCGAGATCGAGAGGACTCCCGCCCTGGAGGCCGACCTCGCCGCCGTCGGGCTCGACGAGGCGCGCTTCGCGGAGCTCCTGATCGTCCCCGAGGTCGTCTTCACGCCGACAGCGGGCGGCACGCCGCTCCCGGTCGTCTCGGCGCAGGCCGCCGAGGGGACGAAGTGCCCGCGCTGCTGGCAGGTGCGGCGCGACGGCGACGCGTCGGGCCTCTGCGCCCGCTGCCGGCGGATCCTCGCGGCGGCCTCGGCGTGAGCCCCGTCCGCCTTCGGGCGCTCTACCTCGCCCTCGCGACCTTCGTCGTCCTCCTCGACCAGGCGACGAAGAAGATGGTCCAGGCCTGGGTCCCGCTCCACGACCGGATCGTCGTCATTCCCGGCTTCTTCGACATCACCCACGTCGAGAACACCGGCGCCGCGTTCGGCCTCTTCGCGGGAGCGACCTCCCCTTACCGGCCGCTTCTCCTGAACACCGTCGCGTTCGCGGTCTTCCTCTTCGTCCTCGTCTACGCGTTCCGGAGCCCCGTCCACTGGAAGAGGCTGCAGCTCGCCCTTGCCGGCATCCTCGGTGGCGCGATCGGGAACCTCATCGACCGGGTCGGCGCCGGAGCGGTCACCGATTTCCTCCGCGTCCACGCCGCCGACCGGTGGGAGTGGCCCTCCTTCAACGTCGCCGACAGCGCCATCACCGTGGGCGTCGTCCTCCTCGCTCTCGACATCTGGAAGAACCCGGAGAGCGAGGAGACGAAGCCGGAGTCCTGATGCACCCCGAGCTCCTCCGCCTCGGCCCGATCGTCCTCCCCGCCTACGGAGCCGCCCTCGGGCTCGCGTTCGTCCTCGGCATCCTCCTCCTTCGCCGCCGGGCACCCGAGTACGGCATCGACCGGGAGACCGCCGTCGACATGGGGATCTGGCTCATCCTCTCCGGACTCCTCGGCGCGAAGCTCCTCCTCCTCGTCGTCGAGGGCCCGGCCTACTACCTCGGCTCCTTCCGAGGCCTCCTCGAGCTCTTCCGCGCCGGCGGCGTCTTCTACGGCGGCCTGCTCGGCGCGCTCGTCGCGGCGGTCTTCTTCGTGAAGGTCAAGAAGGTGCCGTTCCTCGCGTTCGCCGACGCCGCCGCCCCGGCCGTCGCCCTCGGACAGGCCATCGGCCGCATCGGCTGCCTCGCCGCCGGCTGCTGCTGGGGCGGGCAGTGCACGAAGCCCTGGGCGATCACTTTCATGGACCCGAAGGCAGGCGAGAACGTCGGCGTTCCGATCGGCGTCCCCCTGCACCCGACGCAGATCTACGAGGCGCTCGGGCTCCTGGCGCTCGTCGGGCTCGTCCTCTGGTTCGGCAAGGGGCGCGTCCCGGGCCGCACCTTCTCGGTCTACCTCGTCGGAGCGGCGATCCTGCGCTTCGTCGTCGAGCTCTTCCGCGGCGACCCGCGGGGGACCGTCCCGGGCACGGACCTCTCTACGTCGCAGGGGATCGCGATCGCGCTCTTCGTCCTCGGCGTCGGGATCGTCCTCGCCGGCCGGAAGAAGACCGAAGCACCGGCCGAGGCGTGAGCGGCGACGGCGAGCGCCCTCGCCGGAGCTTCACCGCCGACCGCGGCGACGACCGCGAGCGCCTCGACCGCGTCCTCCTCCGCCACCTCGCCGACCTCCCTGAGGCCTCGCGGACGAAGGTCCAGGAGTGGATCGAGGCGGGGCTCGTCCTCGTCAACGGGCGTCCCGTCACGAAGACCGCGGCAAAGGTCGCCGCCGGCGACGCCGTCGACACGGTCCTCCCGCCTCCCCCGCCGCCGAAGCCGGAGCTGATCCCGCAGGAGATCCCGCTCTCGATCCTCTTCGAGGACGACCACCTCCTCGTCCTCGACAAGCCACCGGGCCTCGTCGTCCACCCCGCGGTGGGCCACCGGGACGGCACCCTCGTGAACGCCCTCCTCTTCCACTCGAAGGACTGGGCCGGCGAGGCGGACCGCCCGGGCCTCGTCCACCGGCTGGACAAGGACACCTCCGGAGTCCTCGTCGTCGCGAAGACGGAGGCCGCCCACGCCGGGATGGCGAAGGCGATGAAGGCGCGGACTCTCGTGAAGGAATACCTCGCCGTCGTCTACGGCCGGACGGCCGTCGCGAAGGGGAAGGTCGACCTGAAGATCCTCCGCGACCCTCACGACCGCAAACGCATGACCACCTCGAAGACCGAGGGGCGCGAGTCGACGACGCTCTACGAGCGTCTCGCCGAGTCGACGGGCGAGCGAGCGGGACTCTCGCTCCTCCTCTGCACGCTCGTCACCGGGCGGACGCACCAGATCCGCGTCCACCTCAAGGCGATCCAGCACCCGATCGTCGGCGACGCCACCTACGGCTCGCCGCGCTGGAAAGGGATCGCCGACGCCGCGCTGCAGGCGGCCTGCCGCGACTTCCCGCGCCAGGCGCTCCACGCCCGCCGTCTCGCGTTCGACCACCCGGTCACGCGGGCGCGCGTCGACACGATCGCGCCGATTCCGTCGGACATCGCGGCGCTGCTCGAAGCGGCAGGGCTTTCCGCCCCGGCCTGACTAGCCGAGCGCCGCCACCCGCGCCCACTCCGTCCGCGAGCGGTCGACGCAGTCCTCGATCGAGAGTCCGGCGAACCAGTTCCCGAGGACACAGAGCCTCTTTCCCGCCGAGAGGCGGTCGATCTCCGCCACGATCGCCTCGTGCCCCAGGGCAGGCGACGGGAGGACAGTTCGCTTCTCCGCGACCTCCTCGAGGTCCGCGCGCGACAGCCCGAGCACTCGAGCCGCTCGCTCGAGCCTCTCATTCGCCGCGAGCCCGGGCTTGAAGTGGAACGAGAACGCCCGCCACTCGGCGTCGGGAACGGAGTCGCGCGTCACGATCGAGTGGAAGGAATCGGCCTTCGGCACGAGGAACATCGACACCGGAATGCGCGACACCTTCGCCGAACGGACGGCGAAGCCGAGCGTCTCGACGACCGCCTCCTTCACCGCC
>JAKPXO010000125.1 GCA_029567505.1 Acidobacteriota bacterium
GGGGCGCGGTCCGGCGCGGCGCAGGGGCGCGTTTCCCGACGCGGGCGGCGGTCCTCTGCGCCGGGGGGGCGGGCGGGGGCGGCGAGGGACGCACGGCGGCCGACGACGACGCGGATGCGCCCGGCGCGGCCGTCCGCGCGAGGATCGACTCCCGCTCCTTCCTGAAACGCTCCTCCATCTCGGCCTTCTCCCGCCTGAACTGCTCCCGGAGCCGCTCCATCGCGTCGGAGGTGTACTGCTCCGACTGGCCCGCGGAGGCGCGGGCCTTCTCGGCCTCGGCCTTCAGGTACGCGGTCTCCCTGCGCGCCTCGAGGAGTTCCTTCTGGAGGTCCGCCTTCTCGCGAACAGAGGCGCCCTGCAGCTCGGCGAATTTCCGCTCGTACGCCTCCTTCATCTCCGCCTTCAGGCGCTCCGCGTCGGCCCCGGCCTTCGAGGCGGCGGGAGGCGGCGGGGGGGCGGGGCTCTTCGCCGCCGCGCGGCGCGCGGCGACGAGCTCGCGCTGCAGCTCCGCCCGTTCCCTGTCGAACCCTGCGGCGACGTCCGCGATCTTCTTCTCGTAGACCTTCCTGAGCTCCTGCCGTTCGCGCTCGGCATCCGCCTTGACCTTGGAGAGGAGGAGCGGCGACTCCGACGAGGCCTGGAGCCGGTACCATTGGAGCCGCTTCTCCGCGTTCTGCAGCCGGGAGACGAGCGCCTCCCGCTCCTTGGCCCCGGCGGCGACGCGCGCCTCCGTCTCCCGCAGCCTCTCCCGCGCCGCCTCAAGTTCCGCCGGCAGCGCCTCCTTCCCCGCGGACGGGGCGGCCTTCTCCGCCTCCTCGATCCGCAGATGCGCCTTCCTCAACGCATCGTCGCCCGACGCCTTCTGCGCCTTGAGGTGGGCGAGCTCCTCCCGGAGCGTCTCGAGCTCCCGTTCGAACCTCTCCTTCTCGCCGCGGTACCGCCGCCAGATATCCCGTTTCTCCGTTTCCCACCCGGCGGCGGTGGTCGCGGCCCCCTCCTCCGCCGAGGCGGCGTCGCGGGATGCGGCCAGCTCGCCGCGGACCTGGGTCAGCTCGCCCCGCAGCGCCTCGACCGTCTTCAGGTACGCCTCGTTCTCCGCGCGCATGATGGCGAGGTCCTCGCGGAGGCGCTCCTGCCCGGGGCGGGGCGGGGCGCCCCCCCCCTCGGACGCGGCCGACGGCGGCGCGGCGCCGTCCCCGGCGGAGGCGCTCCGCCCCTCCTCGATGGCGCGTATCCAACGCCGCACCATCTCCGCCTTCGCCGAACGCGGCTCGATCGCGAGGAACGCCCGGTAGTGCTCCACCGCCTTCTCCTTGGCTCCCCGGTAGTCGTCGTGGATGATGCCGAGGTCGAGGTGGGCTTCGGCCAGTTTCGGGTTCATCTGGAGGGATCGCTCGTAGATGTCGATGGCCGCGTCGAAATCCCCCTCGCGGTACTTCTCCGCCGCGAGACGGTACTGGTAGAGCGCCCCGGCGCCGCCGGTCGCCCGACCCTCCTCGCTCTCGCCGCAGCCGGCGACGAGCGCGACGCAGAAGGCCGCCAGCGCCGCGGCTCGGACCAGCCCCGCCCCGTCGCCGCCGCTCACGTC
>JAKPXO010000126.1 GCA_029567505.1 Acidobacteriota bacterium
TCATCCCCGCGCTCCTCTGGCTGATCGAAGAGCTCGGACGACGAGCTCCGCGCGGCGTCCGAGCTCTTCGATCAGCCAGAGGAGCGCGGGGATGACGCGCTCGGTGAGCGACCGGTCGACGCCGCCCGGGACGAGGAGCGCGACCCTCACCGGCCCCCCCGCCGCACGATCGCGCGTTCATAGGCGCCCAGCGCCTCGCGCGCGACGACGCTCCACGAGAGGCGCCGCTCGAAGCGGCCACGCAGCGCCGCGCCCCGCGGCCCGGGCTCGCGGCTCCGCCGGACGATCGCCTCCGCCGCGGAGGGAACGTCGCCCGGCGGGAAGTACGCCGCGGTCGGCCCGGCGACGCGGCGGTTCGCCGGGATGTCGGAGCAGGCCGCCGGGAGGCCGCAGGCCGTCGCCTCGATGAGCGCCCAGTTCGAGCCTTCGGACGGGCTCGAGGTCAGGAAGAGGTCCGCGTCCGAGTACCAGGCGGGAAGCTGCTCGTGCGGGACCTCTCCGACGAAGCGGACGGCGCGCGCGAGCGCCGGGCTTCGCGCGCAGAGCGCGTCCAGCTCGGGGAGCAGGGGCGCCTCGCCGTAGACGAGGTGGAGGCGCGCCCCCGGCAGCCGCGCGAGCGCGGCCTCGAACGCGCGGAGGGCGGTGACGGGGTCCTTGCGCGGGTGGAGGCGGCCCACCCAGAGGATCGCCGGATCGCCGTCGATCCCCGTCGTCGAGCGCGCCGCGGCGCGCTCGACGGGCCGAAGGTCGGTCGATGCCTCGAGCACCTCCTCGACGTGCGTCTCCGGGGCGAGGTACCCGCCCCGGACCCACTCGTCGACGATCAGGCGGCTCGTGATGAGGACCGCGTCGGCGGTGCGGAGCAGGAGGCGCTGGAGGAAGCCGAGGCGCCCGCTGCCTGGCGGCTCCCCGTGATGCTGGAGGACGAGCGGCACCCGGCGCGGCAGGGCGGCTCGGAGCGTCGCGGTTGGGACGGGAAAGAGGAAGCCGCCGACGTGGACGACGTCGGGGGCGAGCTCCCGGACCCGCGCGACGACGGGACGCGCGGGGCTGCGCAGCGGCGCGAACGGCCCCTCGCCGTCGCTCACCGTCACGAGCCGCACGCTGCCGACAGTGAGGTCGGCGTCCTCGTGCGAACGCGCGACGACGCTGACGCGGGCGCCCGCCTCCGCGAGCGAGGCCGCGAAGCGGCCGAGGCCCGACAGGCGGGCGAGGAGCTCGCCGGCGCGAAGGCCCGGGACGAGCGCGAGGTTGACGAGGACAACGTGCGGCGACGCCGCCTCCGCGCTCACAGCCCCTCCGCCTCGGGGCGCTTCAGCGGAAGCACCCGCCGGAGGGCGTGCAGCTCGGCTGGGCGGCCGTAGGCGCCGGCCGCCCAGCGCCAGGACGCCGCGGCGGAGAGGACCGCCTTTCCCCAGCGCGGGAGCCGGACGTCCTGCACCGTCGGGAACCGGCAGCCGAGGACCGTCGCGAAGTCGTCGATCCGCCGCCGCATCCGTGGGGAGAGCCACGGGGCGTTCCGGTGGCAGACGAAGTCGACCCATTCCGGCTCCGCCCACTCCTCGGGCGTCGCGGGCAGGTCGAGGCGATCCGGTGCTGCGCGGGCCTTCCCCGGGTCCGGCTCGTGGGCAGGGGCCTCGGCGGCGAGGTCGGGGCCCTCGGCGCGCCGGCGCCGCGGCGTCGGGGTCCAGAAGTAGAGGATGACCTCGCAGGCGGGGTGGATCGCCTTCAGCTTCCGGATGAAGCGGAGCGTCGTCTCGATCTCCGCCTCGTCCCCGCCGGGCCCGCCGAGGACGAACGAGAGCTCGGGGACGATCCCCGCCTCGCGGCAGCGCCGCGTCGCCTCGAGCGTCTCCTCGACGCGGGCCCCCTTGTGCATCCGCCGGAGCGCCTCGTCGCTCGCCGCCTCCGCTCCCATGAAGACCATCCGCAGGCCGGAGCGTCTGACGAGCTCCCAGGTCCGCGCCGGGAACCGCGCGAGGGCGTCCGTCCTCGCGTAGCACCAGTAGGGAAGGCCGACGGGGGCGAGCGCCTCGGCCAGCGCGACCGTCGTCTCCTCGCGGTCGAAGAAGTTGTGGTCGTAGAACTGGACGGCGTCGGCGCCGTGGCGCTCCTTCAGGACGAGGAGGTCGCGCGCGACCCGCTCGGCCGGCGGCACCAGCGTCTTCCCGTCGAACATCGACACGACGCCGCAGAAGGAGCAGCGGTGCCGGCAGCCGATCGCGGCCTGGTGGACCGCGGTCCTCTGCCCGAGGACCGTCGGCTGGAGGAAGCGCGGCACGTCCCCGAGGAGCTCGTACGGGAGCGGCGGCAGGACGTCGGGGGGCCGGAGCGGGCGTTCCGCGCCGTGGACGACGTGGTCCCCGTCTTTCCAGCTGATTCCCTCGATCCCGGCGAGCGCGGGGGCGCGATCGCCGGAGCCGAACGCGCGGACGAGGTCGACGAGCGCCGCCTCGCCCGGCCCGCGGACGACGACGTCGACGTAGGGCGCGGCGAGCGCGGCGTCGGGGTAGAGCGTCGGGAAGTAGCCGCCCCAGACGATCGGCACCCCCGGGGCGCGCTCGCGGACCGCCTTCGAGAGCGCGATCGCCGGGGCGACCTGCGGACCCGGCATCACGGTGACGCCGAGGAGCGCCGGGCGTTCTGCGGCGAGGGCGGCGAGGACGGTCGCGCGCGCGTCGTCGTCGAAGTTCCCGTCGACGATCCGCACGCGCGCCTTCCCCTCGAGCCCGGCGGCGAGCGTCAGGAGCGAGAGCGGGAGCCTCGCGTTGCGTCGGCGCACGACGCGGGGGTTGACGAGGAGGACGAGCGGGAGCGTCACGGCCCCGTCCCCGTCCTCGACCGCGTCCACGCGGGCGGAAGCCCGCTCCTATACTCGCGCCCGTGCCGATCAAGGTCCTCGCTCCCGCGGAGGCGTACCTCCGCTGGGCGCCGACGTACGAGGAGGCGGGGGCTCTCGCGGAGCTCGACGAGCTCGCGGTCCGCCGCCTCGACCCGTCGCCGGCCGGTCCGCTTCTCGACGCGGCGTGCGGCACCGGCCGCAGGCTCCGGAGCGCGGACGGCGCGTTCCGGCGCGGCGCGTTCGGGATCGACCTCGTCCTCCCGATGCTCCTCGCGGGGGCGCGCGGCGCCGCGGTCGCCGCCGCGGACCTGACGGCGCTCCCGTTCGCCGCGGGCTCCTTCCGCACCGCCTGGTGCCGCCTCGCGATCGGGCACGTCGCGGAGGCGGGACGCGTCTACGCAGAGCTCGGCCGGGCGCTCGCGCCGGGCGGCCGCCTCCTCGTGACCGACTTCCACCCCGACGCCGCGCGCCGCGGCCTCGTCCGCTCCTTCCGGAGCGGAGGGGAGCTCCTCGCGGTCGAGCACCACGTCCACGAGGTCGACGCGCACCGCCGCGCCGCCGCCGACGCGGGCCTCGCGCTCGAGACGCTCCTCGAGGTGCCGGCCGGCGAAGAGGTGCGGGCCCGCTTCGAGGCGGCGGGGAAGCTCGCGGCGTGGGAGGCGCAGCGCGACCTCCCCGTCCTCCTCGCGCTCGCCTTCCGCTGCGCCTGACGCGAGGACGCCGGGAACGCGATGGACCCACACGCTCCGCCGACCCTCCTCACCGGGGCGCGCGTCGTCGGCCCCGAGGGCGAGCGCCGGGCGGACGTCCGGCTCGAAGAGGGCCGCGTGTCGCGCGAGGCGATCGGGCGCGCTGGCGACCTCGTCGTGCCGCTCGACGGGCATCTCCTCTTCCCGGGGCTCCTGAACGCCCACGAGCACCTCGGCCTGAACGCGTTCCCCGAGGCGGACGCCGGCGGCCCCCGCGCGAGCGCGTACGACTGGATCGACGCGCTCCAGCCGCTCCTCGCGTCCGATTCGTTCCGTGAGGTGAAGCGGGTCGACGAGGCGCTCCGCGCGCGGCACGGCGCGCTGAAGAACCTCCTCTCCGGCGTCACGACCGTGGCGCACCACGACCCGTGGCTCGCGGAGATGGGGGACCCGTCGTTCCCGGTCCGCGTCGTCCACCCCTACGGCTGGTGCCACTCGCTGCGGTTCGCGGGGCGCTACGGGCCGACGGTCGCGGAGGCGCTCGCGGCGACGCCGGCCGGGGCGCGCTTCTTCGTCCACCTGGCGGAAGGGACCGACGCGGAGGCGGCGGGAGAGCTCTCCCGCCTCGAGCGCCTCGGCGGCCTCGGCCCGGCGACCGTCCTCGTTCACGGCGTCGGCCTCGGGGAGGCGGGCGTCGCGCGCGTGATCGAGCGGGGCGCGGCCGTCGTCTGGTGCCCGGCGAGCAACCTGCGCGTCCTCGGCGCGACGCTCGACCCGCGAGCGCTCCTGGCCGTCGGGCGGCTCGCCCTCGGGAGCGACTCGCGGCTGAGCGGCGCGAGCGACCTCCTCGCAGAGCTGGGCGTCGCGCGGGAGAGCGCCGGGCTCGAGCCCGAAGAGCTCCTGCGACTCGTGACGACCGCCGCCGCCGCCGTCCTCGGGCGGCCCGACGCCGGGCACCTCTCGGCCGGAGCCGTCGCGGACGTCGTCGTCGTTCGCGACGAGGGGGGCGACCCGGCGGGGGCGCTGACGGACCTCCCGAGGGCGCGGCTCCGCGCGGTCGTCCTCGGAGGCGTGCCTCGGGTCGCCGACGCGGACCTCCGCCCGTGGCTCGAGGCGGCCGGGGTCCCGGTGCGGCACGTCCTCCTCGACGGCGTGCCGAAGGTCGTCGACGCGAGGCTCTTCACCGAAGAGGCCTCCGCGCTCGAGCCGGGCCTTTCCTCCGCGGCGGAGTGACGAGGAGGCGGCTCACGAGAGGACCGGCTCCGGGAAGAGGAGCTCGCCGACGGCCTTCTCCACCGGGAAGCGGAACGCTCGCCGCTCGCAGCGCCAGCGGGCGAGGGCGGCGACGGGACGCTTCCAGGGCGGGGCCGCGCCGTAGGCGTGCTTCTCGTACCAGCGGAAGCGCTCGACGAGGCGCGTCCGCGCGGGAGTCGTGAACGGACCGTCCCCCGCGTAGAAGTCGAACCGGGCCCACTCGTCGAGCGTCGCGGGGAGGCGGAAGCCGTGCTTCACGGCGTCCTCGGTGAGCGGCGTGCCGGGATAGGGCTTGAAGAAGAAGACGGGCGTCTGGAACGTGGGGCTCATCGCCGCGAGGCGGCGGGCGAAGTCGAGCGTCGCCTCGACGCTCGCGTCGCTCTCGCCGGGGAAGCAGACGATGAACGGGAACTGCGCGGCGATGCCGTGGCGGAGGCAGCGCTCGGCGCACCGCAGGACCTGCTCGAGGCGGATGTCCTTCCGGATCCTGTCGACCATCTCCTGCGTCCCCGCCTCGACGCCGATGAGGAGGCGCCGAAGGCCCGACCGCTTGCACGCGGCCCAGGCGTCCTCGGGGAGCCGGTCGCCCTGGTCGGCGCGCATCGTCGCGGCCCAGGTCGACGGCAGCCGCCGCCGGATCAGCTCCTCGGCGATCCCGGCGACGCGGTCGAGCGACGTGAAGAACGTCTCGTCCTGGAAGTTCACGTCCGTGAACGCGAACCGGCGGTGGAGGCTCTCGAGCTCCTCTCCGACGCGCTCGGGCGGCAGCCCGACCCACTGCCGCCCGAAGACGAACGGGTCGGCGCAGAACGCGCAGCGGAAGCGGCATCCCTGCGACGTGACGACGTCGATCTGCCGCTTCCCCTTCCGCTCGAAGAAGCGCTCGACGGGGAAGAGGCCGTAGTCGTGCGACGCGAGGTCGGTGAGCGGGGCGAGGGCGCGCGCCGCCTCGCGCCGCGGCGCGCCGCCCTCGTCGCGGTGCGTGCAGCCGGCGCACCCCTCGAGGCTCTCTCCCGCGTCGAGGCGCCGGACGATCTCCGCAAACGTCTCCTCCCCCTGCGCCTGGACGGAGACGTCGACGGACGGTTCCTCGAGGCACCCTTCCGGGAAGAGCGACGGGTGCCAGCCGCCCCAGACGACCGTCAAACCCGGAAAGCGCGCCTTCGCGGCGCGGGAGACGTCGAGCGCGTCCTGGATCGGCGACCCCGTGAGGACCGAGACGCCGAGGACGAACGGGGCGGCGCCGTCGACCTCCCCGTCGATCGCGGCGAGGACGGCCGCGGCGGGGTCCGTCTCGAGCCGCCCGTCGACGAGGACGACCTCGTAGCGCGACCGGTCGAGGTGCGACCCGACGGCGAGGAGGCCGAGCGGCATCGTGAAGAAGACCGCCCGCGGGTTGTAGAGGACGACGCGGCGGCGGCTCACGGCGTCCCTCCCGCGCCGTCGCGCAGGTTCAGGCGACAGGGGCAGCGGAGGCAGACGGGGTCGGCGGCCACGTCGAGCGAGCGGCGGAAGAGGAGAGCCGCCTCGCCGTTCAGGACCGCGGCGAGGCCGCCCTCGCCGATCCGGCCGTAGGCGGGATGGAAGAAGCAGGGGCGGACGGAGAGGTCGGTCTCGACGACGGCCGAGACCCACGGCGCGTTGCACGAGGAGCGGGGGAAGGACGCCTCGCCGCCGACCGCGCGGAAGTGCGCGAGGAGACGCTCGCGGAGCTTCGACGCGCTCTCGGAGACGAAGCCCGAGGCGAGGTCGGCGGCGTTCTCCAGCTCGAGCCGGTCCAGCTCGGCGGCGAGGCGCGCGAGGTCCGCGCCGTCGGGGGCGACGCGACGGCGGCCCTCCTCGTCCCACCCCGCCGCCCGCCCGAACGCCGGGCTCGTGGTGTCGGCCGCGAGGAAGCTGACCCTGTCGAGGCCGAGGTCGCGCGCGGCCGCGACGGTCGCGCGAAGGTGCGCGAGGTTCTCCCGCTGGACCGTGCAGCGCCCCGAGAGGGCGGGAACGGGAGCGCCGCCGCGAAGCGCGCGGAGGCCGCGCCGAGTCCGCTCGAACGCGCCCGGCACCCCGCGGATCGCGTCGTGGACCTCGGCCGGGCCGTCGAGGCTCACGACGACGTCGTCGAACGTCGCGGCGATCGCGGCGGCGTGCCGCTCCAGGATGAGGCCGGAGGAGAGGAGCGTCAGGCCGATCCCCGCCTCCCGGAGCGGCGCGACGAGGCCGAAAAGGTCGGGGTGCATCAGCGGCTCGCCCCCCGAGAGGACGACGCGTCGCGTCCCGAGCCGAGCGAGGTCCGGGAGGAGCCGCTCGACATCGTGGCGCGAGAGCGCGGCGCCGTTCCTCTCCTTCCAGATGTCGCACATGGCGCAGCGGCAGTTGCAGCGGGAGAACGGCAGGAGCGTGACGATCGGGAGCGAGACGACCGGGTCGACGGCGGGGAGGAGCGCCCCCTCCGCGCGGGACGGCACCGGCCGCGCCGCCGCGGCGAGCTCGGTCATCGCCGCTCCAGCGCGAAGAGCGTGTGGTCGGCGAGGCGCGGGAGAAGAGGCGCCGATTCGATCCGCCTCTCCCAGCGGTCGAGGAGCGCGAGGGTCGAAGGAGAGACGGAGGAGGCGGCATAGCTCGGCGGCAGGAAGACACCGAGCGCCGCCAGCCTCCTCCGCCGGAACCAGGGGGCGAACGTCCGGAGGAGCCGGCCGGCAGAGGGGTAGCGGACGGTGAGGCCCCTCCAGGAGGTCCCTCCTCTGCGGAAGCGGCGGAACGCGCGGGCTCCGTCGCCACGGCGGAGGTAGAAGGCCCACTCCCAGGGGGCCCATCGGCCCATGACGACGAGGAGGAGCGGCGCGCCGGACGGGAGGAGGCGCCCGAGCGCCTCGGCGACGGGCGGAAGGGAGGCCGCGCAGTTGAGGGCGCCGAAGTTCGAGAAGGCGCCGTCGAACGTGCCGAGCGACGGCCCGGCCGCGTCGAGCTCCTCGAACGGGACGCGGCGCGCCTCGACGAGGTGCGAGAGGCTCGCCGCCCCCGCCTTCCGGACGGTCTCGGCGACCATCTCCCCCGAGGCGTCGGTCGCGACGACCCGCGCGCCGCGCTCGGCGAGGTGGATCGCGTCCTCTCCCGTCCCGCAGCCGAGCTCGAGGACGCGCGCTCCCGGCGCGAACGCCGCGTCGAGGTGCCGCCAGACGGCGGACCGGAGGCGCCGGCCGAGGTCGGTTCGGGTGAACTCCTCGTCGTACGTCGCGGCGAGGGCGTCGAACCCTCTCGCCGCCGCGATCACGCGTCCCCCTCCGCGAAGGCGGCCAGGAACTCGCGCCGGGCCGCGTCCGCCTCGCCGGCGAGGGCGCGGGCCTCTTCCGGCGCCGTCTCCTCGAGCCGCCGCGACTCGACGGCCGCGCGGAGCCAGCGGTCGGCGAGCCGGTAGGTGTCGCGGCCCGCGCGTCCCGCGACGACGTGGTCGCGGTCGCCCCCTTCGGCCCACGGCCGCGAGAGGGAGACCCGCCCCTTCACCTTCTCGTAGTAGCCGGTCCCCATGATCGGGTAGGCGAGCGTCGTGAAGTAGACGTCGGGGAGCGAGGCGCGGACGTGCTCCACCGTCGCCGCGACGTCCTCGGCGGTCTCGCCGTCGTAGCCCCACATCAGGAACATCCCGACCTCGATCCCGTGCCGCCGCGCCGCGTGCGTCGCCCAGCGCACCTGCTCGACCGTCACGCCGCGGCGCATCGCGTCGAGGAGGCGCTGGCTCCCGCTCTCCGAGCCGATCCAGATCCTCCGGCAGCCGAGGCGCGCGAGCGTGGCGAGGACCTCCTCGTCGGCCATCCGGTCGGCCCGCGAGATCGTCTCGAACGGGAACTTCAGGCCGCGCTTCTCGAGCTCCGCGGCGTACTCGAAGAGCCAGCGGTGCGAGATCGTGAAGACGTCGTCGGCGTACCAGACCTGCTCGGGGCGGTAGCGGTCGCGGATCCACTCCACCTCGGCGGCGACGTTCGCCGGGGAGCGCCGCCGGTGGGTGTTGCCGAAGACGGCGTGCGAGCACCAGTCGCACTTGTAGGCGCAGCCGCGCGCCGTGATGAGGTTGACGCTCCCTTCGCCGTGCCGCTCCCGCCAGGCCGCGAGGTACGGCTCGTGGTCGATCGCCTCGCGGTCCGGCCAGGGGAGCGCGTCGAGCGAGCGGACCTGAGCGCGCGGCGGGCCGGAGACGACGACGCCCGTCTCGTCGCGGAACGCGATGCCGGCAATCCCATCGAGCCGATGAAGGCCTCGCGCGGCGAGCGCCGGAAGGAGCTCGCGGAGAGTCTCCTCTCCCTCGCCCCGGACGACGACGTCGGCGCCGGCGGCGAGGTACTCGGCCGGGTAGTTCGCGCTCTCGGGGCCGCCCAGGACGACCGTCCAGCCGCGTGTCTTCGCCGCGGCCGTGATCGCGAGGACGGGCGGGCGCGTCATCAGGTTCGTGTAGAGGCCGAGGACGCCGGGCCCTTCGTCGAGGCGCGCGAAGAGCGCCTCGCGCGTCGCGAACGTCGTGTCGAAGACCTCGACCGAGAACCCCTCCCGCTTCAGGTAGGCCGAGAGCGAGAGGAGGCCGAGCGGCGGGTAGGGCTTCATGACCGCCCGCTCCTTCTCGTCCTCCGCGAGGAAGTAGCCGTGCGAAAGGAGCAGGTCGGCCATCGGCTCGCCCCGGAGGCTGCCCGTCAGCCCCGCTGCCGGGTCGGGAGCGCCGCGCCCGCTGTGCGAGAGAGCGGCTCGTCGCGCTCGGCGGCGAGCCACGCCGCGTCGAGGTTGCGGCGACGCCGGCCGATCGTCTCCGACGGCGGGATCGCCCCGAGGGCGGCCTCCGCGTGGAGGAGGTCGCGGACCCGCTTGTAGAACGGGGCCGAGTAGGTCCCCTCGAACATCATGTCGAGGTCGTCGCTGTCCTTCCAGTGCGACCGCTCCCCGAGCTGGCTCTTCACGCGCTCGTAGAAGACCGTCCCGGGGAGGGGATAGGCGACCGAGACGCCGACGTCGGAGGGACGCTCCTCGCGGACGAGCTCGCGCGTCGCGAGGATCTCGGCCCATGTCTCGCCGGGGTAGCCGAGCTGGAGGAACCAGGAAGCCCGGATGCCGGCCTCCTTCAGCCGGCGGGTCGCCCCGCGAACCTGGGCGATCGTCGTCCCCTTGTCCATCGCGTCGAGGATCGACTGCGCCCCCGACTCGACCCCCATCCAGACCTCCTCGGCCCCGGCGCGGCGAAGCGCCTCGACCGCGGTCGGCGACATCAGGTCGACGCGCGACTGGATCGTGAACGGGATGGAGGCGTCTCGCTCCCGGACCTCCTCCGCGAACCGCTCCGTCCAGCGGTGGGAGAGGCCGAAGATGTCGTCCGCGAACCAGACGTGGTCGGGAGCGACCGTCTCCTTCAGGAGCTTCATCTCCGCGGCGACCAGCTCCGGGCTCCGCTGCGCGTAGCGGACGCCGTAGAGCGGCTTCGCGCACCAGTTGCAGCGGTAGGGGCACCCTCGGGTCGTCACCATGTTCCACGAGAGGCGCCCGTGCGCCTCCGTCCACGCCTTCCGGTAGCGCTCCACGTCGACGAGGTCCCACGCGGGGAGGGGAAGGGCGTCGAGGTCCGCGACGAAGGGGCGCGGCGGGGTCCGGGTCGGGGCGCTGCCGGCCGCGCGGACGGCGCCCGCCGGGAGCGCGAGGCCCGGGATCTGGGACAGGTCGGCGTCGGGGGAGCGGTCCCACGCGTCGAGGAGGTCGACGATCGTCCGCTCCGTCTCGCCGAGGATCACGGCGTCGGCGCCGACGTCGAGGTAGAACGCCGGGTCGTCCGACGCGTCGGAGCCGTTTACGGCGACGCGCGCCCCGGCCGCCTTCGCGCTCCGGATCAGCCGGACCGACGCCTCGCGGCTCCGCTGGGTGCACATCTTCGTCAGGAAGTTGAAGTTGTCCTCGAGGATCGCGACGACCCGCGGGGCGACGCGCGCGAGGGCCGTCTCGAACTCCTCCTCGCCCGCCGAGAGCATCGCGTCGAAGAGGGCGACCTCCCGCCCCGCGCGCCGGACGACCGAGGCGGCGAGGAGCGTCGCGAGCGGCGGGTAGGGGCGCATCTTCCTCACCTGCTTCGGGTCGTGCGCGAGGAAGCAGGAGTGGGCGAAGAGGACGGGGGGCCCGGCTGCGCTCATTCTTTGAGACGCAGTCTAGGAATTCAGCGGGCGCCGAATCGGTGCACCAGATCACGGATCTGGTCGACGGCCCCTCCGAGGTCGGCGGCTCCCGTCAGGAGGTACGTCTCCCGGCCGACCCAGGCCCTGGCGATCGCCGCGGGATCTCCCCCGTACATCCGCTCCTGCGGAATTTCGCCGGCTGCGAACGACTCGAGGAACGCGGCTCCCGAGATCGGGACGAGCCGCGCGGGACCCGGCTCGCGCGGCCCGAGGAGGACCGTCGCCACGCGGCGTGCGAGGCGGTCGGCCGGCGCGAGCGGCTCCGGCAGCGGCACGCGCCGCTTCCGCTCACCGCCCGAGAAGGCCGGGACCGACGCCGCGTCCAGGCCGAGCAGGCGGGCGGACTCCGGCGTGAGGACGAGGTCGCGGAGCGTCGCCTCGAGGCGGTCGGCGTCGTCCCGGTCGACGAGGAGGCTCTCGTCGCCGAGGAACCCGAGGCCGGCCGCGCGGCAGGCGGCCACGAGCGTCGACTTTCCCGCTCCCGCCGCTCCGCGCACGACGGCGGCGCCCGCCGGGCCCACGACGGCGCCCGCGTGGAGGAGCTGCATCGTCACCATCTTCATCGCCGTCACGGGCGCCTCCAGGAGGAGCCTTGCCACGAGCCCGGGGCGAAGCCCGACGAGCGAACGCGCCACCGTGGCCGAGGCGCGACGCTCCCGCGGCCGGATCGTCATCTCGATCCCAGGCGCGACGAGGCGCGTCTCGTCGTTGCTCACCTCCCAAACGAGCGCTTCCTCCGGGTCGCCCTCGACCGCCGCGCCGCTCACCTCGACCCGGAGGCGGAGCTCGTCGGCGCGGGCGTCGGTGTCGGGCACCTCGGCCCAGAGGGACGCGGCAGGGCCCCGGACGGCGGGCTCCGCCGCCTCGAGCCGGACGAGGTCACGGCCTGCGCGATAGAGGGGCATTCGTACGGGATCTTAGGCGCTCGCCGGCATCCGCGGCCCGGGCGCGGCGCGAGACGCGGCGGTGGCGCGAACCCGCGGCCCCGCCCGCGAAGCCTCTCTACCGCCGCTGCGTCATCGGCAGCAGCGTCCCGTCCGAGGTCACGTTGTCGTTCACCACTCCGTACGCGACGAACCGGCCCGAGCCTCCGAGCCGCCGCACCTCGGCCCAGGCGTCGCCGCCGTATCCGATCTGCGAGAGTGGCCGGTTCCACTGGAACCGCCGGCCGGGCGGGAGCGTCACGCGCGGGAGGGTCCCGATGACCGACCCATCGGAGGCCTGGCGGAGCGTCACCTCCAGAGTCACGACCGGTCCGCCCTCGGGCTCCGGGTTCGCGACGGCGACGTTCGAGCGGAACCCGGCATCCTCGCGCAGGGCCGGGACGACCGCGCGCCCATCGGCCCATCGGACTTCGTTCACGACGGGGACGCTGACGCCGTAGTCGCCCGCCGCGCCGGCGGCCCGCGCCTGGACGACCGCCGTCACGAGGAGGTCGGCCGCGCCTTCCGGCCGATCCGACGAGAACGTGAGCGTCCCCGCGAAATCGTTCGGGTCGATCGGGACGCCGTTTGCGACGAGCCACTCGCCGGCATCCGGCACCTCCACGAGGCCGTCGAGGTCGACGGCGACCGGGAACGTCGACGCGCCCTTCTCGTCGCGGTAGGTGACGGTGAAGGTGAGCCCTGACTCCGGGAGGCCCCATCGCTCCCTCCGGCCGAGCGTCAGCTCGGTCCGGTACCGCCCGTGCTCCGACGTCACGCCGACGACGGCCGGCAGGAACCGCGTGCGCCGGCCGGGAACGGCGTCCGGCTCCTCGAACGGCACGACCGTCCCGTCGTTCGTCGCGCCGTCGTTCCTCACGAAGTACCCGAGGAGGTCGTTGCGCGCGTCGTCGATCGGGGAGAGCCAGAGAGTGGACGCCTCGATTCGGAGCGGCCCGAAGAGCTTCGAAGGGTCCGGGTCGACCTGGAGGAATGAACCGGCCGGGAGCGGACTGCTCGCGTGGATCTCCGGGGCCTGACGGGGGTCCGCGTAGGCCCACGTCGGGACGTCGCTTCCGTCCCGGGAGGTCGCCAGCGCGAGGTGCAGGCGGCTCCCCGGCGCGCGGATCGGGCGCAGCAGCGTGGTCGTCCCGGCGAGGCTTCCCACCTCGCTTCCGAGAATCGACGTCCCTGCCGTCCCGCCTCCGGACGCGCTGAAGACGCGCACGGCCGCCCACGCCTCCCGGTCGTCGGAGAGCCCTTCGAACTCGACGGCGAGAGGACCGACGAAGCCGGGAACGGGGTCCGCGACCCGCTTCTGCGCACCGGGTCCGAGCGGGACCTCGAGCGATGGCTCGGTCTCCGCGCCGGAGTAGACCTTCGCCACGCAGGCGGCCCCCGGCGAGAGGTTCGCCACCGTCAGCTCGCTTCGGTAGCGGGTCCCGCCGTGTCCGGTCGCATCCACGACGGCCGCGATCTGTTTCCGGACGCGAGGGACGAGCGTGAGGAGCGGGTCCGGCCGAGCGTCGGAGGCGAATCGATACCGGTCTCCGTACGCGATGCGGCCATCGGGGTCGATCTTCGCGGGGACGGTTCCACCCCCCTGCCTGGAGAGCCGGCCCCGGGCGAAGCGGAGACCCGAGAAGAAGACCGAGCTTCCGGCGCTGGACATCTCGGCCCGCGCAAGCGAGTCGCGCCCGCTCTCCTGAACGTCGTCGCGCGTCAGGAGCGTATCGAAACCGGCCTCCGTCGGCCTGACCAGAACGGCCCGCGGCCCGACTCCCGGGGATGCGTCGTGGACCTGCAGGACGGGCTCTCCGTCGACCTCGAGCACGTCCAAGACGCGCATCGCGCGATCGAGGTTCGGGAAGGCACGGACGAGCCGGTCGCCGTCGACGCGGAAGACGGCCTCGTCGCGTCGGTCGGGACCGAAGCACGAGTCGGTCGACACGGCATACGTCTCGCCGCCCACCCGCCGGTTCGCGACGGGCCTGCTCGTGCACTGCTCGGACGGGAGCGGCGACGCCTCGAGAATCGCCCAGGCCCCGTTACGAAGCCGTGCCAGCCTCCCGGCGGGGCCGGAGAGATAGAGGTCCTGCCCCACACCGAGCAGCGGCGCGTCGAATCCCTCCGGGCTCTTCAGGTCTACCCACTCCTCGGACTCGTCGTCGAGCGCGAGATGCCGGCGAGAGGTCGAATTCGAGACCCACTCGGCGACGACCGGCCGGTCCTTCCAGACACCGATGACCTCCGCCCACTCGGCGCCGGGCGAGGGCGGGAGGCGCTTCCAGCCGGCGTCCTCCCGGCGGTAGAGCCGCGAACCGCGGACGGCGAACGTCTTCGTTTCGCCCGAGAGATACGAATCGGCCCCGGCAGCCCCGACCACACCGGTCGTCGCGATCCACTCCGACCCATCCCGTTCGTGCACGTCCCAGCCGTCGGCCGACGTGAAGATGCGGTTCCCGGCGACGGAGACGAGCGGCGCGGGATATCGCGCGGTCACCGGCGAGACCGGCGTCATCCGGACGAGGGCGTTCCCCTCGAGGAGGTAGATGTTGCCCCGTCCCTCGCGGCTCGTGGCGAGGAGGCGCCCGTTCCATTCGAGCGGTTTCGGACCTCCCGAGCTCACCGTGATGTCGCGCGGAACCGGGACCGGGTCCGAGAAGCCGGTGGTCGTGAGGATTCGGGCGACGTAGTCGACGCCGCCGAGCGCGTGGACCACCCAGAGGCTGTTCGGCGTCGATTCGAAGAAGGTCCAGACGGGCAGGTCCCACGGAGGCAGCTGCGTCCACCCGGCCTCGTCGAGCCGGTAGAAGTCATAGGGCGGCGTGCTCACGAGGGCGGCGACGTCGTCGGAGCTCGGACCTCCGCAGATCGGCGGCGTCCCGATCAGGTGGAGCTTCCCCGCCAGCGCGAAGAGCGTGCCGGAACAGGCGGGGAGGGGCGCCTCCTCCCGGACCGAACCGTCCGCGAGGGAGACGGAGCGAAGGCGCCGGGCCTCCGGCCCGAGGGAAGGATCGCTCGCACAGCCGCAGGTCCTGAAGGCCTCCGCCACGACGTAGAGCCTTTCGTCCGACCGTACGACCGGATGGCAGGACGTCTCGCTCCAGAGCCGGGTCCACGTGTCGCCGTTCAGGGTGAAGAGCTGAACCCGGCAACTGGAGCTGCTCCTGGTCGTCGCCCCGAACCGCCCGCGCGCGAAGAAGAGCGTCCGCTCGCTTCCGACCACCTCCGTCGTGCGGAGCGGGACGGCGTGCCACGTCGTTCCCCGCAGCTCCCAGTCCCCCGAGGGGCCGAACGCGAGCGTCCGCGTCTCGTCCCCGAGAATCTGGACGGCTTCGGGCGCGCGCGGCCCCTCGTCGGCGACCCTCCAGACGACGTCGGCGCGTCCCGGCCCCGCGACGAAGAGCATTGCGAGCGCGAGGAGTCCGGAGAGCGCGGCGGAGCAGGAACGTATGGGCATACCTTCCCCCCTCTACCCTGGGAGTGCGCCTCGGCGAAGGTACCTCACCGTCGCGCGTCCCGGAACGGACGAGCCCTGTTTCCATCGTCCGGGCGAAGGCCGCCGGCGGAGTGACGATTACACCCTGGTCGACGGCCACCAGCGGTTCTGCCAGGAGCGGTCACCGAAGCCCCCGCGGAAGCCGCGGGCGATCCGAGTCGGCGCGACCGTCTTTCGGCCGAGGTGCTCCTCGTCGGGGTGATGCGAGCCGACCCCGAGGTCGAGGACGAGGAGCGGACGGTCGTCCGCGCCGCGCTCCAGGTGCCCTCGGACGCTCTTTCCCCGGCGTCGAGGCGAACGTCGCGACCTCGCTCTACGAGTTCACGAGCCTCGTCGACGAGGGGTTCGCGCTCGAGGAGAAGAAGCGGATCGTCGAGCTGATGTGGCGCGTCGCCTTCGCCGACGCCGAGAAGCACCTCCGCGAGGAGCACCTCATTCGCCGTGTCGCCGGCCTCCTCCACGTCCCGCACCCCGACTTCATCGACGCGAAGAGCTGGGCCAGGAGAGAGAGCGGGAGGGAGCGCGCGGGCAGCGAGGCTACGCGGATGGGGTCGCCTTCTCCCACTGCCTCAGCCGCTTCTCCAGGAGCTCCCTCTCCCGCAGGTTCTTCGTCATCGCGAGGGCGCGCCGGATCTCGTCTCGCGCCTCGGAGAGCCGGCCCAGCTTCCTCAGGAAGTCCCCGCGAACGCTGGGGAAGAGGTGGTAGCTGGCGGTCGCGGACTCGCCGGCGAGCGCGGTCGCCGCGTCGAGCTCGTCGAGCCCCGCGGCCGGGCCCCAGGCCATGCCGACGGCGACCGCGCGGTTGAGCGCCACGACGGGAGAAGGAAGGACCTGCAGCAGGGCGTCGTAGAGGAGGACGATGCGGCCCCAGTCGGTCTCCTCCGCCGTGCGGGCGCGCATGTGGCACGCCGCGATGGAGGCCTGCAGCGCGTAGGGCCGCGCGCCGCCGCCGAGCCTCTGCGCCCTCTCGAGGGCGGCGAACCCCCGCTGGATCTGAGCGCGGTCCCACAGGGATCGGTCCTGGTCAGGGAGGAGAACCGCCTCGCCGTCCGGGCCGCGCCGAGCCGCGCTGCGCGAGGCCTGAAGCTCCATCAGCGCGATGAGCGCATGGACCTCCGACTCGCCCGGGAGGAGTCTCCGCAAGATCCGCCCCAGCCGCAGCGCCTCCTCGGAGAGGGCCGTCCGCATCCACTCCTCGCCCGCCGTCGCGGTGTAGCCCTCGTTGAAGATTATGTAGACCACCGTGAGGACCGACTCGACCCGGCGGTTCAGCTCGTCCCCGCGGGGCGTCTCGAAGGGGACGTGCGCCTCCGCGAGGGTCTTCTTGGCGCGGGAGATCCGCTGGCCCAGCGTCTTCTCGGGGACGAGGAACGCGCGCGCGATCTCGGCCGTGGTGAGGCCGCCGATCAGGCGCAGCGTGAGCGCGATGCGCCCCTCCACCGGGAGCACGGGATGGCACGCGGTGAAGACGAGCCGCAGCACGTCGTCGTCGATCACCTCGTCCAGCGCGTGATCCAGGGCGTCTCCGAGCCGCTCCTGCTGCCGCTCCAGCTCGAGGCCGAGCTCGACATGCTTCCGTTCGAGCATGCGGCCGCGCCGCAGGGCGTCGATCGCGCGCCGCTTCGCCGCCGTCATCAGCCAGGCCCCGGGCCGATCCGGGATGCCCTCCTCGGGCCAGACCTCGAGGGCGGTGACCAGCGCTTCCTGCGCCAGCTCCTCGGCGAGGCCGACGTCGCGGACGACGCGAGCGATCGCGGCGATGAGCCGTGTGGCCTCGATCCTCCAGACGGCCTCGATCGTCTCGTGGACACCGCTCATGCTCGTGAGGCTACCGGGTCAGCCTCCTCACGCCGAGCCTCCGCGGCCGGGCGATTCCCGCTTCGGCCGGATCCTCAGGAAGGCTCGCACCTCGACGGGAACACGGCAGGCGACGACGGCCTTGCGTCCCCAGGCCAGGGCCTCGTCCAGGTCGGCGCAATCGAGGATCCAGAAGCCGCCGACGTGCTCCTTCGCTTCGAGGTAGGGGCCGTCGGTGATGGAGACCCCGCCGCCGGGCTGTTTGCGCAGCGATCGGGCGTGGCGCGCCGATTCGAGACCGCCGGCGAAGAAGCGAGCTCCGGCGGCGTCCATCTCTTCGTTGAGGGCGGCGATGTCGCGGATCATCGCCTCGCCCTCCAGCGACGGGTCGTAGTCCTCGGGGTGTTGGATGGCGATCAGGTACTGCGGCATCTCTTCTCCAGCGAGCTCGGGCGACAGCTCTCTCGGATCCCCCCCGTGAGGTCGGGCGGCGTCGGTGACGTCGGGCGGGGCGCGCGGCGGGCTATTCGGGAGTCGGAACGAAGAAGATCTCCCGGATCTCGACCTGCCCCCGGGTGGCCGCGACCCCCTTGCGCGCCCACGCCACCGCCTCGTCCATGTCCGCGCATTCGAGGATCCAGAACCCGCCGATGTGCTCCTTGGTTTCGAGGTACGGCCCGTCGGTGACGAGGACCCCGCCGTCGGACTGGGGCCGCAGAGACTTCGCCGCCCCGAGACCGCAGGCGAACTTCCGGACGCCGGCGGCGATCATCTCCTCGTTGAGCGCGTGGATCTCGCGACCCACCGCCTCGTCCATCTGCGACGGGTCGAAGTCGTCGGGGAGGTAACCGGCAACCAGGTACTGCGGCATGGCGTACTCCTGTCCTTCGGGCGGGCTTTCTGCCCGACCTTCACACCAACGACGAACGGCGAGGGCGGAATTCTACGAGCCGACGAGAAAATTTCGCCGGGGCGCTGAAATCGGCCGGTGTCGCCGACCCTCGCGCCGGGGAGCCGGGCCGGTTCGTCCCCTCAGGCGAGCGCGGCGTCCGCGGCCGCCCGCGCGTGGATCTCGGCGGTGTCGAAGAGCGGCACCGGGAACGGCGCGTCGCCGAGCAGCAGCCCGATCTCCGTGCAGGCGAGGACGATCCCCTCGGCACCGCGGGAGACGAGGTCCTGCATCACCTCGGCGTAGCCGCTCCGGGACGACGCGAGGAACTGCCCGCGGCAGAGCTCCTCGAAGATGACGCGGTCGACGAAGGCGCGTGCATCGGCCGGCGGCGTGAGCACCTCGATCCCGAGGCGGGCGAGCCGCGCGGCGTAGAAGTCCTCCTCCATCGTGAACCGCGTTCCGAGCAGCCCCACCCGCCTGAGGCCGGCGGCGCGAACGGCCGTTCCCGTCACGTCCGTGATGTGGACGAGCGGGATCCCCACCGCCGCCTCCAGCGTCTCCGCGACCTTGTGCATCGTGTTGGTACAGAGGACGAGCACCCTCGCCCCGGCCTCTTCGAGGCGGACGGCCTCCCGAGCGAGCGTCTTCCCGATCTCGTCCCAGTCCCTCGCGCGCATCAGGGCCTCGAGCGGCGCGAAGTCGACGCTCGACAGGAGGACCCTCGCGGAGTGCAGGCCCCCGAGCCGCTCCGCCACCACGCGGTTCAGCGTGACGTAGTACGGCACCGTCGATTCCCAGCTCATCCCGCCGAGGAGTCCGATCGTCTTCATGCGCGGAGTGTCACAGATCGCGAGCGGGAGAGGCGGGGTTGCGGCGCGGCCGTTCTGTGGACGCCGTCCCGCCCCAGACCACCAGGGCGGCCCGTCTTGGGCCGGCCGTCGGGATCGAACGCGGATCTACGCACCCGAGATCTGCGCCCACGTCAGACCGAACCGGGCGAGGTACTTCCGGAGACGATCGGCGTCGTTCGGGTTGCTCTTCCGGGCGCGCGACGCCGCGAAGAGCGTGCGCCCCGCCTCGGAGAGCGAACGGGACTCCCGGCTCACGCGGATCACCTCCCGGAGCTGCGCGAGGTCGAACCGGTCGATCCCGGAGGCTCCGGGCCCGAGGATGCCGACGAGACCGTCGGCAGAGTCCGGCGCGACGCGCGCGCCCGGCCGGCGCCACTGTGCCTTCAGCCTCTCGATCTCGGGGTCGACGTCGTTCACGGTGATGCGCCCTCCCGAGGCCAGCGTCGCCATCCGCGTCACGGCGGCGCTCAGGTCGCGGAAGTTCGCGTCCCAGGTCGCTTCCCCGGACATCGCGAACGCGAGGAAGCGCTCCCGGGCTTCGCGATTGAACCGAACGGTCGCTCCGCTCCGCTCCGCGAAGCGGTCGAGTTCGTAGTCGAGGTTCGGGGGGATGTCCTCGCGACGTTCGCGGAGGGGCGGCAGGCGGAACGTCCAGAGGTTGATCCGGGCGAAGAGGTCCTCGCGGAAGCGGCCCGCCGCGACGTCCTCCTGGAGGTCGCGGTTCGTCCCGGCGAGGAGCTGGAACTCGCTCCTCACCTCGCGGTCGGAGCCGAGCGGCAGGAACCTCTTCTCCTCGAGCGCCCGGAGCAGCATCGCCTGCTCGTCGGGCCCCAGCTCGCCGATCTCGTCGAGGAAGAGGACGCCTCCGTCGGCCGCGCGCAGGAGGCCGGAGCGCCTCTCCGCGGCGCCCGTGAACGCCCCTTTCTCGTGGCCGAAGAGCGCCGACATCGCGCCGTCGCCGCGCACGGTCGCGCAGTTCACGTCGACGAAGGGACCGGAGATCTGCCGCCGCGCCTTCTTCAGCTCGTAGATCCGCCGGGCGAGGAGCGACTTGCCGGCCCCGGTCGGCCCCATCAGGAGGAGCGGCTCGGGCGAGGCGACCGCGACCCTCTCGATCCGCTCGATGAGCCCGTTGAACCGCTCGCTCTTCGTCGCGATGCCCGACTTCAGGAACGAGAGCCCTTCCCGCCGCTCCTTCCGGAATCGCGCCGCGATCCGGTCGTAGCGGGAGAGGTCGAGGTCGATGACCTGGTAGGTGCCGGGGCTCGACGAGTGGCGGCGTTCCGGGGGCGACGTCTGGATGAGCCGCGCAGGGAAGAGCCGCGCCTCCGTGAGGAGGAAGAGACAGATCTGAACGACGTGCGTGCCCGTCGTGATGTGGACGAAGTAGTCCTCCCTCTCGGGGTCGAAGGGATACGCGCGGGCGAAGTCGTGGAGCGCGCCGTAGACCTCTTCGAAGTCCCACGGGTCCCGCAACTCCACGGCGTGGAGGCGGGTCTCGGTCTCCGGCGAGATGGACGCGATGTCGTCCACGAGGCGCCGGGCGAGCTTCGCGAAACGGGCCTGGTGAATCAGCGCGAGCCGGTCGAGGAGCAGCTCCTCATGCTGGAAGAGCGAGACCGTCGGGCGCCACGTCTCCCACCGCTCGGAGCCCTCGCCGCGGTCCAGCGTGGCGCCGAGGAGCCCGAAGACGACCTGCTTGCGGCGTGCCATGATCCGCTAGGATATCGCTGCTTATCCTAGAAGATCGATCCGGAAACCACCTGGGAACGCTCCGAAGGGCGACCTTCCCCGACAAGTCCTTGCCTTTCAGATGCTTGTTCGGCGGCCGGGCCTCTACCGCCCGGCATGGCACCGCCTTCGCAATCTCGGTCCACAGGAAACGAAGGGACGCGGAGGAAACCATGGCGAACAGGAGGCTCTTCAGGTCGCTCGTCGGAAAGCTCGTCCCGGCGACCAACGCCACGAACGAAGCGGGAGGTGTGGCGTACGAGAGGACGCCGAAGCAGGCCCTCGCCCAGTACGTGGCGACGGGCTGCCTGAACGCGACGTTCTACGCCTCGGCCGACGACCAGCTCGAGAAGCTCCTCGCCCTCGCCGCGAAGGTCGACTCCGAGTTCCTCGCGAAGCTCGCCGTCTTCGCCCGGGAGAGCGCCTGGATGAAGGACGCCCCGGCCCTCCTCTGCGCCGTTCTCTCGACGCGGTCGCCGGAACACCTCGCGAAGGCGTTCCCGCGGGTCGTCGACAACGGGAAGATGCTCCGGAACTTCGTCCAGGTCGTCCGGTCGGGGGCCGTGGGGAGGAAGTCGCTCGGGACGGTCCCGAAGCGGCTCGTGAGGGAGTGGCTTGCCGGGAAGAGCGGCACGGCGCTCTTCCGGGCGTCGGTCGGGAACCAGCCGTCGCTCGCCGACGTCATCAAGATGGTCCATCCGAAGCCGGCCGACGGGGCGCGGCAGGCGCTCTACGGCTACCTCATCGGGAAGGAGGTCGACGAGACCGCGCTCCCGGAGATCGTCCGGCAGTTCGAAGCGTTCAAGTCGGCGGGAGCGAGCGGGACGCGGCAGGTCCCGAACGTCCCGTTCGAGATGCTCACGGCTCTCGAGCTCGGCCGGGACGAGTGGGTCGCCATCGCGCGGAAGGCGTCGTGGCAGATGACGAGGATGAACCTGAACACGTTCGCGCGGCACGGCGTCTTCGAGGTGCCGGGCCTCGCCAACCTCGTCGCGTCGCGGCTCGCGAACCCGAGGGAGATCGCGAGGTCGAGGGTCTTCCCATACCAGCTCCTCGCCGCGCATTCCTCGGCGAGGGAGGGCGTGCCGCCGGTCGTCCGGGAAGCGCTTCAGGACGCGATGGAGGTCGCGATCGCGAAGGTGCCGCGGATCGAAGGGAAGGTCTTCGTCTGCCCCGACGTCTCCGGCTCGATGTCCTCGCCCGTGACCGGCCACCGGAAGGGGGCGACAACCGCGGTCCGGTGCATCGACGTCGCGGCGCTCGTCTCGGCGGCGATCGTGCGGGCCAACCCGAAGGCCGAGGTGCTCCCGTTCGAGCAGAAGGTGGTGCCGGTGAACCTGAACCCGAGGGACTCGGTCGTGACGAACGCGAGGAAGCTCGCCGCGATCGGAGGAGGTGGAACGAACTGCTCGGCGGCGCTCGAAGCGCTGAACGGGCGGAGGGCGAAGGGAGACCTCGTGGTCTTCGTCTCCGACAACGAGTCGTGGGCCGACCCGAGGACGGGCCGGGGGTCGGCGCTGATGGGCGAGTGGTCGCGGTTCCGGAAGCGGAACCCGGGAGCGAAGCTCGCCTGCGTCGACCTCCAGCCGTCCGGCACGACGCAGGCGGCCGAGGGCGACGACGTCCTGAACGTCGGCGGCTTCTCGGACGAGGTCTTCAACGTCCTCTCCGCGTTCGCGCAGGGGAAGCTGGCCGCCGACCACTGGGTGGGTCGGGTCGAGGAGGTCGTACTCTGAAGTAACCTGAGATCGTCGGGCCGAATGCCGCCGGGACTACATCTACACCATGTGAACGTCTCGGCGTCCCCTCGTCGGCCCGGCATCTCGATCGAACGACGACGACGGGCGAATGCCGGCGGGAGTACATGGTCGTTCAGCGGGCTCGAACCCCGCAGCTCTCGCCGAACCTCGTCGCCCCATCATCGGCTCATTGAAGTGAACGCGGCGAATGCCAGGGGGACTACAGTCACTCCGGAGGCCGGGTGCGATGCCCGGATCGCGCAAGCGAGAGCTCAGGACAGAGCGCCGGGAGCGTCTCCCGACTCCTCGTCGCCGCAATCGAGGAACGAAATCGACAGGCGCGAATGCGGTCGGAACTACATGTCGCGGGTTCGAATCCCGTCGGTGCCGTCGGGAGACGAGCGCCGTAGCTCAGCCGGGTAGAGCAGTCCGTTTCGACACCCCTCGTCGCGCCCTTCGGGAGAAGCCATGACCGACCGCAACTTCGACGTGATCGACATCCCGGGCGGCGTCCCGGTGAAGAGCTGGACGCGGGGCGTCCCGTTCGAGCCCGAGGCGAAGAAGCAGCTCGCGAACATCGCCCGCCTCCCGTTCATCCACAAGTGGGTCGCGGCGATGCCCGACGTCCACCTCGGGATCGGCGCGACGGTGGGGAGCGTCGTCCCGACCGTGGGGGCGATCATCCCGGCCGCCGTCGGGGTCGACATCGGCTGCGGGATGATGGCGCTCAAGACCGACCTCGCCGCCCGCGACCTCCCGGACGACCTCCACCCCGTACGGACGGCGATCGAGCGGGCCGTTCCCCACGGCCGGACCGACAACGGCGGACGGAACGACCGCGGCGCCTGGGCCGAGCCGCCCGACGCCGTCGCCGAGGCGTGGGCGCCTCTCGCCCCGCGGCTCGAGGCGCTCGTCGAGAAGCACCCGGCGATCCGGAAGGCGAACCACGTGAACCACCTCGCGACCCTCGGGACAGGGAACCACTTCATCGAGGTCTGCCTCGACGAGGACGACGCCGTCTGGCTCATGCTCCACAGCGGCTCGCGCGGCGTCGGGAACAGGATCGGCAGCTACTTCATCGAGCTCGCCAAGGAGGACATGCGCCGGCACTTCATCAACCTGCCCGACGCCGATCTCGCCTACCTGCCGGAAGGGACGAAGCACTTCGACGACTACGTCGCCGCCGTCGGCTGGGCGCAGGAGTACGCCATGACGAACCGGAGGCTCATGATGGCGAACGTCGTCGCCGCGCTCGGCGCGCTTCCGGGCCTCCCGCCCTTCACGGCCGGTCTCGTCGCCGTGAACTGCCACCACAACTACGTCGAGCGCGAGCACCATTACGGGAAGAACGTCTTCGTCACGCGGAAGGGGGCCGTGAGGGCACGGAAGGGAGACCTCGGAGTGATCCCCGGCAGCATGGGAACGCGCTCATACATCGTGAGCGGTCTCGGCAACCCGGAGAGCTTCCACTCCTGCAGCCACGGGGCCGGACGCTCGATGTCGCGCGCCGAGGCGCGGCGGCGCTTCACCGTGGCCGACCACGCGAAGGCAACGGAAGGGATCGAGTGCCGGAAGGACGAGGACGTGATCGACGAGACGCCCGCCGCCTACAAGCCGATCGACGCCGTCATGGAGGCGCAGAGGGACCTCGTGGAGGTGCTCCACACGCTCCGCCAGGTCGTCTGCGTGAAGGGATGACGGGCCTCGTCCGGATCGACGGCTCCATGGGGGAAGGGGGCGGTCAGGTCCTCCGGACCGCCCTCGCCCTCTCCCTCACGACGCGCCGCCCGGTGGAGATCACGCGGATCCGCGCGGGCCGGCAGAAGCCCGGCCTCATGCGGCAGCACCTGACGGCCGTCCAGGCGGCCGCGGCCGTCGGATCGGCGCACGTGAAGGGCGCCGAGATCGGTTCGCGGGAGCTGAGGTTCGAGCCGGGCGCGCTCCGGCACGGGAGCTTCGACTTCTCGGTCGGGACGGCCGGGTCGACGACGCTCGTCCTCCAGACGATCCTCCCCGCGCTCGTCCTGGCGGGCGGCCCGAGCACCGTCCGCCTCCGGGGCGGGACGCACAACCCGATGGCCCCGCCCTTCGACTTCCTGGAGAAGGCCTTTCTCCCGCTGGTCGGGCGCATGGGTGCGACGGTCGACGCCGTCCTCGTGCAGCCCGGCTTCTACCCGGCCGGCGGAGGCGAGTGCATCGTCACGGTCACTCCCGCGGCGCGACTCCGGCCGCTCGTGCTCCTCGAGCGCGGCGAGGTGAAGCGGCGCGCCGCGCGGGCCGTCGTGTCGAAGCTCTCGCGCGAGATCGCGACGCGCGAGCTCGCCGTCGTCTCGCGTCTCCTCGGGTGGGAGGCCGAGAGGCTCGAGGCCGTTTCCGTCGACTCCTCCGGCCCCGGCAACGTCGTCACGCTCGAGATCGAGAGCGCGGGCCTCACCGAGGTCTTCACCGGTTTCGGCGAGAAGGGGATCAGCGCCGAGGCGGTCGCCGAGAAGGTCGCGCGCGAGGCGAGGGACTACCTCGCCTCCGGCGTTCCGGTCGGCGAGCACCTCGCCGACCAGCTCCTCCTCCCGATGGCCCTCGCCGGCTCGGGCGCCTTCCGCACGACGCCTCTCTCGCGCCACGCCACGACGAACATCGAGGTCATCCGGGCGTTCCTGCCGGTCCGGTTCGACGTCGAGGCGGACGAGAAGGGGAACTGCGTCGTTCGTTTCAGCGGGTAGGCGCGGCCCAGGCCTCCTCCCCCAGCGCGCGGAAGAGCGTCGTCAGAGGTTCGAGATCGGGCGCCCCGATCGTTCTCACTGTCTTGCTACGTAACCGCACATAGTGTACGTTTGCGTGGGAGTTCCTCGTGAACGCGCGACCGCCCGACTCAGTGCGCTACGCCGAGCCGAAGGGCATCGCCCTCATCGGGGCGCTCATCGAGGCGAAGCGATTCGTGTTCTCAGCGGCGGACGCCCGGAACGCCAGCGCCAAGGTGGGGCTCGCTCCTGGCGCCGTCGAGACGACGCTCCGGCGCCTCGCCGACGCCGGCTGGGTGGAGAGGCTCCGGCGGGGCCTGTACGCGACGACGGGTGAGCTTCCCGGGCTCGCGGCGCTCCATCCTTTCGCGATCGCGACCGCCATCGTCCAGCCCTCGGCCGTCAGCCACTGGTCCGCCCTCAACCATCACGGGCTCACGACGCAGGTGCCACGCGTCGTGACCTGCATGACGACGCGGAAGGTCGTGACGCCGAGCATGCGGAGCGGTGCCGGTCGCAGGGGCCCCGGCCGGCACCGCTGGGAGACCGCGGGCGGGCTGCGAGCGTCGTACTCCACCGTCACGCCCGCCCACTACTTCGGCATCGAGGACGTGTGGATCGACCAGCGATCCCGCGTCCCGATCACCGACCGCGAGCGGACCGCTCTCGAGACCTTCGCGCGCCCCGGGGCGTTCGGCGGCATCGGCGAGGGGCTTGGCCTCCTGGAGGAGCACCTCGCCGAGCTCGATCTCGGGCGGCTCGTCGCGTACGCCCTGCGCTATGGCGCGACTTCGGTCGCCAAGCGCCTCGGCTTCGCCCTGGAGCGCGCTGGTGCTCCCGTCGAGGCGCTGGAGCCGCTCCGCGCTCTCCCGGCGACGGGCGTCCGGCTCCTCGATCCGGCAAGCCCGGCGCGCGGCCGCAGCGTGCGACGGTGGGGCATTCAGGACAACCTGACCCCGAACCGATGACGCCGCTCCAGAAACGCCTCCTCGCCCTCACGCGCTCGCTGGGCGTTCCGCTCACGACCCTCGAGAAGGACGTCGCGCTGGGCGCGCTCCTCGCAGCCATCGCCGCCGATTCCCGGCTCTCCGGAACGCTCGTCTTCAAGGGCGGCACGGCGCTCAAGCGACTCTACTTCGGCGATACCTACCGCTTCTCGGAGGACCTCGACTTCTCCGCGCTCGCCGCCCCGCGTGGGGCGGACCTCGCCGCGGCGCTCGACGCGGCGCGCATCCGCGCCGTGACGGCACTGTCCGCGGAGGGGCCGTTCGACGCGCGGCTGGAGCCGCTTCGGGAACGCGAAGCGCACCCGGGCGGCCAGGACGCGTTCGTCGTCCGGTTCCGGTTTCCATGGCAGCGCGACGCGCTCTGCCCGATCAAGGTCGAGGTCACTCACGACGAGCCGGTGCTCCTCCCACCCGCGACGCGCCGGATCCTCCCGGGGAGCGGCCTCGCTCCCGCGGGATCGCTCCTCGCCTACCCGCTCGAGGAGGTGGTGGCCGAGAAGCTGCGCGCGCTCCTCCAGACGGATGCGCGGCTCGCGGTACGCGGCTGGAGCCGTCCACGGGCCCGCGACTACTTCGACCTTTGGAAGATCCTCACGACGTTTGCGGCCGAGGTCGACCCGGCGACCGTCCGGCGCCTGCTACCGGCGAAGTGCGCCCTGCGCGAGGTCGCCTACACCGATACCGCTTCGTTCTTCACGGAGCGTTTGATCCGCGAAGCCGAAAAGCACTGGGTGGAGGCCCTCGCCGACCTCGTACCGGACCTGCCGCCGATCGAACAGGTGCTGGCAGAGCTCCCCCCGCTCGTGAGCCGACTGGTCGGTGAGTGAGCCATCGGGAGCGGGACGGGCCGAGGCGCCCGACGGCGTCGACCCTCACAACCTCGGGTCCACCGGCTCGCTCTCGAGCGCGAGGACGGCGAAGGCGCACTCGTGGACGCGCCGAAGAGGCTCGCGCCGGACGAACCGCTCGAGCCCCTCGACGCCGAGCGCGAACTCCCGTAGCGCGAGGGATCGCTTCGCGCCGAGGCCGCGCTTGCGGAGCCGTTCGAGATTCGCCGGGAGCGTGTACTCCGGACCGTAGATGATCCGGAGGTACTCCGGCCCGCGGCACTTCAGCGCCGGCTGGATGAGCCCGCGTGCCCCTCTTGCCAGGAAGTCGAGCGGCTTCACGACCATCCCCTCGCCGCCGCGCCCGGTCAGCTCCTCCCACCACGAGATCCCCTCGGCCTCGGACGCCGGATCGGTCACGTCCACGACGCGATAAGGCGTCGCGATGACGACCCCGCTGTCGGCCTCGGCAATCCGCCGCAGCGTCTCCATGTGCCAGAGGTGATTCCTGTCAACGTGGACGCCCGCTTCCGTCGCGAGGAGGTGGAACGGCGCGAGCTTCAGGCCGGCGAGCCCCTCGACCCTCCAGCAGTAGTGTCGGTAGGCCGAGACGAAGCGCCGCGCCAGGCCGGCCCGCGCCGCCACCCGCTCCGCGACGGCGCCGTACGCCTCGTCGCGCCCGAGGGACCGCTCGAGGAGTGACGCGGCGAGAGGCAGCGCGGCGTTCGCCGCCGCGCCCACCGGCGCGTACTGGCTCCGGAGGAGCTGCTGCGCCTTCACCGACCACGGCATCAGCTCGCAGTCGAGGACCATCCAGTCGCTCTTCAGCTCCTCCCAGAGCCCGGCCCGGTCGATCGCGCCGGCCACCCGGGCGAGGAGCTCCTGCTCGAGCCCCTCGTCCTCGAAGAAGCGCCGCCCGGTCCGGGTCACGCACGCGCCGATTCCCTCGCCGACGACCCCGAACCGCTTCCGCGCGACCTCCTCGTCGCGGCAGACGACGAGGACGGCCCTCGAGCCCATGTGCTTCTCCTCGCACACGACGCTCGGGACCCCTTCGCGCCGGAAGTACGCGAACGCTTCCGCGGGATGCTCGAGGAGCCCCTCCCTCTCGCTCGTCTCGGCCGGCGACATCGTGGGAGGGAGGTAAACGAGCCACTTCGGGTTCGCTCCGAACCGGCTCATCACCTCGAGCGCTGCCGCCGCGTTCTCCTCGCGAATCGTCACGCTCCGGTGGAGCCTCGTCGTGACGAGCCGCTTCCCGGTGACGTCCTCGAGGTCGAGCATGTCGTCCAGCGCGTGCTGGGTGGTGAGAGCGGGCGCCTGCGCCTCCTCGGGAAGGAAGGGGCGCGCGGGCTCGTACCAGGTCCGCTCCGCCTTCACCGAGACGAGCTCCTTCTCCGGGTAGCGGAGCGCCGTGAGACTCCCGCCGAAAACGCAGCCGGTGTCGACGTTGATCGTCCGGTTCAGCCACTCGGGCTCGGCAACGGGCGTGTGCCCGTAGACGACCATCGCGGCCCCGCGGTACTCCGACGCCCAGTTGAAGCGCACCGGCAGGCCGTACTCGTCCGTCTCGCCGGTCGTCTCGCCGAAGAGCGCGAAGTCGCGCACGCGGCCCGAGCCGCGCCCCTGCATGTCGGCGCGCATCCCGGCGTGCGCCACGACGAGCCGCCCGCCGTCGAGGACATAGTGACTCACGAGCGAGTCGAGGAAGGCCGACACCGTATCCACGAACTCCGGCGGCTCCTTCTCGAGCTGCGAGATCGACTCGGCGAGCCCGTGGGTGAGGCGGACGTCCTTCCCCGCGAGCTTCCGCTTCAGCTTCATGTCGTGGTTGCCCGGCACGCAGAGCGCGGTGCCCGCCGCGACCATCCCCATGACGAGGCGAAGGACGCCCGGCGTGTCGGGGCCGCGGTCGACGAGGTCGCCGAGGAAGACCGCCTTCCGGCCGTCCGGATGGCCCCCCTCGCCGTACCCGAGCCGCGCCAGGAGCGCCCGAAGCTCCGCGGAGCAGCCGTGGACGTCGCCGATGACGTCGAACGGGCCCATCTCTCCCCTTCGGTCGTTGTAGAGAGGGACCCTCTCGACCGACGCCTCCTCGACCTCTTCGGGGGTCGAGAGGACGAAGACGTGCCGGAACCCCTCGCGCCCGAGCCCGCGCAGCGACTGCCTCAGCGTCCGCACCTGGCCGCGGACCACGTGCGGGCCGAACGCCCGGTCGGCCCTCGACGCGTTCCGCTCGTGGCAGAGCTTCTCGGGCAGGTTCAGGACGATCGCGACCGGGAGGCAGTGGAACTCGCGGGCCAGGGCGACGAGCGGCTTTCGAGCCTCGGGCTGGACGTTCGTCGCGTCGATCACCGTGAGCCGGCCGGCGGCGAGCCGTTTGCGCGCGACGAAGTGGAGCACCTCGAAGGCGTCGTTCGTCGCTCCCTGGTCGCTCTCGTCGTCCGCGACGAGGCCGCGGCAGAAGTCGGAGGAGAGGACCTCGGTCGGCAGAAAGTGCTTCCGCGCGAACGACGACTTCCCCGACCCAGAGGGACCGACGAGGACGACGAGCGAGAGGTTCGGGATGGAGATCTTCACGCCTCGGCCCTCGTGAAGACGGCCATCTGAGTCGGAGCCCCGACCTGCTGGTCGACCGGGCCGACCGGCGCGAAGCGCACCGAGTAGCCGAAGGTCTCCGCCTTCCCACGGCACCACCCCTCGAACTCCGCCCGGGTCCACTCGAAACGGTGATCGCGATGCCGGAGCTTCCCGGCGGGGAGGCCCTCGAACCTCACGTTGTACTCGGCGTTCGGAGTCGTCAGGACGACCGCGCCCGGCTTCGCGAACTCGAAGAGCGACCGCGCGAAGGCGTCGAGGCGACCCGGCTCGAGGTGCTCGATGACCTCCACCACCGCCGCCGCGTCGAATCCCGCGAGCCGCGCGTCGCGGTAGTTCAGCGCGCTCTGGAGAAGGCGGATCCGGCTCCGCTGCCTCTCGGGCAGCCGGTCGAGGTGGAGCCGGCGCGCGGCGACCTCCAGGGCCCGGCACGACACGTCGACACCGACGATCTCCTCGAACGCGCGCTCGTCGACGAGCCGGGCGAGGAGCTTTCCGTCGCCGCATCCGAGATCGAGGACACGCCGCGCCCCGAGCCCCTTCAGCGCGGCGAGCACCGTTCCCATCCGCTCCTGGTTGAGGCTGATCCGCTCCTCGACGGCCTCCTCCTCGCGGTCGCGCCGGCCTTCGTCGGCGTCCGGGTCTTCGGCCTCGTCGGAAACGAGCCGCGCGAGCGCCTCACGCGTGAGGCGGAAGCTGTGCTTCAGGTAGCGCCGGGTGATCGCCTCGCGTTCCGGGTGCGAGGCGAGCCACCCCCCACCGAACCGGAGGAGCTTCTCCACCTCCGCCGTGCCGACGTAGTAGTGCTTCTCGTCGTCGAGGACGGGGACGAGGACGTAGAGATGCGTGAGGAACTCCCGGAGCGTCGCCGTCCGCCGGAGCGTGACGTCGACGTAGGGGCTCTCACCCCACTCCGGGAACGCGTCGTCGAGCGGGAGACGCCGCGCCTCCACCTCGTACCCAAGCGGCTCGAACAGCCGCCGCAGGAAGTCCTCCCCGCCGCGGCAAGGGAGGACCGGGAGGCGCGCCTCGAGCGGGATCGCGGTCTCGGCCAGCTCCGGCCGCCCCTTGCTCCGGCCCCCCAGCGCGCTCCCGAAGACCTGCGCAATCGCGACGCTCAGGAACGACGAGGCGGCGTACGGGCGGTCGTTCACGTACTGGTCGAGAAGCCCTTCCGCACCTGCCGTCCGGCCGCGCACGAGACCCACCGGGTCCACTTCGAGGAGCAGCGCCACCTCGCACCGTTCCTCCGAAGCCTCGGTGTAGAAGACGTGCGCCGATCCGAACGCCAGCTCGAAGCTCTGGAACTTGGCCGGGTGTTTGGCGAGGAGATAGCCCAGGTCGGAGGCGGGGCGGTGGGTGGTGGAGAGGGTGAGGAGCATCGGCAGTTCTACTGAACTCTAGCCCAGGCCTTCTGACGGCGGAATCAGAGCGGCATACCCCCATATCGAATGCGGGTGCGCTGACGACACCCGAGTCGCCGCCCGAAATGCCTGGCCACAGACGCTGTGACCACGAGCGTGCTGATGGATACTTCACGGAAGGTGACGACTTCCGATTACGCTTGGACCCGGTTCCTAGTCCCGCGCGACGGGCGCCTGACGCTCGCAGATGACGGGTTTCTGGCCGACCCAGAAGGGCTCTTCGGTCGTGCA
>JAKPXO010000145.1 GCA_029567505.1 Acidobacteriota bacterium
GGACCTCGTCTCGGCGCGGATCCGCGAACGGATCGTCTGAGGGGGGCGGCGGGAGCGTGGCCCCCGCGGGCTCGGAGCGCCCCTCCGGCCTGTCTTCACGCAATCGCGTGTTACACTCATTCTCGTGAAGACGACCTCCGATCGCCCCGCGACGCAGAACGTCACGCTCGCCCTTCCGAAGGGTGTCCTGACGCGCGTCAAGGTGCTCGCGGCCGAGAGGGGGACGTCGATCTCGGCTCTCCTGGCGGGCCTCCTGGAGGAGACGGTGGCGCGCGACCACGCTTTTCGCCGTGCGCGCGAGCGGGGCCTCGCGGCCCTTCGGAAGCCCGCCGACCTCGGGACGCGAGGCCGGCGGCCCGCCTCGAGGGACGACCTGCATGAGCGCTGAGGCGCCGCGGGAGTTCGTCGACACGAACGTCTTCGTCTACGCCTTCGACGCCGGCAGCGGGGAGAAGGGCGAAAGGGCGAGAGCGCTCGTGAGGGATCTCTGGGAGGGAGGACGAGGCTGCCTGAGCCTGCAGGTCCTCCAGGAGCTCTACGTCACGTTGACCCGCAAGGTCGCGAGACCCCTCGCCCCCGAGGCGGCGGGTCGGATCGTCGAGGACCTCTCGGCCTGGTCCTGCCACGAGCCGTCGAGGGCCGACCTGGTCGAGGCGATCGCGCTCTCGCGGAAGGCCCGGATCTCGCTCTGGGACGCCCTGATCCTCCAGTGCGCCCGCGCGAGCGGCTGCGCCGTCCTCTGGAGCGAGGACCTCAGCGCCGGCCAGAAACTCGCCGGCGTCGTCGTCCGGAACCCCTTCGCCTGACCCTTCGTCGCCCGATTCCGAGACGGGCCGGGGTCCGCCCCTCCTCCTCATCGCCGTCGCCGTCCGGGTGATGGACCTCGTCTCGGCGCGGATCCGCGAACGGATCGTCTGACCGGGGCGGGGCGGCTGGCGAGGCCCTTCGGCCCGGCGCCCGGCGAGCCGCTAGAATCGGCACGATGAGCGCGGTCGTCGATCCCGTTCGGAGCTTCCTCGAGCTGGAGAAGCAGCTGGAGCGGGAGCCCGAAGGCTCGCAGGGGGAGATCGCTCGGGGCGTCTACATGATGACGCCGCGGCCGCGGGCCGCGCACGGTGGAGCACAGGTCAACCTCGGCGCCGCCCTCCGGCTCCGTTTCGGCTGGGGCGAAGGAGTCGTCGCACCGGAGTGGCTCTTCGTCGCCGAGCCGGAGGTCCGATCGGAGGAGAACCTCTCGCGCCTCGTCCCCGACCTCGCCGCCTGGAGGCGTTCGACGACGGGCTGGCCCGACCTGAACGAAACGCCGGTGTCGCTCGTGCCGGAGTGGGTGGCCGAGGTCCTCTCGCCGACGACCGAGCGCTTCGACCGGAGCGTGAAGATGGGCGCCTGGGGGGCGATGGGCGTCGGTTACATCTGGCTCGTCGACGTCGACCGGCGGCGGGTCGAGACGTTCGCGAACGTCCGCGGCACGATGGTCGCCGGCTCCGTCCTCGAGGCGGACGCCGAGCTCGCCGCCGAGCCGTTCGGCGCGCTCGGCCTCCCGGTCGCCCGTCTCTTTCCCGGCTGACGCCGGGTTTCCGTCAGCCCTTCTTCCCCTGGTTCGCCACGGCCGCGGCCTTCGCGGCGACGGCCTCGGCGTCGCCGAGGTAGAAGCTCTTCAGCGGCTTCAGGTTCTCGTCGAGGTGGTAGACGAGCGGGACGCCCGTCGGGATGTTGAGGCCGACGATCTCCTCGTCCGAGATCCCGTCGAGGTACTTGACCATGGCGCGGAGGCTGTTGCCGTGGGCCGCGACGAGGACCCGCCGGCCGGCCTTCACCTCGGGGGCGATGACGCTCTCCCAGTACGGGACGGCGCGGGCGACGGTCTCCTTCAGCGACTCGGTGAGCGGCAGCTCCTCCTTCGCGAGCGAGGCGTAGCGGCGGTCGTGGCCGGGGAAGCGCTCGTCGTCGGGGGTCAGCTCGGGGGGCGGCGTCGAGTAGCTCCGGCGCCAGACCTTCACCTGCTCCTCGCCGAACTTCGCGGCCGTCTCGGCCTTGTTGAGCCCCTGGAGGGCGCCGTAGTGCCGCTCGTTGAGGCGCCAGCTCCGGATCACCGGGATCCACATCCGGTCCATCTCGTCGAGGGCGATCCAGAGCGTCCGGATCGCGCGCTTCAGGACCGACGTGTAGGC
>JAKPXO010000159.1 GCA_029567505.1 Acidobacteriota bacterium
GCGAAGACCTCGAAGAAGCCCTCGACCCAGAGGTGGACGACCCACCAGCGCCAGTACTCCATGACGGAGAGGTGCGTCTTGGCGGTGAAGAAGAACCCGGCGCCGTAGAGGAGGCCGATGGCCGTCGTCGCGCCCGTGAACATCAGGACGAGCGATCGGGCGTCGTCGCGGCGGCGCGCGGCCGGGAGGATCGCGCGGAGCATCAGGACCAGCCAGAGGACGAGGCCGACGAAGAGGGCGATCTGCCAGACGCGCCCGAGGTCGACGTACTCGTACCCCTGGTGGCCGAGCCAGAAGGAGAGGTCGAGCGGAAGGACCTGGTGGATCGCGAGGTACTCGCCCGCGAGCGAGCCGACGACGACGAGGAGAAGCGCGCCGAAGAGGACGTTCACGCCGAGGCGCTGGTGCTTCGGCTCGTGCCCGCCGATGACCGGCGCGAGGAAGAGGCCGGCGGCGAGGAAGGCGGTCGCGATCCAGAAGACGGCGGTCTGGACGTGCCACGTCCGCGCGAGCGCGTAGGGGACCCACTCGCCGACGGGGAGGCCGTAGAGCGCCTGCCCTTCGACGGTGTAGTGGGCCAGGAGCGCGCCGAGGCCGACCTGGACCGCGAAGAGGCCGAGGACGGTGGCGACGTACTTGCCGACCGCGCGCATCGACGGCGTGAGCGTGATGCTGACGAGCGGGTCGACGGGGGGAGCGACGACCGCGGGCTCGGGCTTCTCGCGGAAGGCCTGCCACCAGACGACCGCGCCGATCCCGGCGAGGAGGAGGACGATCGAGACGAAGGACCAGACGACGTTCGCGCCCGACGGGACGTTCTCGATCAGCGGCTCGTGCGGCCAGTTGTTCGTGAACGTGACGGTGGAGCCCGGCCGCTCGGTCGCGGCGGCCCAGCTCGTCCAGAAGAAGAACGCCGTGAGCGCCTTGCGGCGCGCCGCGTCGGGGACGGTCGTCTCCGACATGGCGTAGTCCTCGCGGAGCGGCTTGAGCTCCCGCGCGCCGCCGAAGAGGGCGTCGAAGTGGGCCGCCGCGCGGCGGTACGCCTCGGCCCGCTCGGCCGAGATCGTGACGGTGCCCGTGGAGGCGTCGTACGTGTTCACCCGCATCTCGCGGACGAGGGACGCCTTCAGCGCCGCCTGGCGATCGGGGGTGAGTGAGGCGAAGTCCTGCGCCCCCTCCTTCTCCGCCAGCACGTCGAGGAGCGCGACCGCCTCGCGATGGAGGTGGTCGGCCGTCCAGTCGGGGGCCTGGTAGGCGCCGTGTCCCCAGATCGAGCCGAGCTGCTGGCCGCCCGTCGACTGCCACACCTGCTGGCCCGTCAGGATGTCGTCCTTCGTCATCACCGTCGCGCCGTCGGGCGTGACGACCCGGTCCGGGATCGGGGGCGCCTGACGGTAGACCTCGCGGCCGAAGAAGCCGAGGACGAGGAAGGAGAAGAGGAGGACCCCGCCGAGAAGCGCCCAGCGGCGGTTGTCGTTGCCGGGAAGGTTCGTGCTCATCGTGCCCTTTCGACTCACATCTCCGCGCAGAGCGCGCGGCGGAAGAGGACGTTGTTCTCGAGGTGGACGTGCTCCATGAGCTCGGCCTCGAGCTCGTCGAGGCGGAGGTAGAGGGCCCGCCAGGTCGTGCAGGCCTCGGCCGGCGGGACGAGGTTCGTCGTCAGCGCCCGGCTCTTCTGGAGCGCGAGGGCGACGTCCTCGTGCTCGCGCTCGAGGGACTGGACCTGCGCGGCCGCCTGGCCCCCGCGCCCGGAGAGGAGCATCGGGAAGAGCCCCTGCTCCTCCTTGTCGAGGTGGTCGATCAGCTCCCGGGAGAGGTCTTCGACGTGCTCCGCGAGGCCGCGCGGGACGCTCTCCTTGTCGGCGTGGACGGCTTCGACCTTCCGCGCCATCTGGACGAGGAGCGGGAGCTCCGTCCGGAGGCGCGCGTGGTACCAGCCGATGATCCGCTCGATGAGGACCGGGATCGGCTGGTCGACCAGGGACTCGACGTCGCTGACGGAGCGGGCCTCGGCGGCCACCTCGGTCAGGACGGCGGAAGGGTCGAGGCCGCGCTCGGCGCAGGCCTCGGCAACGGGTCGACGCCCGTGACAGCAGTAATCGAGGCCGTGGCGGCGGAACACGCGGGAGGCGGCCGGGTAGGCGACGGCGAGGTCGGCGAGGGTCGATTCGGGCTGAAGCGGAAGGTTCATCGGTTGCCTCCACCCTCCGCATCGCACGCGCCGTGCCGTCCGGAGAAGCCTGTAGATTCAATGACTTGCGGGTTCGTGTTATGAATGCGACAGCGGGGGGCGTCGTGAGGATCACAACGTCGTCGTCGAAGTCGCAACCGGAGCCCCTCGAGGTCCTCCTCGAGATCGTCGGTGACCTGACGGCCTCGCTCGGGGCGCGCGACCGGTACGAGCGGCTCCTGTCGGGCGTCCGTCGTCTCGTCCCCTTCGACGCCGCCTGTCTCCTCCGCCTGCAGGGCGCGGACCTCGTCCCGCTCGCGGGGCACGGGCTCGTTCCGGCCGCGCTCGAGCGGCCCTACCCGCGATCCCGTCATCCCCGGCTCGAGGCGATCCTCCGATCCGACGCCCCCATCCTCTTCCCGCACGATTCGCCGCTGCCCGACCCGTTCGACGGCCTCCTCGTGGCCGACCCGCACGCTCTCGAGCGGATCCACGCCTGCCTCGGCTGCGCGCTCACCGCCGACGGAGAGGTCGTCGGCGCGCTGACGGCGGACGCCCTCGACCCGGAGGCGTTCGACGGCCTCGACGGTCGGCTCCTCGCGACGCTCGGGGCCCTGGCGGGCGCGGCCCTCCGGACCGCCAGCCTCATCGAGGCGCTCGAGAGGAAGGCCGAGCGCGGGACGCGCGTGGCGCGAGAGCTCCAGCGGAGCGCGGACGAGACGAGCGGCGCGGCGATCCTCGGGGCGAGCGCGGCGGTCGCGGCGCTGCTCTCGGAGATCGGCGTCGTCGCCGCGTCGGACCTGCCGGTCCTCGTGACGGGGGAGACGGGCGTCGGAAAGGAGCTCGTCGCGCGGCACGTCCACTCGGGCTCGCGCCGGAAGGACGAGGCGCTCATCCACGTCAACTGCGCGGCGCTCCCCGAGTCGATCGCCGAGAGCGAGCTCTTCGGCCACGTGCAGGGCGCGTTCACTGGAGCGGTCCGCGACCGCGCGGGGAAGTTCGAGGTGGCCGACGGCGGGTCGCTCTTCCTCGACGAGGTGGGCGAGCTGCCCCTCTCGCTCCAGCCGAAGCTCCTCCGGGCCCTCCAGCAGGGGGAGATCCAGCGGATCGGCTCGGACCGGCCGCACCGCGTCGACGTGCGCGTCATCGCCGCCACGAACCGCGACCTCGCCGCGGAGGTGGCGCGCGGGCGGTTCCGCGCCGACCTCTACCACCGGCTGGCGGTCTACCCGATCCGGGTCCCGGCGCTTCGCGAGCGGAGAGAGGACGTCCCGATCCTCGCGACGCACTTCGCGGACGCCGCGCGCCGCCGCCTCGGCCTCGGTCCGCTGCGTCTCTCCGAGGAAGTCCGGGAGGCGCTCGCGGCCGCAGACTGGCCGGGGAACGTCCGGGAGCTGGAGAACGTCGTCAGCCGTGCTGTCCTGCGCGCCGCGGCCGGAAAGCCTCCCGGCGCCCCGGTCCTCGTGCAGGCGGCGCACGTCGACGCCTCCTCGACGGCGACGGCGCCGGAGCGGGCGCCGGCCGCGAGCCCGGACGCCGCGAGGCCCCTCCGCGAGCAGGTCGAGGACTTCCAGCGCAGGCGCATCCGCGAGGCGGTGGAGCGGCATGCGGGGAACCAGGCCGCCGCCGCGCGCGAGCTCGGGATGCACCGCGCGAACCTCCACCACCTCGCGCGGCGGCTCGGCCTCAGGGGCTGAGGCACGGGGACGCCGCTCCGGGACCGATCCCGATATCCTCGGCAATCCCGATGGACACGAGCTTCGTCTCCTCCACCATCCTTCTCGTCCTGATCACAGACCCGCTCGGGAACATCCCGTTCTTCATCTCCGCGCTGAGGCACGTCCGCCCCGAGCGGCGCCGCGTCGTCGTCCTCCGGGAATGCCTCGTCGCGTTCGCGGCGCTCCTCCTCTTCCTCCTCGCGGGACGGCCGATCCTCAGGCTGCTCCATCTGAGCGAGGACGCGCTCCGGATCAGCGGCGGCGTCGTCCTGCTCCTGATCGCGATCCGGATGATCTTCCCGGAGCGGGGGGCGCGCCTCGGGGAGGAGGAGGGGGAGGACCGCGAGCCGTTCATCGTGCCGGTGGCGATCCCGCTGATCGCGGGGCCCTCGGCGATGGCGACGGTCCTTCTCATGTCGACGCCGGACCCGCTCCGGATGCTCTCGCTCGCCGGGTCGCTGACGGTGACGATCGCGATCACGGCGGTCGTCTTCGTCTCGAGCACGCGGATCCAGAAGGTGCTCGGGGACCAGGCGATCATGGCGATGGAGCGCCTGATGGGGCTCGTCCTGACGGCGATCGCCGTCGAGATGCTCCTCGGCGGCGTCGCGAGCTACATCCGCCGCGGTCCGGGCTGAGGAGTCGGACGGGGAGCGGAGCGCGCGGCACCGGCCGACGGGGCGGGCGTCGGGACGGAGGCCCACGGGGGCGCGGCCGCCGGCGAGGCCTCCGGAGTGCGGGGCGTCAGCCTCGGGCTCCGGGACGGCGGAACCGGGGCGGCTCGCGCAGGCGTCGGAGCCGGGGACGGCGTGGCGCGGCCGGCGGGCGCGGGCGTCTTCGTCCGCCGGATGGGAAGGGCTGAGCGGAGCCCGGCCGAAGCGGGGGCGCCGGACGCCTCGGGAGGCGTCCGAACCCTCTCTCGCTCCGGGTCCACCGGCAGCCCGCTCCGAACGACGGGAGCGTTCCGGAGGTCGCGGAGGAGCGCGGCGTCGTGAACGAGATCGCTCTCGCCGAAGCGGCCGCGGGCGAAAATGGCGTGCGGAAGATAGAGCGCGCGGTCGCGGTGGAGGTACCGGAACGACGAGTCGCCGGTCGGCCCCTCCACCCGAACCCACCAGGGCTGGAGAGGCTCGCCCGGAGCGAGAGGGAACCAGCCGACGTAGCCGTCGGGTCCGAGCGGCCCGACGCCTCCCGGGCCGGCTCCGACGAACGTGACGACGGCCGGGAGAAAGGACGGACCGGGGTCCTTCGGCTCGTCCGGGAGCCAGGCCCAGCGGCTCCGGACGATCGCCCAGCGGCCGTGGTGGTACGGGGCCCAGCCCCAGGGCTCGTCCGAGAGCCAGATCCAGCCCCACGGTACGCGCCAGACGAACCGGCCCGAGCGGTAGGGCATCCAGTCGGCGCGGCTTTCCCTCGGGAACCAGGCCCACCGACGCTCCGAGGTCTCCTCCCAGTCGCCCCATGCGTCGAGGTCGTCGATGCCGAGGACGTCGGCGTGGACGTGCGCCGCTGACCGGACGAGCCGGAAACGCGCCGAGCGCTGGTCCACCCGGCGGTCCCACGCGTCACCCCGGCCGAGGGCGACGACGTCGTACTCCGGCCGGGGCGGGTCGGTGACCCTCATCCGCTCGCCCCAGCCGAGTGAGACGTTCCCCTCCGCCGCGGCGGCCCGGGCCCGACCCCTCCGGACGCTGACCGCCGTGCCGCCGGCGCCGCTCACGTCGAACCGATAGTCCCCGGGGAGCTCGAGAGCGACGGAGAGGGCCGGCGTCACGACCTCCAGCGGGCCCGCGCCCGGAACGTCGAAGACGCGAACGCTGACCGTTCCCGCGGTCAGGACGGCGGAGCGGCTCGCCCACGAGAGATCCGGGAAGGCGAGCTCCGTGCCGGGAGCCAGGAAGAAGACGGCGCCCCGGAGCTGCACGTCGGCGCGGCCGCCACCCGCGATTCGGAGCCGGTCACCCGTCGTGAGCGGGTCGTTGACGGCCCCGGGCTGCCACCCCTCCGCGGCGTCGCCGCGCGCGACCGCGACGTCTCCTTCGAGCCAGGCGAGGCGCGCGACCGGCCGCCGGACTCCGCCGTCCCCCGGCCTCGAATCGGACGACGCCTCGGCCGGCGAGAAGAGGGCGAAGAGGACGAGGAGCGGAACGGAGGCGAAGCGGCGTCGGACGGACATGAAGACCTCACTCTCTATCATCCGACGGAACGGCGAACGCGACGGCGGAATCGGGCCCGGCCGTCCCGCAGGTCGGGCTCGCTCCGAGGGTCCGGGGCGGCGTGCCGCTACACGACGACCGGCTTGTCCGCGACGATCCGCGCGAGGACCGTCGAGAGCATGTCGACGTGCTCGCGCTCCTCGGCCTCGAGCTCGCGGTAGAGCCTCCACTCGTGCGAGCCGGTCGGGAACTTCCGGCCGGCGTCGAGGAAGAAGGCGCGGGCCCTCTTCTCGAGGTGGACGGCGAGGCGGAGGAGCGCGGCTCCGGTGAGGTCGGCGATGTCGGCGCCGGCGTAGACCGCGATCTGGGCCGGCTCGAGGTGCATGTCGAGCGACTCCGTGGGCGCCTCGACGTGGTAGCGCCGGGCGAGGACGTCCATGTGCCCGCGCTCCATCTCGGCGAGGTCGCGGAAGAGCTTCGCGAGGTCGGGGTCCTTCGCCTCGAGCTCCTCCGCCCCGCGCGAGTAGAACGTGACGCCGCCGAGCTCGATCTCGAAGGCGTGCCGGATCGCCGCGACGGCCGCCTCCGACGTGACGTCGGTGTCGTGGCCGAGCGAGAGCGTCCCGCCGCAGGCAGGGCAGAGGCCGTAGGGGAAGGCGAAGCCCTCGGAGACCTTCTGGCAGGAGGTGCAGGTCCAGGTGACCTTCTCGCCGCCGCAGCAGAGGTGGTCCTCCTCGCCCGGCTCGAACGGCCGCCGGCACTTCGCGCACGCGGCCGCGGCCGGAGCGGGGGCCGGGGCGCCGGCCGAGGGAGAGGCCTCGTCCTCGAGGACGACGGGCCACTCCTTCGTCGTCAGGTACTTCTCGATGGCCCGCGCCGCGCGGCGCCCGGCGCCCAGCGCGAGGATGACCGTCGCGCCGCCGGTGACGATGTCGCCTCCGGCGAAGACGCCGGGGAGGTTCGTCGCCTGCGTCTTCGCGTCGGCGTTGACGTACCCCTCGCCGCGGACCCCGAGGTCCGGCGCGGAGCGGGCGATGACGGGATTCGCGCGCGTGCCGAGGGCGTAGATGACCGTGTCGCACGCGAACGTCTCGTGCTCGCCCGTCGGGACGGGGCGGCGCCGGCCCGACTTGTCGGGCTCGCCGAGCTGCATCTTTTCGACGACGACGGCCCTCACGTCCCCCTTCTCGTCGACCTGGATCTCCGTCGGGCTCATCAGCCAGTTGAAGTGGATCCCCTCCTCCTTCGCGTGGCGGATCTCCTCGACGCGGGCCGGGGCCTCGGCCTCCGTGCGCCGGTAGATGCAGTGGACCTCCTCGGCCCCTAGGCGCCGCGCGACGCGGAGGCAGTCCATCGCGGTGTTCCCGGCCCCGAAGACGGCCACCTTCTTCCCCATGGCGATCGGCGTGTCTTCGAACGGGAACTTGTTCCCATGCATCAGGTTGATGCGCGTCAGGAACTCGTTCGCGCTGTAGACCTGGCCCGCGTGCTCGCCCGGGATGCCGAGGAACATCGGGAAGCCGGCGCCCGTGCCGATGAAGACGGCGTCGTAGCCCATCTCGCCCTTGAGCTGGTCGATGGTGAAGGTCTTGCCGATGACCTTGTTCGTCTCGAACTTCACGCCGAGCTTCTCGAGAGCCTTCACCTCGCGGTCGATCGTGGTGCGGGGGAGACGGAACGACGGGATGCCGTACTTCAGGACGCCGCCGACGACGTGGAGCGCCTCGAAGACGGTGACGGACGCTCCCTTGCGGGCGAGGTCGCCCGCGCAGGCGAGGCCGGCCGGGCCGGAGCCGACGACGGCGACCTTCCCGAGCGTCCCGGCGTTCTCGGGGGGCTTCACGTCCGGGAGCGGCGCGAAGTCGCCGACGAAGCGCTCGAGCCGCCCGATGGCGACCGGCTCCATCTTCTTCTCCAGGATGCACTGGATCTCGCACTGCGACTCCTGCGGGCAGACGCGGCCGCAGATCGACGGGAAGAGGTTGCTCTCCTGGATGACGGAGAGGGCGCCTTCGAGGTCGCGGACGAGGAGGTGCCGGATGAAGCGGGGGATGTCGATCGAGACGGGGCAGCCCGCAACGCAGGTGGGCCGGGCGCACTGGATGCAGCGGTCGGCCTCCTGGAGCGCGTCGGCCATCGTGTAGCCGAGGTTGACCTCCTCGAAGTTGCGCGAGCGCTCGAGCGCGTTCCTCTCGGGCATCTTCACGGCGTGCTCGTCGAGGTCCTTGAACTTCTTGTAGTTCCGCTTGTTCATCTCGAAGAGCTGCTCCTCGATGGAGCAGACCTTCGAGAAGTCGTCCTTGGCCCGCGACTCCTGCGGCTTGAAGCGCTCCTGCCGGAGCTGCAGCTCGGGGAAGTCGACGAGGTGGCCGTCGAAGTCGGGGCCGTCGACGCAGGCGAACTTCGTCTCGCCACCGACGGTCACGCGGCAGGAGCCGCACATGCCGGTGCCGTCGACCATGATCGCGTTCAGCGAGACCATCGTCTTCACGCCGAAGGGGCGCGAGACCTCCGAGCAGGCCCGCATCATCGGGAGGGGGCCGATCGCCACGACGAGGTCGGGCTTCTCCTTCTCGAGGACCTCCTGGAGCGCCGCGGTGACGAAGCCGGGCTTGCCGTAGGAGCCGTCGTCGGTGCAGACGATCAGGTCGTCGCAGTAGCGCCGGAAGCGGTCTTCCCAGAAGACGAGGTCCTTGTTGCGGAAGCCGATGATCCCGGTCGTCCGATTCCCGGCCTCCTTGAAGGCGCGCAGCTGGGGGAAGACGGGGGCGACCCCGAGGCCTCCGCCGACGAGGACGACGTGGCCGACCTTCCCGACGTGGCTCTCGAGGCCGAGCGGCCCGACGAAGTCGGCGAACGTGTCGCCTTCCTTGTAGGCCCGCATCATCTCCCGCGTCGTCTTGCCGAGCGCCTGGATGACGATCGTGACCGTCCCCCACTCCGGGTCGTAGTCGGCCACGGTGAGGGGGATCCGCTCGCCCCCCTCGTCCAGCCGAAGCATCACGAAATGGCCCGGCCGGGCCGCCTTCGCGACGTCGGGAGCGTGGACGTCCCAGAGGAAGGTCACGTCGGAGAACTGCTCGCGCTTGACGATCTGGTACACGAATCCCCCTTGCCGGGGCCCGGCGGGACGCTGCGACCGCCGAACCCGACCGCGGATGATGCCCGAAACGGGGCTTCGGCGCTCTCGGCGGCGGCCTGAGGAGCCGCAGGACGCTGCATCGCGGCAGGAAGCGGCCGCCGGCGAGGAGCTCGCGGGTGCCCCCGGGCGGCCCGGAGCCGGCCCCCGAGGGGTGAGCTCCCGTCGACGGCCGGGCCCCTCGCGGTCTACCGGCGGAGCGTCCGCCCTTGCGCGAGGGCCGACGCGCCGGCGGGGGCGTCGGAGCGGCTCTTCCTCACGCAGAAGCAGGAAGTTTCGAGGCTCGTGTCGGCGCGCGCCCAGGCGACGGCGAACCGCGCCTCGACGGCCTCCGCCTCGGCGGACTTCTTCTGCATCTCGAGCGCCGTGGCGAGGCCCCGGAGCGCCCAGCCGTTCCCGGGGTAGGCCCGCAGGTCCTCGCGGTAGACCGCCTCCGCCTCCGCGGGCCGCTTCGCGTCGAGGAGGATCGCGCCGAGCGCGTGGCGCGAGGGGACCGTCCAGGCCGGCGGCTCGTCGTACTTCAGCGCGTCCTCGAGCCGGACCGCGCTTCGGAGCTTCTCGACGGCTCCCGCGTGATCTCCCAGCCGATAGGCGATCTCGCCGTCGAGGTAGGGGAGGCCGACCGCGAGGACGTCGGCCGCCGGGTTCGACCCCCAGTAGAACTCCTTCGGCACCATCGGGAGCGCCGCGGCGAAGGCGGCCCGCTCCCGCTTGGCCTCCGCGACCTCTCCGAGCGCGGCGTGCGCCACGCCGCGCAGGAAGTGGGCGTGCGCCGTCGAGACCGGAAGCCACTCGGGAGGCGCCTTCGCGGCGAGGATCTCCTTCCAGAGGCCGAACCGCTTCTGCGCCTCGCCGACGACCGTCAGGAAAGCGTCGGCGAACGCCGCGTTCTCCTTCACGAACGCCGGGTCGAGACCGGCGACGACGCCCGTCGCTGTCGCGAGGGCCTCCTCTCGGCGGCCCTCCATCATGGCGGTGTAGGCGAAGAAGTGGGCGTTGTGGGCCATGTAGATCCGGTAGAAGCCGATCTCGCCGCTGCGGCCCTGGTACCTCCGATCGGCGGCCATGGCCCGCTGGTTCGCCTCGGCGGCCTCCTTCCAGCGGCCTACCCGCACGTCGATGTGGGAGGGCATGTGGACGAGGTGGCTCGAGTCGGGGACGAGGGCCCGGAGGCGGTCGGCCGCCTCGGCAGCGCGCTCCGGCCGGGGCGAGGCCTCGAGCGCGTGAATCGTCAGGTGGAGGGCCCCGGGGTGGTCGGGCGCGAGCTTCCGCGCCTCCTCGAGGGCGGCGAGCACCTCGGCCGTGCCGGGCTGGGGCTTGCCGTCCTTCGTCCACTGGTCCCAGGGGCGGGTGTCCATGAGCGCTTCCGCCGCGAGCGTCGCCACGTCGGCGTCGGCGGGAAAGCGGTCCCGCACGGCGAGCATCGCTTTCGCGTAGGCCGCGTCGAGCGGCGCCCGGTCGGCCGGCGGCGGCCACGAGTAGCGCGCCCCGAGCGCCTCGATCAGGGCCTTCTCCACGTCGGTCGCCCGCCCCGCGAGCGCGCGGGCCTTCGTGAGCGCCTCCCACGCCGTCCTCGACTGCACCTCGCTCATGGCGGGGTTGTTGATGTGCGGTCCGTTGACGAGCGCGACGCCCCACCAGGCCATGGCGAGCGCGGGGTCGAGGCGGGCGGCTTCCGAGAACGCGCGCTGGGCCTCGTCGTGATTGAACGCGAAGGCCCAGACGAGTCCCTGGTCGAAGGCCTTCTGCGCCTCGGCGACGCGGGTCGAGACGGGGCGGGAATACGACCCGAGCTCGAAGGGACGCCACGCCAGCGGCGGGTCGACGTCCTCGGGCGTCGACGAAGCAGCCGGGCCGGAGAGGGCGAGCGCAGAAATGGAGACGACCAGCAAAACGAACCAATGGACCGTCGAGTGGGACGGCCTGTTCAGCCTCATCGGGACCCCCAAGCGAAACGTTTTCTCAGAATCTGGACCCCGCGGTCCGAAACGTCAACCCTACGGGCCTTCGATGGGCATCGAGAGAAGGGGCCCCGGGCGACGGGTCCGGCACCAACGGCCGATGCCCATCGCGAGGGGCCCCTCGTGGTCGTCAGTTCTCAAGCGGTCGCGAGGACCATCGATCGGGCCATCGCGCTCCGCGCCGCGGCGGCGATCGCGTCGGCCTGCGGGACGAAGGCCTGCTCGAGGACCCAGCTCGAGGCGGCCGGGGCGTCGGGGCCGGCGAGCCTCACGACGGGAGCCTTCAGCGCGTCGAAGGCTTTCTCGGCGACCGTCGCGGCGATCTCCGCGCCGAAGCCGCACGTCCGGCTCGCCTCGTGGACGACGACGAGCCGGCCGGTTTTCCGCACCGACGCGAGGACCGCCTCCTCGTCCCACGGCTTGATCGTCCGAAGGTCGATCACCTCCGCGGAGATCCCGTCGGCGGCGAGAGTCTCGGCGGCCGTCAGGCAGCCGAGGACCGTCTTCGCGTACGAGACGAACGTCACGTCGGTGCCGGGACGCCGGATCGCGGCCTTCCCGAGCGGGACGAGGTGCTCCCCCTCGGGCACCTCGCCCGGGGCGTGGAGGAGCGCGACGTCGAGGAAGAAGGCGACGGGGTTGTCGTCGCGGATCGAGGACTTCAGGAGCCCCTTGAAGTCCGCCGCGGTCGACGGCATGACGACCTTCAGGCCGGGCGAGTGGGCGAACCAGGCCTCCACGTTGTGGTTGTGCTGGGCGCCGACGCCCCAGCCGGCGCCCGTCATCGCGAGGGCGACCATCGGGAAGGAGAACTGCCCGCCGGAGAGGAAGCGGAGCTTGCCGGCGCTGTTGACGAGCTCGTCCATCGCAAACGTGAGGAACGGGGCGAAGAGGAGGTCGACGACGGGGCGGAGGCCCGTCGCGGCGGCGCCGGCGGCGGTGCCGGCGATGATCCCCTCGGCGAGGGGCGTGTTGCGGATGCGGGCGGCGCCGAACTCGGCGACGAGGTCGTGGCGCTTCGTGGCGATCCCTTCCCCGAAGGCGAGGACGGTCGCGTCCCGGCGCATCTCCTCGGCGAGGGCCTCTCCGATGGCGTCGTAGGGGGTCATCGTCTTCATGGCGTGTCCTTCTCAGGCGTAGACGTG
>JAKPXO010000167.1 GCA_029567505.1 Acidobacteriota bacterium
ATCACGGGGCCTACGTGCCGCTCGTGGCGATGTACCCCGAGGCCGACGTCCCCGTCCTCCAGCTCTCGATGCCCCGTCTCGACCCCGCGGAGCTCTTCGCGCTCGGCCGGTCGCTCGCGCCGCTCCGCGACGAGGGCGTCCTCGTCTTCGGGAGCGGGTTCCTGACGCACAACATGCGCTACGCCTTCCGCCCGGGGATCCCGGAGTGGGCGCGCGAGTTCGACGCGTGGGCCGAGGGCGCGCTCTCGCGCTTCGACGTCGACGCGCTGCTCGACTTCGAGAAGCGTGCGCCGGCGGCCCGGACGGCGCTCCCGACCTGGGAGCACTACGCGCCGCTCCTCGTCGCCGCGGGCGCCGCCGCGGAGGCGAAGCCGGCGGTGACGTTCCCGATCACCGGCTGGTGGATGGACGGCGCGTTCACGAAGCGCTCCGTTCAGCTCGACTGAGAGCCGCGGCGGCGACAGGCCCTCACCCCCGCGGCGGGAGCGTCAGCTCCCGCTCCACCTCCACGTCGCGCGCGAACTCCTCGTCGTGCGTGACGAGGAGGAGCGCCCCCCGGTAGGCGCGGAGCGCGGAGGCGACCGCCTCGAGGCCGGGAAGGTCGAGGTGGTTCGACGGCTCGTCGAGGAGAAGGAGCTCCGGCGCCTGCCCGGCGGCGAGGAGCGCCGCGAGGCCGGCGCGGATCCTCTCGCCGCCGGAGAGCGCCGCGACGGGCTTCTCCGCGGCCTCCTGGACGAAGCCGAAACGCCCGAGGAGGAGCCTTCGCTCGTGCTCGGGTCGCGCCGGCGCGAGCCGCCGGAGAGTCCGGGCGAGCGTCCCCTCGACTCCGAGGACGGCGGCGTCCTGGTCGAGGAGCCCGACGCGCGCCGCGCCGACCCGGAGCGTACCGGCGTCGGGCGCGCGGCCGGCGAGGAGGGCGAAGAGCGTCGACTTCCCGGCGCCGTTGGCCCCGCGCAGACGGACCCGCTCCGGGCCGACGATGTGGAACGACAGGGGCGCCGCCCAGAGCCAGCCACCGGGGAGGCGGACGTTGAGCCCCTCGGCGTCGACGAGGCGCTTGCGCGCCGGCACCCGCGTCGCCTCGAGGTCGACGGCAACCGACGGGTCGTCCGGCGCGGCAGCGCGGGCCCTCGCGAGGGCGGCTCGCGCCGCCTCGATCCGCTCCTCGTGGACTCCCTTCAGGCGTCCGGCCGAGACCTGGGCCGAGCGCTTCATCGCGCCGGCGACGATCTTCGGGATCCCGCCCCGCGCCGCTTCGCGGCGGCCGCGCGAGCTGCGATGGGCCTGACGCTCCGCCGCCTCCCGCGCCGCGCGGCGGACCGCGTCGAGCTCTTGCTCCGCGGAGCGGACGGCCCGCTCGGCGGCCTCGCGCTCGGCGCGACGCGCCTCGAGGAAACCCGGGAAGCCGCCGCCGAACGTCCGAAGGCGTCCGCCGCGGAGCTCCGCGATCCGGGCGGCGCGCGAGAGGAGCGCGCGGTCGTGCGTCGCGACGAGGACCGCACCCCGGAAGCTCCGGACGAGGTCGTGGACGGCGCGCCGCGCCTCCTCGTCGAGGTGGTTCGTCGGCTCGTCGAGGAGGAGCGTCTCCGGCTCGCAGAGGAGGAGGCGCGCGAGGCGCAGGCGCGTCGTCTCGCCGCCGGAGAGAGTCGTGGCGGGACGCTCGAGGTCGAGGCCGTCGAGGCCGACCTCGGTGAGGACACGGTCGATCCGCCACGGGGTCGCGTCACGCGGCTCGAGGAGGTCGCGGGCGATGCCGCCGCGATCGGGCGCGGTCGACTGCGGAAGGAGCGCGACGGCACCGTCGCCCAGGACGCGGCCGCGGGCCGGCCGAAGCGCTCCCGCGAGAAGCGCGAGGAGCGTGCTTTTGCCGGAGCCGTTCGGCCCGACGAGGCCGGTGACGCCCCGCGGGAGGGAGAGTTCGATCGATTCGAGGAGCGGCGTCCCGTCCGGCAGGACGAAGGAGACGCCTTCGGCGACGAGGGAATACGGCATGAAGACCTCGCTCGGGGGCCGGGAGCGGCGGGCCGCTCGACCGGCACGTGCGTTCGGGGAAGGCGGGTCTTCAGCTTCTCATCGGGCCCGCGGGGCGGGCGGAGAGATGGTACGACGCGCGGCGCGCGGCGGAAAGAGGGCTCGCGCCCGGACCACCTCGATGCGCGAGGGAACAAACGGGCGCGGCGCGGCGTTCTCGCTTCCGCTGCGGGACGGAGCGCGGCGCGACCTTCGGAGCGGTCCGGCGCGCTGGCGGACGCCCCGCGGGAAGGAGCGCGAATGTCCGAGCCGGTCTGGCATCTCCTCGTCGGCGGCCACCAGGTGGGGCCCGTCTCGATCGACGACGTCCGGTCGAGGGTCCGCGACGGCAGCGTCGACCGGGCGACGCTCGCCTTCGGCCCGGGCCTCTCCGCCTGGACGCCGCTCGGCGCCGTGCCCGCCCTCGCCTCGATCCTCGGGCCGGCCGCCGTACCGCCGATGCCGCCCCCGCCCCCGCGCCGGGCCCACGAGATCGACTTCGAGGTCCACGGCACGGAGATGCAGTTCGTGGAGGTGACGCTCGACCCGGGCGAGGCCGTCGTCGCGGAGGCCGGGTCGCTCATGTACATGACGCCCGCGATCGGGATGGAGACCGTCTTCGGCGACGGGTCGGGGGCCGCGCCCGGCGGCGGGTCGAAGCTGATGGGAGCGCTCCTCGGCGCCGGGAAGAGGCTCCTCACCGGCGAGAGCCTCTTCATGACGGTCTTCACGAACCGCGGGGCCGCGCGCGAACGGGTCGCCTTCGCCGCCCCCTACGCCGGGAAGATCCTCCCGATGGACCTCTCAAAGCTCGGCGGCGAGCTCGTCTGCCAGAAGGACTCGTTCCTCTGCGCCGCGCGCGGCGTCCAGGTGGGGATCGCGTTCCAGAAGCGGATCGGCGTCGGCCTCTTCGGCGGCGAGGGCTTCATCATGCAGCGGCTGACGGGCGACGGCCTCACGTTCGTCCACGCGGGCGGGACGATCCACGCCGTCGACCTCGCCGTGGGGGAGACGCTCCGCGTCGACACGGGCTGCCTCGTCGCGATGACGCCGTCGGTGCATTACGACATCCAGCTCGTCGGCGGCGTGAAGACGGCCCTCTTCGGCGGCGAGGGGCTGTTCTTCGC
>JAKPXO010000174.1 GCA_029567505.1 Acidobacteriota bacterium
GATTCTCCGGTCGCGGAGCGCGGGGGTCAAGGAACGCTCCGGCAGGCGAGGGACCGCGACGCGCGAGGCGTCGCGGCGCTCAGCGGATCTCGATCCCGGACCCCGGCCCGACGTCGCCTATCCTCCAGGCGCGGCTGCCCTCACGCTCCAGGGTCGAGAGGAACGTCCCTTCGCCAGCCTCCGGCACCGCCACGAGGAGGCCGCCCGAGGTCTGCGGGTCGGCGAGGAGCATCGCCTCGGCGTCGGTCAGGGGGCGCGAGCGCGTGGCGTCCGGTCCGAAGTGCTCGAGGTTCCCGAACGCGCCGCCGGGGAAGACCATTTCGGCCGCGAGGCGCGCCGCTCCGGGAAGGAAGGGGAGCGCGTCCCAGTCGAAGCGGAAGCGGACGTCCGAGGCCTCCGCCATCTCGAGCGCGTGGCCGAGGAGGCCGAATCCGGTGACGTCGGTCGCGGCCTTCGCTCCCGCCGCCCGCGCGGCGCGCGCCGCGGCCCGGTTCAGAGTCTTCATGGAGGCGACCGCCGCGGCGACCTCGCCCTCCGAAGCGAGGCCGCGCTTGAGGGCGGTCGTGACCGTCCCCGTCCCGAGCGGCTTCGTCAGCCAGAGCGAATCACCGGGCCGTGCGCCTCCCTTCGTCAGGAGCCGACCGGTCTCGCCGAAGCCGACGACGCAGAGGCCGTACTTCGGCTCCTTGTCCTGGATCGAGTGCCCTCCGGCGATCACGGCGCCCGCGGACCTCACGACGTCCGCTCCTCCGCGGAGGAGCTCGGCGAGCGTCGCGGCCGAGAGCTGCGGCGGGAACGCGACGAGGTTCAGGGCGAGGACGGGCTCGCCCCCCATCGCCCAGACGTCGCTCATCGCGTTCGCGGCGGCGATGGCGCCGAAGTCATACGGCTCGTCCACGACCGGCGTGAAGAAGTCGGTCGTCAGGATGAGCGCCCGCCCGTCCCCGAGGTCGAGGACGGCGGCGTCGTCCGGCTCGGCGAGCCCGACGAGGACGTCGGGGCGGGAGGCCGCGGGGAAGAGGTCACCGAGGACGCGCAGGACCTGCGCGGTCTGCCCGGGGGGCAGCTTCGACGCTCACCCCGCGCAGGAAGAGAGGCTCGTCAGCTTCCGGAAGACCTCGTCGCTCATCGCTCGCCTCCTTTCCGCGTGGCCGTCGCGGCCCGCCGTCGTTCCATCCGCGCCCGCTCCCTCGCCTCGAGGGCAAGGCCGAACGCGAAGCCGAGGAGCGCGAGGAGGAGTATGGCGGAGCCGTGCCAGACGAGGACGTGCGAGAGGTGGGTGATGGGGCAGTCGAGGTGGTAGACGCCCTCGGCGAGGAAGCCGGTCCCGGCGCCGGCGAGGAGCCCGGCGAGCCGGGCGCGGAGCGGCGCCGCCCGGAGGACGAGGAGGGCGGCGACGGCGAAGGCCGTCAGGCCGATGAAGCCCTGCAGGCCGGCGCAGGAGGGACCGAAGCTCAGGAGCGGGTCGTCGACCTCCATCCCGCGGCTCGCGCGGCGGGTCACGGCGGCGAGCACGACGAAGAGGGCCGCGGCGCCGCCGAGGGCGAGGAGCGCGGCGCCTCGCCCCGGCCCCCGCGCGGGAACGGCCTCGGCGAGAGCGAGGGCGACGAGCCCGGCCCCCGCGGCGACCTCGGCGAGGACGACGCCCCACGTCAGGAGGAGGCCGAGCTCGGCGGCGTCGGAGCGGAGGCCCCGGAGGGCGAGGACGAGGATCGCGGCGACGGCGGCCCAGGCGAAGAGGGCGAGGGTTCGGCGCGCGGGCGAGGCGAGCGGGCGGACCGGCCGGAGGTCGCTCGCGACGGCGGCGCGGAGCGCGGGCGGGAGCGGGGTCGGGCTCATCGCGCTCCCTCGCGGGAGAGAAGCTCCCGCAGCTGCCCCATGGCGCGGTGCGAGCGGAGCTTCGCGGCCATCGTCGTGACGCCGAGGACGGCCCCCACCTCCTGGAAGGAGAGCCCTTCGACGTGGTGGAGGAGGAGCGCCTCGCGGCGGTCGACGGGGAGCGTCGCGAGGGCGCGCGAGACGAGGTCCCTCGAGGCGAGCGACTCGGCCTCGGCCGGGACGGGAAGGTCGGGCAGCTCGTCCGCCGGGAGCTCCTCGTTCCGGCCGCGCCTCCGGTCGGTGCGGCAGGCCATCAGGAAGACGTTGTGCGCGATCGCGTAGACCCACGCCTTGGCGGAGCGCGTCGGGTCGTACGTCTGCCGCGCGCGGTGGACGTGGAAGAACGTCTCCTGGAGGAGGTCGTCCGCGCGGGCCGCGTTCCGCGTTAGCGAGGCGAGGAACGCCCTCACCGGGCCCGCGAGCTCGCCGTAGAGGCTCTCGAACGCGGACTCGTCCCCGCCCTGGTACGCCACCATCAGCTTCGCCAGCCTCTCCCGTGCCTCGTTCTCGGACAACGCGCGGATCGTAGCCGCCCGGACCATCGCGACGGAAATCGCGGCCGGTCCGTGGTCACGCGCGGCTCACTCGAAAGTCTGCTCCCCGCTTACCAGGGGTTCGTCACGTGGCAGGCGGCGCCGTTCTTCGCGAGGTACTCCTGGTGGTACTCCTCGGCGGGCCAGAACGTCTTCGCCGGCTCGACGACCGTCACGATCTTCCTCTCGCCGTACTTCTTCCGCGCGGCGAGCCCCTCGAGGACCTCCCTCGCCACCTTCTCCTGCTGGGCGTCGACGGTCCAGATGCCCGAGCGGTACTGGTCGCCAACGTCGGGTCCCTGGCGGTTCAGCTGCGTCGGGTCGTGCATGGCGAAGAACGCCTCGACGAGCCGACGGTACGTAATGCGGTTCGCGTCGTAGACGACCTTCACCGTCTCGGCGTGTCCGGTGTCCCCCTCGCAGACCTGCCTGTACGTCGGCTTCTCCGTCCGTCCCTGCATGTAGCCGCTCGTCGCCTCGAGGACGCCCGGCCCGCGCGAGAACCAGTGCTGGACCCCCCAGAAGCAGCCGGCGGCGAAGTAGGCGGTCTCGGCCTTCACGGGGCGGCTCTCCGGGGGGGCGGGCTCTCCCTTCTCGAGGAACGTCAGCGAGGCGGAATTCAGGCAGTGGCGCTCGCCCGTCGGCGCGGGGCCGTCCTCGAAGACGTGCCCGAGGTGGGCGCCGCAGCGGGCGCAGTTGATCTCGACCCGCTCCATGCCGTGAGACGAGTCGATCGTCCGCGTCACGTGCGACGGATCGAACTCCCTGAAGAAGCTGGGCCAGCCCGTCCCCGAGTTGAACTTGTGCTCGCTCGAGAAGAGGGGGAGACCGCAGACGACGCAGAGGTACGTCCCCTCCTTCTTGTTGTCGAGGAGGTTCCCGCAGAACGGGGCTTCCGTCCCGGCCTTCTGCGTCACGCGGTACGACTCCGGGGAGAGCTTCTTCGCGAGGCGGGCGACCTCCTCGCGGGAAAGGGGCGTGACGTCGTAGCCGGACTTCGAGAGGACCGTCTTCATCTTCTCCACCTTCTCGGGTTTCGTCTGCTTTCCGGCCGGAGGCCCGGCGAGCGAGCGCGACGGGCCGCAGGCGGCGAAGCCGGCCGCGAGCGCGAGGCCGGCGGCGAGGAGGGCGGCGGCGGACCCCGATCGGCCGGGGGCGGATCGGAGCGGGGGTGCGGTGGGGGTCTCGGGCATCGTCACGCTCCCTTGATGCTCGCAGGTACGCTCCGGTTTCGCGAACGGATCGATCCCGAGCCCATCGAGCGATCCGTTTCCCGGCTCTGAAACCTTTTCGTCGCGCCGGCATCCCGGGTGCAGTGACCTGCGGACCGGCCCGCGCGGCCGGCCGAAACGAACCGGACAGGCGAGGCCTGTCGTAAGAGGAGACACCATGAAGAGGAATCGTCCGTCCAACGTCTACCTGTCCGCCCTCGTGGCCGGCCTCGTCGCGAGCTCCGCCCTCGCGGCGGGCACGCTCCGCGCCGACGAGAAGACTCCTGCCCCCTCGGGGACGCCGGCCGCGACGCAAAAGGACAAGAACGCCTGCGGCGGCCCGAACGGCTGCGGGGGCAAGAAGGCGGGGGACAAGACGGGCGACAAGAAGGCTGGTCCCGAGGCGACCGACCGGCACGCCTGCAAGGGCCAGAACGCGTGCAAGGGAAAGGGGGGCTGCAAGACGGAGAAGAACGTCTGTCGCGGCCACAACGCCTGCAAGGGGATGGGCGGCTGCCGGACGGACGGCAAGGCCTCGGCGCAGCCGACCGCGAAGCCGGCCTGATCGAATGGCGCGAGGGAGGCCCCGCGCCGCGGGGCCTCCCCGCCCGACCGGAGGACGACATGCGAAACCGATTCGGCCTGCCGATGCTTGGCTACGGCGTGGGCCTCCGGACGGTCCACTTCGCCGACCACCTCGGGCGGCCGGGCGCGGCCGACTTCCTCGAGGCGATCACCGAGAACTTCCTCGACACCGGCGGGCGACCCCTCCACGTCCTCGAGCGGCTCGCGGAGCGGACGCCCGTCGTCCTGCACGGAGTCTCGATGAACGTCGGGAGCGTCGACCCGCTCGACCTCGGCTACCTCCGGAAGGTGAAGGCCCTCGCCCGGCGCATCGACGCGCGCTGGGTGACCGACCACCTCTGCTGGACGGGCGTCGCCGGCCGGAACACGCACGATCTCCTGCCGCTCCCGCGGAACGAGGAGTCGCTCGCGCACGTGACCGCACGCCTCCGCGTCATCCAGGACGTCCTCGAGAGGCCGGTCCACCTCGAGAACCCCTCCACCTACCTCGAGCTCGCCGCCTCCACGATGGGCGAGGCCGAGTTCCTCGGCCGCCTCGCCGACCTCTCCGGGTGCGGCCTCCTCGTCGACGTGAACAACGTCTTCGTCTCCTCGTTCAACCACGGCTGGGACGCCGAGGCGTGGATCGACGCGATCCCGGCCGACCGAGTCGTCCAGGTCCACCTCGCGGGGCACACCGACCTCGGGACGCACCTCCTCGACACGCACTCCGACCACGTGAGGGACGAGGTCTGGGCTCTCTACGCGCGGCTCGTCCGCCGCACCGGCCCCGTGACGACGCTCGTCGAGTGGGACGAGGAGATCCCGGCGCTCGACGTCGTCCTCGCCGAGGCGCGGAAGGCGCGAGCCGTGGCCGAGGCCGCCCTCGGCGACCGCGACGGGCACAGCGAACGGGAGGCGGCGTGACGTCGGCCGGCCTCCCCCTCGCGACGTTCCAGGAGTGGATGCAGGCGGTGATCGTCCACCCCGGCGGAGTCGACGCGGGCCTCCGTTCGCTCTCCGCGCGGCAGATTCTCCCGGCGTCGCGGCTCGGCGCCGTCGTCCGCGCGCACGGAGCGCTCTCTCCCGTCGAGCGCCTCGGGATCTACGCGTCGATGTACCCCCTGCGGACGGTCGAGGCGCTCCGCTCCGACTTCCCGGCGCTCGCGGCCCTGCTCGGCGAGGAGAGGTTCGGCGCGCTCGTTCAGGAGTACGTCGCGGCACACCCCTCCACGAGCTTCACGCTCGCCCGGCTGGGCGACCGGCTTCCGTCGTTCGTCGCGGCGTGGGGGCCGAAGCGCGGGAGGGGCCTTCGTGCGGACGTCGCCCGCCTCGAGCGCGCCGCGGCGGCCGTCTTCGACGCCGCGGACGTCGAGCTCCTCGACGCCTCCGCGCTGGCCGCAGCGCTCGCGTCGGAGGGGGAGTCGCTCCGCCTCCTCGCCGCGCCCGCCTTCGCGATCCTCGCCGTACGGCCCAGCGCTGTGGCGGTCCTCGACGCCGTCCTGGACGGGATTCCTCCGCCGACCTCCGCCGGGCGTGGCCTCGCGCGCGTCGTCTTCTACCGCAGAGACTTCACCGTCCTTCGCCGCGCCCTAGACCCGGTGTCGGGCCGGCTCCTCGCGGCTCTCGTCTCGGGCTTCCCGCTCGGCGAAGCGCTCGCGCGCGCGGCGCGCAGGCGCCCGCCGGCCCGGGTCGTCTCGGGCTGGCTCGCGGAGTGGAGCGCGCTCGGCGCCTTCGCTCGGGCCGGGGTCGCCCCCGGCCCGAGCGCTGCGAGCTAACCCTTCAGCTCCTCGTCCGGCGCGAAGCGCCGGGCGAGGAGCGCGTCGAGCGAGAGCGCCCCCGCCCCGAACGCCGCGAGCGACCCGAGGAGGAGGAGGTAGAGGGGCTCGACCGCGCCGAAGAGGTCGGAGGCGGTCGCGAGGTCGGCGCGCCTCGCGGTCAGGAGCGCGACGACCATCGTCGCGGCGAGCGGGACGGAGGCGACGCGCGTAAAGAGCCCGGCGAGGAGGAGCGCGCCGCCGGCGAGCTCGACGCCCGCCACGAACGGCGCCTGCAACTGCGGGGCCGGGATGCCGAGGCTCTCGAAGTAGCCGACGACGCGCGGCAGGTCGTGCAGCTTCCCCCAGCCGGACTGGAGGAAGACCGTCCCGAGCGCGACGCGTGTGGCGGCGGGCGGGAGCCAGGCGAGGGAGGAGGAGGCGCGGAGGACGAACGAGCGGGCGGCGATCAGGCGGCGGATCATCGGATCTCCTTCACGGCTCCGATGCCGGAGGAGGGGCGCCGGTTTCCGGGAGGGAGGCGCGGGGCCGGCGCGACGACGGTGCCGTGTGGCCCTCCGACGACACTCGACCCCTGCAGCCTCCTCATCGTCGGCGGCAGAGATCGGTCGGTGTCTGTTGGTGGTTCAGTCCGGGCTAGGACGCCATTTGTCTCAGTACTGTCGGTTTTCACGACCTATGGACCCCCTGACGCCGGGTTTTTCACGACCTTTCCCCCCGTGAGGGGGTAGGTTTTCCACGACCTTTCCCCCCTCGCGGAGACCGGGGTCTCCGCCTCGCGTGACGGGACAGAACGGGA
>JAKPXO010000175.1 GCA_029567505.1 Acidobacteriota bacterium
TCTCCCGTTCTGTCCCGTCACGCGAGGCGGAGACCCCGGTCTCCGCGAGGGGGGAAAGGTCGTGGAAAACCTACCCCCTCACGGGGGGAAAGGTCGTGAAAAACCCGGCGTCAGGGGGTCCATAGGTCGTGAAAACCGACAACGCCGACAGCCTGATCGCGCACGTGTTGTCGTATTCCTTGTCCGCCACGAGCCCCGAGAACCCGCCACCGAGGATCTTCGTGAAGAGGGTGGCTTTGTCCACTGCCGGACCCGGATAGACGTCGAGGAGCTTCTGGAAATCGAGAGGCATCTCTCTACTCCCTTCGGTGAGGCGGGCGGGAGGGACTCCCTCCCGCCGCGCTCCTGATTGGACCTGCGCCCGTCTCCGGGTCGCTATCGTGAGATTGGAATCGGATCGGAGATGCGGATCACGCGAGCGTGGGCCTCCGGCCCCCAACCCACCGCGGAATCCGTGAGGTCTGGGAACATCTTCTTCTGAAGCTGTTCATACGTTTTGGAGGGGGAGACCCCGTCCACGGTCTGTACTTCCACGAGCCGTATCGCGGCCGCCTCTGGCGGGACGCTGGGAGTCGGATCCGCGGGAACGAAGTCTGAGATCGCGAGCTCCCCGCGCGACCGGAAGAGGTTCGCGGAGGCTCGTAGCAGGAGGTACCAGAGCGAGACGCGCCCCGATGCCGCGATACCTCTGGCCTGGACCTCGACTTTCTTCCCCGCCGCGCGAAACTCGAGGCCCTTCTCGGCGGAGCACCCGAGGCTGCTCACATCGACCCATCGGGCTTCCTCATCGGCCTCGTCGCGGACGAGCCAGCGGTTGGCGGGCCGCTGAAGCTGGACGACGGCAGGAGGCGTCCATGTACTGACGCGAACGACCCCGCCGGGCATCTCGATCGTCCGGCGAATCCTGAGCCAGAGGAACGGATCCTCCCACCGCGAGATCTCCTCGTCCTGAACCTCGAAAACACACCCCGCGCGGCGAAACTCCGGCGCCAGGGTGTCCGAATCGAAGGTGAAGCCGAAGGGGCCCCGAATCGAGAGCGCCAGCGTCCCGCCCGGCCCCGCGTCGTCGAGGGGATGGAAAACGACGTCGGGCCCCCACCCGACGACCTGGGCCTCCAGACCTTCGGCCAGGCCCGCCATCAACGGATCGAAGAACCCCTCGTCCAGCACGGCGAGCAGACCCGCGTGTGCCAGGCCCCCACCACCGGGAATCGTGCGCGTCAGGGGAACGAGCACTTTCAGCGCCGGGACGGGAACCTCTCCACGATACCGGCAGGGAACGATGTGCCTCTTCCAGCGAGACGGGCCAGGGCCATCGCCGGCCTCGAGTGACTGCACCGAGCTCCGTGCGCGGAGGATGCTCTCGTAGCGCGAGTATGCCCGCACGCAAGCCCGCACGTACTGGGCTCCGGGCCTGCTTGAAAGGTCCAGCGTGTGCAACGGTACCGTCCCCCCGCTCACCGCGTCCCCGTGCCTCTCCACAATCGACATGTCCGAGGGGTCGCGACCGGCGAAGAGGAGAGCCTCGTCAGCCCGAGACTGCGGCGAACCGAGGTCCATGTCGAACCGGAAACCCGGTTTCCAGCCTTCTTCTCCCTCGTGCTCGAGAGGCCTGCCGTCCCACCGCCAGTTCTGAATCCCGGTTTCGTACCGCGTGAACGACTCCCGCGCGGCCGGCGGCCATCCACTCGCGTTGAGCTCGCACCTCAGCTTCTCGCCCGGCTCCTCCCATTTCAGGCTCAGGGCGGTGTGGAGGCTCGAGGAATCGAGGGGTGGAGGCGCGGGGACCTCGACGTAGACGTCGACCGGAGTCTCCAGGCGGTTCCGGAGGGTTTGGAGGAACCAGCTCCGCTCGTTCGCTGGGACGACCGGTCTGATCGAAAGCCGGAAGAGCTCGATCCGCCTCGGTCCGTTCTCCGTGAGGGCCGGAGGGACCGTGAGGGACAGCAGGACGCCGCCCGCATTCGTCCGCGTGAGAGCGGCGGAGGTGATCTCTCCAGCCTTCACCTCGACACGGCACGCGATGGGTTTTCGGTTGAACTCCGCGACTTTCTCCGCGCCGTCGACCCTCACCGGCAGGTCGTAGCTCAGGGTAGAGAGCACGGGGTGAGGTCCTGGCCGGCCGTCGCGCAGCTGGAACTCGATGGCCGAGACGGCGGGGTCGTCCGGCAGCGGCACTCGCTCTCCCTGAGTCGGATCGCCGTTCGCGCTCGAAGACTCGTCGGAGGCACGAAGAACCTCCGCCAGCACAGCCTCGCGCTGGGCTCGCGTGGCGATGGGCTGGCCGTCCCTCCTGTTTCGCGCATACCGGGTCCAGGTCCACACGTCCGTTCGGGGCGGCTGGACGAGAAACTCGAATGCGGAGACAACGTCCCCTCGCCAAAGCTCCCCTTCCTCCCCGGGGCACAAGACCGCGATCGACCGCTGGTCCTCGAGGGACTCGGGGGCAGAGCCGGCCAGGAGGCGCCCCGCCAACGGCTCGATGCCACGGGGAAGGGGGAACACGGCGGGCCGGCACGACGACTCCCCCGGCCCGGGTGCGCCGCCGAACAAGGACACGGACCCCACCTGGACGGATCTGAAGTAGCTCGCCTGCTTGAACTCGGTCAGCTCCAGTGCTCGCTTCCGATCCGTCGGCTCACGGAGCTTCCACGGGATGATCTCGCCCGTAGCAGAATCGCTGGCTGCGACTTCCGGCGGCAGCGCACCGGAGAGCGCCACTCTGAAGACCGCGACGTCGTATGTCCTGCCGTCGACGAGAGGCGGGAGCAGCTCATCGGCGGCCCCGAAAGGCGACCGGTAGGCCACGGGGGAAGTGATCGGAGGGTCCTTCTCGCCAGCCGGAGGTCTGGCACCATGATGCAGGAACAGGCGTTGCCGCTGGGCCGTCGCCGGTCCGTCGTCGTATGTCAACAGCCCCTGCAAAAGGGCCGAGCGGACGTACAGCTTCTCAGGAACGACGGCAGAGCGGAACAGCTCCTTGCCCCCGACCTCGAGGTGCGCGAGCGCCGGCAGCCGCCACTCGGCACCCGGGTCGCTCCGACGCAGGAGCATCCCGTACCCCGCGACTCCCTCGTCCTCCTCGGGGAGACCCTCTCCCCGAGGGACGAACCTGGGAGGTCGTACTTCGACGGTCAGCCCTTCCGCGACGGATGTACTCCCCTGAAGACCGTCCATGAGCGCCGAGTGCGTTGCGTGGGCGGCATTGCTGACACGCCCGACAAGGAGCATGAAGACGTCCTCTCTCAGCTCCACCCTCGGTGGCACATGGGAGTCGTACGGCGGGCGGCACAGCCCTTTGCCCCCCTGCCGAACCAGCCGCCGCCTCGCGGCTTCCTCGGAGCCGTAAGCCAGCGTCGCCAGGCTCCACAGCTCCGTGTGGTGCCCCGTGGCGAGCACTTCCCAAGCCGCTCCGACGTCGCCGAGCGGCGTCCAAGCCGAGAGCCGGAACTTCGCCACGGCGTTCTCGAACGCCCTCCGGAAGGACTCGTCGAATGGCGGCTGGTCGAAGGCGAACACTCGCGTCCAGCCCGCGATCAGATTCCGCCTCAGCGTTTCCTCTTCCTGAAGCCGGCCCCGGAACAGACGCAGGGATGACGAGAGCGCAGAGAGGCTGGCGTCCCGCTCCTCTTTGTCGGGAGACCAATCCGGCTTGCCCGGCAAGCCAGGGCTGCTCTTCGAATCGGTGGAAGAAAGCAGCTCCTCCAGCCACGACTCCAGTGCGCCCTTCTCCCGAAAGGAATGTTGGCGCCCCCTGAGGCCGCGCACGACCCACTCCTCGAGGCTCCCGGCGATACCTGTCGACTGATGCTTGGCCTCGAGCCGCGTTCGGTCCGGCTCCTCCAGCGCCCGAATCAGATGAACCGCCAAGGTGCCCCCTCCGGGTCCCTCGCACGCTCCGTCGTTGGCGCGGTCCCGAAGGCAGACCATGTAGGTCTCGAGTAGGTCGTCGAGAATTCGATCCCAATCCTCCTTCCTCTCGACTCTCCTCCGCTCGACGGTCGTGCCGAGGCTTTCGATCACCGCCTCGACGTGGCCGGCGAAATCGAACAGGGCTGAGGTCGCCTCCTCGAGTGTCCGGGTGACGTCCTGCGTGATCGCCGTACCGGATCCCAGAGTGACCCAGGGCCTAAACGCCTTGGGCGCGTCCAGGACGGTCGCCTTCTGGCGCAGCACGACCCGGAAGGCGCTGTCCTGCGTCGCTGGGTACTCCAACTGCCACACCTGCCTGTCCCGGTCGAACTCCTTCAGACCTCCGTTCGACGGATCGGCCATCGAGCCGCCATCGAATGTCATCGTCGGGGCGAGAAGCAGCGGGCGCATTCCGAAGGGGCCGTACTGTTCGAGCGAGAAGCGGAGGATCCCCGCGAGGTTCAAGACGTGAGGAAGCGGTGCCGGCCGGGCCGCCAGCTCACCGAGAACCGCCGCCCACAGGGGCTTCTTCCGTGAGTCGTTCTCCAGGAGCGTCGCACGTCCTGCTCCCGGCATCATCCGGAGGAGCTCCGGATCGAAGCTCGGTCCCGATCCGGTGACCGCGTCGCACATTCGGTCGAACTCGTCTGCGCACTTCTCGACGACCGCGTCCGCCGGGAACCCCGCCCTCGAGGAGGCGAGCCTATCCTCGGCGGTCACAATGAGCTCGAGCGTGTCGTTCCCGGGCTGTTGGGGCGTGGCGGCCACCCATGGACCCAGTCTCCACGTCCAGGGTTTCACGGCCCAGAGGAGCCCCTCTTCGGGCGGTGCATCCTGATTCTCCCATTCGAACCCGCAGTTCAAGGTGTAGCCCACGTGAACGGCGTCCTCTTCGTACACGGGAAGACGTTGACTATGGAGGTTGATGATGAGCGTCAGCATGCTCCCGTCCTCAGTCTTCCTCGAACTGGGCGTGGTAATCCCTGGCCGCCTGCTCGTAGTCGAGGCTGGACGGCTCACCGGGCAGAAAGCCGGCCGTGGCCGCTCCCGGCCCGTTCCTGGCGGCCGCTCCGAACTCGTACGAGACGTGCGACCGGACTTCGATCTTCAGGAACCACCCGATCCTGATCGAGTAGCTGACGAAACCCGTGCCCGTGAGCTTCCCCGCGCTCGAGTCATACCGGGCTTCAAGGGAAAGGCACAGGTTCACGCTGACGATTCCGAGGACGGAGACGTGCCCCGTAAAGAGCAGCTTGACGCCGACCTGCAGACGGCCGGCTTCTCGTCCGTCACTTGCGTATCGGGCCGTGATTCCGAAGTACGCGCTTACGCTCCCTCGGATGGGTCCGAGGGCGATGCCGAGACTCGCGCTCGCGAGGAGCTCGACGTCCACCCTGGACTTAACCAACCCTGTGGACGGGGTGTAGGCGAGATCCAGATGGACGTGTCCGGCCCCCCCGAGGATGAACAGCGTCAGCGTGAAAGGGGCGTCCGCGCGCCCCAGGGACAGCGCAGTCGCCAGGGTGAAACCCGGCTCGCCGAAGCGGAGACTCAACGAGTGGCTCAAGTGGAGGTTCGCGATCCCGAATGTCCCCGCCTGGACGTCCGGAAGGGGCAGGTCGAGAGCGGCCGTGACGCCCTTCTCGTCGACCACCACGGGAGGCAGACTCTCCGAAAGGCCGGACTTCGACAGGAGTCTCGACAGGAAAGCCAGCTCGCCGCGGGGGCGGATCTTGGTCGGCGACACGTCGAAGTCGAACCGCCCGGAGTCCGTCAACCGGAGGGTGCAGTCTTCGAGCGTCACGACCGTGAGTCCGCCAACCGCAAGGTCCCAGCTGGCGAAGAGCGAGGCGGTGAGCGTGGGACGGGCCTCTCTCCCGGCCTCGACCTCCAGTCGAGCCATGGCCCGGTAGCGCGGTTTTCGGAGGACGAGCCGGATGGCGCCGGCGTCGAAGGCCGGAAGGTCCGTGTCGTACGGGACGTCGATCTCCGCCTGAATCCAGCCTGATCGGGAAGCCGCGTCGATCCCGTGAGTGACCCGGATCATCTCCGACGCCGTCGCCGGCAGCTTGAGACCCTTGAAGAGCGCCGACTGGTCGAAGCCCGCGAAATTCCGAATGACTCCCGCCAGGTCGAAGCTCCCGAGATCCGGCGGTACGAAACGGTCCGCGATCGAGACGACCGGCAACCGAATCCCGAGCGGATTGAGGCCGTCCAGGAGCTCCTTCGTCTTCAAGACGACCGGCGTGACGACGACGCCACCGGGAATCGGAAGCTCTTTCCAGAATCGGTACTCGAGCTCGGGCAGGCTGAACGTCAGATCGGGGAGCCTCGGAGCCTCCCCGAAGGCCCGCAGGGCGGTCAGGGAGGGGCTTCCCACGCTCTTGCCGGGCGAGGGAACGTCGATGAACTCCATGACGGCGCTCACGTGACGTACGAGGCCGAGGCGCAACCGGTCGAACTCCGAGGCGAGCGCCTCGAGGGGTGCGGCCTTGATGGCCTCGAGAACGTACTGCCTGGCCCGGTCCAGAACCGAGGCGAGCTCGGCCTTGCCGGGAACCAGTCGGCAGGCGAAGGCAACGGGCCATTGAGGTAGGGAGCTCGCGACGTTCGCGAAGAAGCTCTCGAGGCTCCTTGGCGAAAGGCCCTCGCGGACCTCCAGGATGATCTTTCGCAGCTCCGCCTTCGCCTCCTCCAGCGCGAGACCGTCCTGCAGAAGCGCGGTCTTCTCGGAGAGCTCCCCCAGCAACCCCTCGAGCGGATTGGAGGGCCCGGGCAGTCTCTCGGAGACCTCCTCGATTCGAGCCACGAGCGCGTCGGCGAGGGAGAAGTACACCGAAAGCTCACGCAGGAGCGTGGAGACGCATTCCCGGGCCGCTGCAAGGTCTCGCGCTCTCAGGATCCCGATCAGCTTCCGGCCTTCATCGGCCAGCGCCTGGAGCGCGAGGCGGCGGAAGCCGGCGCCGATACTGGGCAGCGGCCCGAGGACCATTTCCGAAAGGCCTTCGAGACCGGCCTCGAGCTCTGGACCAAGGGCTGGCTGGAACCCCTCGAGCAGCTCCTCCAGGTCGTTCCAGCCCTCGTCCTCCAGCTCCTCGAGCGCCTCGAGATACATGAAAGCGCTGGCCACTGCGTCCAGGCACTTCTCGCGGGCCTCGTGGACCCCTCCAGAAACCTCCCGAGCCAGCTTCTTCGCGCCGTCCCGCACGAGTCCGTCGAGGCTGCCGCTTCTCCTGACGACCGGACCGAGGGCCTCCTCGAGACCCCTCTTCACATCGTCTTTCGAGAAGCTCTCGAGGGCATCCACCAACGCGAGCGCCTCGCCGAAGGCGGCCTCGACTCCCTCGATCGCCTGCTGCAGCGGCAGGCACTTCTCCGGGACGAACGGCCAAGAGACACCAAGGTCCTGGAACCTCGCGCGGATCGTCTCCTCGAGCAGCGCGCAGGGGTCCTTCACGACGACGGGTGACGGCTTCTCGTCCTCGGCGGCCGGGTCTGGCGGGACGAGGAAAGCGTTCGCCTTCGCCACGATCTCGTCCAGACCGCTCTTGACCAGGCCAACCACTGTCTCTCTCGCCGCCCCGGGCTTGTCGAGCTCCTCGCGGCAGGCATGTGCCAGCCGGTCGAGGGGCGCGCGGAGATCGGCGCGCCAGACCTGCTCCCACTTCCCCGCATCGCCAGGGTCGGGAGCCGGGCCGCCTCGCATCAAGGTGACGTTGGTGAGCCTCGCCACGACGGGCTTCTCGTGCCGGCCGTGCACGATGTCCGCCCGCGCCGGCGACGCATCCAGCACGAAGGTGTGCGCCGACAAGCCGTCCTCGATCGCCGGAGGTGGGCGGTCCGGCGCGAAGGTAGCCGGATCGGCCGAAGAGCACTTCTCCGGCGAGATCC
>JAKPXO010000186.1 GCA_029567505.1 Acidobacteriota bacterium
AGCTTTTCGAGCCGGGGCGGCACGTCCTGACGACGCAGAACGTCGCGGGGCTGACCGAGTTCGTCGCCGGCCTCGCCTACGGCGGTGAGACTCCGTTCCGCGCCGAGGTCGTCTTCGTCGGGCGTCAGCTCTTCCGCGACCTGCGGTGGGGGACGCCGGAGCCGGTCTACATCCCCGACCCGGTCCTCCTGCAGGTCCCGGTGCGCGCGAACGGACGCTTCGCGATCCGCGTTGCCGACCCGACCGTCTTCGTCCCGAAGGTCGTCGGGACTCGCCCCGCGTTCCGCCAGCGCGACCTCGAGGAGTTCCTGCGCGCGCAGTACGTCGTGTCGGCCCTCACCGACGCCCTCGCCTCGCTCGGGAAGCCGTTCGTCGAGCTGCCGCGGTTCACGCGGGAGCTCGGCACCGGCGTGCGCGCGATCCTCGCCCCCGAGTTCGCCGCGCTCGGCCTCGAGCTGACGGACCTTTCCGTCAACTCGGTGACGACGACCGAGGAGATCCAGGCGACGCTGAACGGGAACGCGAAGATCGCCTCCGAGGCCTTCGCGAAGGCGAAGGGGACCCAGTACGACCTGCAGGCGCGCGCCGCCGGGGCGGAGGCGTTGAGGAGGGCCGGGACGAGCTACCGCGAGGTGGGCGCGACCGACGCCCTGAAGGAGCTCGCGTCGAACGTCGGCGAGGGGGGCGGCGGCTCCTCTCTCGATGCCGGAGTCTCACTCGGCGCAGCCATGCTCGTTCCCCAGATGATGCAGGGGATGCTGCGGACGGAAGCCGCGCCGGGCGGCCCGGCCGCACCGGCGACCGAGGAGGTCGATCCCGTCGCGCGCCTGAAGCAGCTCAAGGAGCTCCTCGACCTCGGTGCGATCACGCAGGAGGAGTACGACGCGAAGAAGGCCGAGTGGCTGAAGCGGCTCTGAGCGGCGGACGCGCCCGTTGAGCGGCGACTTGCCGCGCGTCCTCTTCCGGACGAAGCGCGGCCTCTGCCCGTCGTGCGGCGTCCCGCTCGAGCTCGACGAGGACGCCCCCGAGGTGACGTGCCGCTTCTGCGGCGCGCCGGCCGTCCTCGAGAGGCGCCTCCGGCGGGTCGAGCCGGAGGTCGAGGGGGCACCTCTCCGGCTCTACCTCGACGCCGCCTCGGCCGAGGCGGGGGGGGACCCGTCGGCGACGCCCTGGGTGAGGTCGAAGGCCTTCCGGCAGTCCGTCGTGACGCGGACGCTCTGCCCCGGCTGCGGCGAGGCGCTCGAGTGGAAGGACGACGCCGAGCGGGTGGACTGCCCCTCCTGCGGCACGGACTGCCGGCTCGAGAGGCGCCTGCAAGCGCCACCGCTCGACCCGGCGCGCGGCATCCCGCGGCGGCGCACCGCCGACGAACAGGCGACAGCGGACGACGACGACCCGCGAACGGAGCAGCTCGTCTGGCGCGTCGTGAACGAGGAGGACGCGGGGCGCCGGTTCGCGCTCGCGCTCCGCTTCGAAGAGTGGCTCTCCGTGAACGCGACCGCCGCGCGCCTCCTTCCCTCGCTCCTCCGAGTCCTCTGCGAGGCGGAGCCGGCCCTCCAGGTGGCGATCGGCGACTTCGTCGGGAAGCTCCTCTGCGAAGGGAGCGTCGCGCTTCGCAACGCGACGCTCCGGGCGATCGAGCCGTTCGCCTTCGAGCGGGCGGTCCCTCCGACGCTCCTCTTCGCGCTCGGCCTCGGCGACGGGACCTCCCTGAAGCTCCTCCTCGACGCCGCCGAGCTCGCCCACCGGCGCGGCGACGACGACGCGGCGACGACCGCTCTCCTCGCCGTGAACTGGATCTTCCAGCGGAACTACCCGCACCACGCCGTGATGGGGGAGATCCTCCTCCACCGTCTGCTCTACCTGAGCGGCCCGCCGCTCGCGTTCGCGCTCCTCCTCGCGCGTCGCCGCGTCACCGGCACCGGCTTCCACTACTCCGCCGAGACGCTCCTCTCGTTCATCGACGAGGCCGCCGTCGAGCGCCCCTCCCTCGTCCCCGAGCTCGCGCGCTGCTTCTACGTCGGCCTGCCGAAGGACGCGGAGGAGGCTCGGTCGCGGATGGCGTTCTTCGGGACGCTCCGGACGGCGGCCGCGCGATCGGCCTCGCTCCGCGAGCACCTCCTCCCGCCGGAGGAGGCGCCGGACGCCCTCTACGCGGAGCTGGCGGCCCTCGTCCTCCCGCTCGCGGCGGACCCCGGGCTCGGCCCCGCGGCCGAGGTCGCGCTGAAGCGGCTCGTCGAGATCCCGCGCGGAGTCCCCACGGCGGTCCATGACCTCGTCTCCGAGCGGGGCCGGAGCCTTCCGGCGGAGATGCAGAGGGCCTATCTCCGCGCGGTGCCCGACACGCCCCACCTCTCGTGGGACGACGTGGGATACGGAGAGGTCGAGCGCGAGGAGCCGCTCGCCCCGGAGCTGCAGTCGCTCCTCGACCGCTGGAACGAAGACCTCCGCCGCGCCGCGGACGAGGTCGACGCGGCGCGTTCGTCCTTCCGCGAGCGGAAGGACGAGCTCTCGGGGCTCGACGTTCCGCTCTTCGACAAGGGCTGAGAGCGGCCTCCCCACGATCGTCCCCGCCCGGTCGTCGAGCACCCCGGAGACGAGAGCGCCCGGCTCTCGCCGGGCGCTCTCGGACCTTCAGATGGCGCGACGCCAGGGGTGGCGCCGCGCCTCACGCCGTCACTTCTTCAGCCACTCGTCCAGCCAGCCGAGAACCGTGTCGTGCCACTGGAGGGAGTTCGCGGGCTTGAGGACCCAGTGGTTCTCGTCGGGGAAGATGAGGAGCTTGCTCGGGATGCCGCGGCGCTGGAGGGCGGTGAACGTCGAGAGCCCCTGTGCGTAGACGACTCGGAAGTCCCTCTGGCCGTGGATGACGAGCGTCGGGGTCTTCCAGTTCTTCACGTAGTCGATTGGGTTGTGGTGCCCGAACTGCTTCGCCGTCCAGGGAGTCCCGCCGTTTTCCCACTCGGGGAACCAGAGCTCCTCGGTGTCGTAGTAGGCCATCCGCTCGTCGAGGTTCCCGTCGTGGACGATCAGGCACTTGAAGCGGTCGGTCTGGCCGTGGATCCAGTTGATCATGTAGCCGCCGTACGACGCGCCGAGCGCGCCGACGCGGCCGCCGTCCAGGAAGGCGTACTTGCCGAGGACGAAGTCGAGGCCCTTCATCAGGTCCTCGTAGGGCGCGCCGCCCCAGTCTCCGTTCACGGCGTCCGTGAACGCCTGGCCGTAGCCGGTCGAGGCGTGGAAGTCGATCATCACGGCCGCGTAGCCGGCGCCGGCGTAGGCCTGCGGGTTCCAGCGGTAGTGGAAGTCGTTCCCGAAGGAGCCCTGCGGCCCGCCGTGGATCAGGAACGCGACGGGGTACTTCTTCGCCGGGTCGAAGTCGACCGGGTAGACGATCCAGCCGTAGACCGTGTCCCCCTTCGCGCCCGTGAACTTGAACTGCTCGGGCTTGCCGAAGCGGGCCGCGGCGACCTTCGCGTCGTTGATCGAGGTCAGCTTCTCGTAAGCGCCGCCCGCGACGGGCATCGCGAAGATCTCCGCGGGGCCGAGGAGCGAATGGCGGGTGAAGAGAACACGGTCCTTCCCGAGCGGGGAGGCGGAGTCGACGGAGCCGTCGGCGAGGAGAAGGCGGGCCTTGCCGGTCGCCGCGTCGATCGAGAAGATCGCCTTCTGGCCGAGGTGGTCGGCGGTGGCATAGAGGGACTTCCCGTCGGCCGACCAGGTCAGGCTCGAGGGGGAGCGGTCGTCGTTCTTCCCGGGGCCGGCGCGGAGCGTGAACGATCGGTCCTTCCCGGTCGCGAGGTCGCGGAAGACGATCTCGAAGCGGTCGGCCTCGTAGCCCGCGCGGCTCATCGCGGCGTAAGCGAGCGTCTTCCCGTCGGGAGAGAAGCGCGGCGTGGAGTCCCAGGCCGGATTCGTCGTGATCCGCTTCGGCGCGGCCGAACCGTCGGTCGGGACCTCCCAGAGGTCGTAGTTCGTCGACCAGGCCTCCTCGCGGCCGACGTCCTTGCACGTGAAGACGAGCGTCTTCCCGTCGGGGCTGACCGCGGCGTCGTCGAGGCCGCCGAACGGCTTCGGCGGCGCGTCGGCGTCCATCGCCGGCATCAGGTCCTTCGCCGCCCCGGCCGTCTTGCCGTCGGCGCCGAGCGGGAGCGCGAAGACGTGGTTCCTCCGCCCGTCCTTCCAGGTGTCCCAGTGACGGACGAAGAGCCGGTCGTAGAGCATGCCGCTCGCCTTGACCGCCTCCTTCTCCTCGAGCGCCTTCTTCGTCTCGGCGGGGCTCTTCCCCGGGAAGACCTCCATCGAGATCACGAGGAGCTTCCCGCCGGGCGCGACCTCGAGGTTGTCGACGTCGAGCGGCTCGGAGGAGACCTTCTCGGCCTCGCCCCCCGCGAGCGGGATCCGCCAGACCTGCTGCGAGCCGCCGCGTGTCGAGAGGAAGTAGAGGCTCTTGCCGTCCGACGCCCAGCGGGGGCTCGAGTCGGCCGCCTCGTGCGTCGTCAGGCGCCGGACGGCCTTCGCCCTCACGTCGAGGAGCCAGAGGTCGGTCCGGCCGCGGTTCGCGGCCAGGTCGGTCGTCCGGAGGACGAACGCCGCCTGCGTCCCGTCGGGCGAGACCTGGACGTCCGAGATCCGGTCCATGGCGAGCATGTCGTGGATGGAGAAGGGGTGGGTGTCGGCGGCCGCGCCCGGGAGGGCGACGAGGAGCGCCGCGAGGAGGAGCGGGGTGCGCAGGAGGCGGAGCATGGGCAGATCGTAGCCCGAGACGGGGCCCGGACGGGTGCGGAAGCGCCCGGGCCGGGCCTCCCCGGCTAAGATCGGCGCGAGGAGCTCGACGTGAAGGGAATCATCCTCGCCGGAGGCTCCGGCACGCGCCTTCATCCCGTCACCCGCGGCGTCAGCAAGCAGCTCGTGCCGGTCTACGACAAGCCGATGATCTACTACCCGCTCTCGACGCTCATGCTGGCCGGGATACGGGAGGTCCTCGTCATCACGACGCCGCACGAGCAGGAGGGGTTCCGCAGGCTCCTCGGCGACGGCTCCTGGCTCGGCCTGAAGATCGAGTACGCCGCCCAGCCGAGCCCCGACGGCCTGGCGCAGGCGTTCCTGATCGGACGCGAGTTCGTCGGCGGGGGCCGGGTGGCCCTGGCGCTCGGCGACAACATCTTCTACGGGCACGGCTTCCCGGAGCTCCTCCAGGCGGCCGCCCGGCGGGAGAGCGGCGCGACGGTCTTCGCCTACAGGGTCCGCGACCCGGAGCGCTACGGCGTGGTGGAGTTCGGGGCCGACGGCCGGGCGGTCAGCCTCGAGGAGAAGCCGCCGAAGCCGCGGTCGTCCTTCGCGGTGACGGGGCTCTACTTCTACGACAACCGGGTCCTCGACGTGGCGGCGAACCTGAAGCCGTCGCCGCGCGGCGAGCTCGAGATCACCGACGTGAACCGGGTCTTTCTCGGCTGGGGCGACCTGAACGTCGAGGTTCTCGGGCGCGGGATCGCCTGGCTCGACACGGGGACCCACGCCTCGCTCCTGCAGGCCTCGAACTTCATGCAGGCGATCGAGGAGCGGCAGGGGCTCAAGGTGGCGTGCCTCGAGGAGGTGGCCTACCGGATGGGCACCATCGGGGCGGAGCGGGTCCGCGAGGCCGCTCGCGCGATGAAGGGGAACGAGTACGGCCAGTACCTGCTCCGGCTCCTGGAGGAGGAGGCGGAGCGGGGCGCGCGGATGGAGGGGTGAGCGTGGAGGGCCTCTTCACGGATCGGGACCTCGCCACGCTGGCGAGCGCCGGGATCGACCCGGCCGAGGCCCGTCGGCAGGTCGAGCTGCTCCGGAGCCGGCCGGCGCCGGCCGCGCTCGTCCGCCCGTGCACCCGCGGGGACGGCATCGAGCGGATCCCCGAGGAGCGCCACCGCGACCTCCTCGCGCTCTTCGAGGAGGCCGAGAAGGGGGGACGCCTCTCGAAGCTCGTACCGGCCTCGGGCGCGGCGACGCGGATGTTCCAGTCGCTCCGGAAGGCGCTCGACGAGCCGGAGACCCCGTTCGAGGAGTGGAGCGCGCGCGCGACGCGGGGCGACGCGGCAGCCGCGGAGGTCGTCCGGTTCGTGGGGGAGCTCGAGGAGCTTCCGTTCGCCGACGAGCTGCGCGCGGCCGCGGGGAGAGAGGTCTTCGCCGACCCGAGAGGGCGCCTCGCGGAGCTGCTCGGGGCGCTCCTCCTGCCGTCGGGGCTCGGCCTCGCCTCCCGTCCGAAGGGCCTCGTCCCGTTCCACCTCGAGGAGGAGGGGGCGCGGACGCCGTTCGAGGAGCACCTCGTCGAGGCCGCCCTGACCGTCCGCTCGGCCTCGGGCCGGACGCCCGTCCATTTCACCGTCGCCGACGAGGCGCGGGCCGACTTCGAGGCGCTTCTCGAGAGGCACCGGCGGGATCTGGAGCACCGGCTCCACGCCCGCCTCGACGTCACGTTTTCGGTGCAGGCGCGATCGTCCGACACGCTGGCCGTCTCCCCCGACGGGGCTCCGTTCCGGACGGCGGAAGGAGAGCTGCTCCTCCGCCCGGGGGGGCACGGCGCGCTCCTCCGGAACCTCGCCGCCCTCGGCGGGGACGTCGTCTTCGTGAAGAACATCGACAACGTCGTCCCCGACTCGCGGAAGGGGCCGACGCTCCTCTGGAAGAAGCTCCTCGCGGGGAGGCTCCTCGAGGTGGAACGGAGGGTCCGGAGCCTCGTTTCGCTCCTCGATGCGGGAGCGCCCGGCGCGGCCGACGAGGCGCTTTCCTACCTGCGCGAGACGTTCGGCGAGGCGACGGCCGAAGCCGATACACTCCCGGACGACGAGCGTCGGAGGTGGGCGCGCGCCCGCATCGCGCGCCCCCTGCGCGTCTGCGGCGTCGTGAGGAACGAGGGGGAGCCCGGAGGAGGGCCGTTCTGGGTGAGGGGCCGGGACGGGAGGCTCGCCCGTCAGATCGTGGAAGGCGCCGAGGTCGACCTCTCCGACCCCGCGCAGAAGGCGCTCTGGAGCTCCGGGACCCACTTCAACCCGGTCGACCTCGTCCTCGCGCTTCGCGACGGCGAGGGACGCCCATGGGACCTTTCGAGGTTCGTCGACGAGGCGGCGGTCTTCGTCTCGAAGAAGTCGCACGAGGGGGTCCCGCTCCTCGCGCTCGAGCGGCCGGGCCTCTGGAACGGCGCGATGGCCTTCTGGAACACGCTCTTCGTCGAGGTGCCGATCGAGACGTTCGCGCCCGTCAAGACGGTCCTCGACCTCCTGCGTCCCGAGCACCGGCCGGCCCCGGAGTGACGACGGCGGGGCGGCGGAAGAGCCACTCCTCGCGCCGCCTCTCGTCGGGAGTGCAGGGCCACCCGAAGCCCGCGTCGAACACGCACCCCGGCCGGCGGGGAGCGACGAGCGAGGGTCCCTTCGGCCTCGCGAGAGCCGGGTCGAGCAGAGCGAGGAAGTCCTCCGAGTAGAACGAGAGGTCGGCGATCGGGAGGGCGGGTGCGAGGCCCCGGAGTCTTCTGAGGAACTCGGGGGAGACGACGGAAGCGGCCCGCCGCTTCAGAGCGGCGGCCTCGTCTTTCGAGAACGCCGAGAGCGGCGCGGCGAGGTGCCCGCGCGCTCCCGTGAGGACGAGGCACGCGTCGGGGGGGCGCACGGCCGCGCATTCCGGGACGCCGGGGACGGGCGCGTGCGCGAGGGAGCGCGAGACCGTCTCTCCGAGCTTCGAGTCGGTCACTTCCTCGCGCGTGGCGGTCCCGACGGCGGGCTGCCGCGACAGCAGCGTCCAGCGTCCGCCGGGGGTCTCGACGAGGAGGCGGGTTTCGTCCTCCGCGTCGCTGCGTCGGAAGAGGACCGACCAGCGGATCCGCGGAGCGTCGGGCGTCTCGAAGTGCCAGCGCCCGCGCGGCACGAGGGCGCGCCCCGTCTCCGCCGCCGCGGCCGACGGGAGCGGCGCCGGGAGGGGGAAAGCGAGGAGGAGAAGGCCGGCGAGCCCGGCCGCTTTCACGGGTGCCCCGAGGGGAGCCAGAGCTTTCCGCCGACGAAGGCCGAGACGAGCCAGGCGTCGAGGAGGCCGGAGCGCCCTTCGTCCTCGAGGATCCGGAGCGCTTTCTCCCGCGGCACGGCCTTTTTGTAGGGCCGGTCCGACGCCGTCAGCGCGTCGAAGATGTCGCAGATCGTCATCACGCGCGACGGAATCGGGATCTCGCCCGCCCGCACGCCGCGCGGGTATCCGGAGCCGTCGAGCTTCTCGTGGTGGGCGTGCGCGATCTCCGGGACCCGGGCCAGGTCCGGGGTCCACGGGATCGAGGAGAGGAACCGGTAAGTGTGGGAGACGTGGCTCTCGATCTGGGTCCGCTCCTCGAGCGAGAGGCTCCCCTTCCGGATCGAGAGGAGCTGGAACTCGTGGTCCTGGAGCAGCGACGTC
>JAKPXO010000189.1 GCA_029567505.1 Acidobacteriota bacterium
AGGTCGTCCGGGCTCTTGATCGGGACGGCGCGCGGACCGTCGCCGCGCTTGTTCTTCGCGTTCTCCTTCGCCGCGTAGTCGTCGGCGATCCGCTTCAGGTCGTCGGCCGAGCGGATCTCGGGGACGCCGTAGGCGAAGCGCCGCGGCGACGACGACGAGGGCGAGGTCCCCGGGGCGGCCGAGAAGGTGTGCCCGGCGCCCCAGCCCTCCCGCTCGAGGTAGTCCCAGATATCCAGCTTCGCGCCGTGCGCGAGGGTGCGGAGGGCGCTCTGCTCGGTGTCGGAGAGCGCGGCGAACTGCTCGACGATCGCTCGTCGAGCGGGGGTAAGGGTCGATCGGGGTCCGGCCATGAGGCTTCCTTTCGTCAGGTGCGGGCGAGGCCCGCGGTTGCGGATCGGGGCTTCGGATCGGCCACGCGGGGGGCTGCCGTGCGGCCGCGGTCCGTGCGGGCGGCCCACGCATCGATGTCAGCGACCCGGACGAGCCGGCGACCGTCCTCCCAGCGGAACGGGATCTCGCCGCTTCGGATCGCGCGGTCGACAGTTCCGGGGTGGCGGCCGTGGCGGACCGCCGCTCTCACCACGTTGAGCTCGTCGTCGGGTCGGAGAGGTCGGGTCATCACGCTCACCTTTCCGCGCGGCGCTGTAGCCGCGCAGCCGCATTAGCGAGCGAATCGACCGCAACCGCTACGACACGACACGCCGAGAACGCAGAAGAACCCGCATGGATAGCGGGTTCTTTGATTCAAGCGGGGATGCGGGGCGGCGGAGTACCGGACGAACGACTTAGGGACGAAACCCCGGTTCCCGGGCTAAGTCGCGGTTCGGGGCTTCCTCGGCTTCTCGCTCTTCCGAGGCGGGCCCGCGATCTTCCGGGCCATCACCAGGTTCCTGTCGGCTCGCTCGAGATGCCCCTGGACCTGGCCCTTCGTCATGCGAGGGAGACGTTCGGAGGGCATGAGGGATACCGGCAACGCCTCATGCCGCCGAAGCCCTGACGGGGGGAGGCCGCGCGCGCGGCGAGCGAAGTCGCGAGCGACGAGGGCCTCCGGCGGGATCACCGGGGGCCGGCTGACGGGCAACTCGTCGTCAAGGACGCCCGGCGGGAGCACCCCGTTGTAGGCGTCGACCGGGTCGGTCAGTGGATCCAGTCCGCGGGCCACGGCCTCCATGGCGTCGTCCCTCGTCAGTCCGAGCTCGCGAAACGTGGCCACGGCGAGCCAAACCCGTGCGGCGAGTGCGTCGGCCTTCCGTTCTTCGACGGACTTCGAGGTGTCGAGCGCGTCGAGCAGGGCCGTCTTAGCGCCCTTCCTAGCTGTCGGGAGCCACGTCGGAAGCCAGTCCATGAACAACATCCGAATGCGGTAGCTGAAGAGGGCGTACGGCTCTCGCTCGAGGATGTCGGGGAACGGCGGCAGCTTCTTCAAGGAGGTGACCCGGCCGGCCTTCCGGTCCCGGGGCTCCTGGAACACCTCTTCGACCTCGAGCTCGGCCGCGACGATCGCCGCGATGGGGACCCCCGCCTCCACCGCCACGATCGCCGCTCGGATCGCCCCCGTCTCCACGTCCGAGAGCGACGTC
>JAKPXO010000200.1 GCA_029567505.1 Acidobacteriota bacterium
GCCAATGCTCGACGAAGAGCGGCTGCGCCACCTCGTCCGCCGCCTTCAATCGCCTCGACGTGCCGGCCGTGTCCTTCGCCGCGACCGCGATGGCCAGGGCGTGCGACACGACGGAGAACGCCGACAGCCCGAAGCTGAAGAGGAAGTCCTCGGTCGGCAGGACGATCGCGACCGTCGCGCTCGGCGTCAGGGGCGAGTCGTGGCGGTCGGTGAACGCCAGGACCGGGATCCCGCAGCGCCGGGCGAAGGCCGCCGCGTCGACCGTCTCGCGGCTGAACGGGGCGCAGCTGACGACGACGAGGAGGTCTCCCGCGCCGAGGTTTGCCGCCTGGTTCGAGAAGTCCGACGGGCTCGCGGCGATGCACGGCAGCCCCGCCTGCGTCAGGTTGAACGCGAGCACCTGGCACATCAGGTTCGAGACGCCGCGGCCGAGAAGGACCCGGTGGCGGGCCCGCGTCAGGAGCTGTGTGGCCGAGTCGAGCGTCGAGTGGTCGAGCGTCTGGACGAGCTTCGAGAGGTTCTCGCGGTCGCGCCGGACGACCTCCCCGAGAGCCCAGAACGGGTCCGCCGGCGCCTCGAGCGCCTCCAGCGGGTCGCCCCCCGACCGGATCTGGCAGGCATCCCGGAGAGCGTCCCGGAACTCGCTGAAGCCGCGATACCCGAGCCGCTTCGAGAAGCGGACGACCGTCCCGATGCTGACGTTCGCCCGCTCCGCCATCGACTCGATCCCCCAGAGCGCGCCGAGGAGAGGGTCGGACATGAGGGTGTCGGCGATCCGCCTCATCGCCTCGGGGAGGTCGTGGTAGACCTCCTTCAGGCGTTCGCGGATCTCCTGCGGCTCTCCCGACGCGGCCATTTGCGCGTCGATTCTAGCCCGCGCTTCGGGCTCCCGCCGCCCGCCCGGCCCCGACGGGCCGGGCGGCGGCGGCTCCTCCTCACGGAAGCGGAACGTCGCGGAACGCGAACGTGTGACGGACGAGGCTCGAATCGGAGCGCATCTGGACGCTCAGCGTCCAGTCGGCCTTCGGCGGCTCGCTCCAGAACGTCAGGACGCGAAAGCCCGACTCCTCGGAATCGGTCCCGAAGACGCGCTCGCCGCTCCCGCTGAACGCCTTGATCTCCTGGATCGCCTTCTTCGGGTCCTTCACCTTCAGGATCACCTCGCGCTCCTCCCCCTTCGGGAACGAGTAGAGCGCGCTTTCGACCATCGACCGGATCGAGTCGGCGTCCTCGTAGCCTTCCTTCTTCAGCTTCGCGGTCTCGGCCTCCTCGGCCTTCTTCCGCTCGGCGTCGAGCTGCGCCTTCGAGACGAACGAGATCTCGACGCCGTTCGCCCGGAGCGCGGGGTGCGCGGCCGCCTTCCCCGCGAGCGCGAGGAACCGCTCGATCCGCGCCTCACCGTTCGGGTCGCGCGACGGGACGAAGAGCTCGATCTCTCCCGAGACCTCCTTCAGCGTCTTCGCCGCCCGCGGCGGGTTCTTCATCTCGGCGAAGACGATCGCCGGCGGCGCCGGCCTGCCGTCGTCCGGCTTCCCGAACTGGCCGCGCTGCGTCGGCTCGAGCGGGACGTCGGCCGCGTCCTCCTTCACGAGGTTCGTGCCGAGGTCGTCGACGGCCTTCTTCACGACGACCCGGGCGGCCGTCACCTCGTGGGCCGGGTAATCCGAAAGCTCGATTCCGAGCGTGCAGCGCGGGAAGTGCCCCTCCGATCGGCGGTCCTGCAGGCTCGTCATCTGGGCGTTCGCCGGTGTCGTCTTCGGCGCGGCCGCCGGCTTCGTCGCGGCCGGCTTCTTCTTCTTCGACTGTGCCTCGGCGGGAGAGGCGGCCAGGGCCGCGCCGAGGAGGAGAGCGAGGGAAAGGCGCGTCGCGTTCACGGGAGCCGGACCTCCTTCATCTCGAACGGGACCGAGACGATCGACTTGTCGGTCAGGAGCCGCGCCACGAGGACCGCGTCCTTCGGCGGGGCCGCCTTCAGCGCCACCTGTTTCAGGACGAACGCCTCGTCGGAGCGCGAGGAGGAGCCCCCGGACTCGAGCCTCTCCCCCTTCGCCGTCTCCAGCCAGACTTCCTGGATCTTCTCCTCGCTCGCCACCGGGACCTTCAGGTAGAAGCCGTGCTCGGGGAGGTCCCCTTCCCCCATCTCGTCGAACGCCTTCGCCATCTCGACGATCGCGTCGGCCTCCTCCTCCTTCATCCCGCGCGCCTTCGCCTCCTCCCGGATCTTCGCGATCTTCGCCTCGTCGAGCCGGTTCTTCTTCCGCTCCTCGAGGTACTTCGCCTTCGACAGGAGGGTCAGCTCGACCTTCGCCGACTTCAGCCCCTTCGACACGACCGGCTTGTCGAGCTTCGCGAGCGCTCCCGGCATCCTCACCACGGCCGAGGCGTCGCGCCCGGGGACGAAGAGCTCCACGGTTCCGGCCACCTGGACGGTGCTCGCCGCGCGCGGCGGGCTGTTCACGACGACCTGGAGCGTCCCGGCGTTCACGTTCCGGTCGGAGAAGTCGGGCGCCTTCTCCTCCTTCGGCAGGAGGTCCTCGCCCGTGTCGGCCATCGCGCTCTTCAGCCGCACCCGCGCCGACTGCACGACGTCGAGGCCGTCGCCTTCCAGATCGAGCAGGAGGACGAGGCCGCCCTTCATCATCCCTTCGGAGATCCGGTCGTCGACGACCTCTTTCGCCACGACCTTCACGTTCGTCTGAGCCTCGGTCGTCCCCGCCGCGCAGAGGGCGAGAAGCGCCCCGAGCGCGACGGCGCGGCGCACTGCGGATCGCACCATCGTTCACCTCCAGCTGTCCGGTTGCAGCGAGACTAACCCGGTTTCGCGCCCTTCGCCGGGGGCGTGATCCGTGTCACGTCCGCCCTCCGCGGACGCTCGCGGTAACATCCGGCCCGGCGGGCCGTTAGCTCAGCGGTTAGAGCATCTGCCTTTTAAGCAGGGGGTCCCGGGTTCGAATCCCGGACGGCTCACCATCGAAAACACTCGGGGCGCTCGATTTACCGTCGGGCGCCCCTTCTGTTCCGGTCGCCGCAAGGGGTCCGGAGTCCGTGGAGGAGTCCGTTGCGTCCGCGGAAAGGGCCGCCACGATCGCGTTCATCGCCTCGTCGGACGGCTTCGCGTACCTCTGCGACATGGCCACGGAGGTATGCCCGAGGGCCTTCGCGATGACCTGAATCGACACACCCCGGGACGCCAGTCGGGAGGCGAAGGTGTGCCTCAGGTCGTGGAAGCGAAGGCGCCGCTTGATCCCGGCGACCTCCTTCGCGATCGCGAAGTGCGCCTCGAGCGTCCCCTCGGCCACCGGCCGCGTGTCCTCGTCGTCCGCCAGGAAGACGAGCTCGGAGAACGGGGCCGCCTTCTTCCGCTCTTTCAGCGCGGCCGCGCAGGCCGGCGAGATCGGGATGACGGCCTCGACGTG
>JAKPXO010000206.1 GCA_029567505.1 Acidobacteriota bacterium
GACGTCGAGAGCGGCGGGCTCGTCTTCGCCTACGGCCAGACGTTCCGGATCGACCGCGGCATCGTCACCTACTCGGGCGACCCCCAGAGCGACCCGCGCCTCGACTTCGTGACGACCTCGTCCCTCGAGGACCCGTCGATCGCGGCCGGCCGCGGCGGGAGCGACCTCTTCGCCTCGGCGCGCCGGGACGCTTCCGATGGGACCCCTTCGGACGACGCCGCCGCCGCGCTCGCCGAGGGGCTCGCCGGCTACTTCGGGAACCGTCTCGCGGGGTCTCTCGGCGCGGCGCTCGGGCGCGTCTCCCTGGCGGTACGCCCGCTCCTCCTCCTCGGGGAGACCGACGCCGCCGCACGGCTCACCCTCTCGCGCGATTTCTCGCCGAACGTCTCGCTCGCGGTCGGGATCGACCTGAAGAACGCGCAGCGGCAGACCTGGGTCGTCGACGTCCACGGGCTGCGGCGCCTCCCGCCCCTCTCGGTGCAGGCCTTCACGGAGGACTACGGGCGCTTCGGCGGCACGCTCCAGCAGCGGATCGAGCTCGGCGGCACGCGCGAGGGCGCCGGCGACGACGTCCCTCTCGTCGGCGCCGTGCGCGCGACGCCACCGGCCGGAGTCTCCCGCCGCTCCCTCGTTTCGGCCCTCGGCCTGCGCAAGGGGGAGCCGGCCGGGAAGGACGCTCTCTTCGAGGCCGAGATTGACGCGGAGGCGTTCCTCCGCGGCAAGGGCTGGCCTGACGCGCAGGTCTCCCTCCGGGCCGTGCCGTCGCGGAAGGCCGGCCGCGTCGACGTGGAGGCCGGGATCGACGCCGGGCCGCGCGCCGAGCTCTCCTTCGCGGGGGACCGCCTTCCCGCCGCGGCGCGCCGCGAGGTCGCCTCGCTCTACCGGACCGGGCTCCTCGAGCCCGCGTCGCTCGGCGACATGAGGCGCTCCGCCGAGCGCGCCCTCCGCGCCCGGGGACACCTCGCCCCGGCGATCGAGGTGGAAGCGACCGGTCCGGAGGAGGAGCGGCGCGTCGTCGTACGGGTGGCCGCGGGCCGGAAGGCCGCGATCCGCGAGCTTCGGTTCGAGGGCGTCGACCCGCGCGAGGCCGTGCTCCTCGGGAGGCGCTTCGCGACCCCGCTCGAGCGGACCGAGCTCGCCGCCGGCCTGCCGAGCGCCGACGCGCGGCTCCTCGAGGGGCTCCGCGCCCTCGGCTACCCGTACGCCGCCCTCGGGGAGCGCGAGCTCCTCGACGGCGGACGGCTCGTCGTCCGCGTGGAGAGGGGCGAGCCGTCCCTCGTCGACTCCGTCGAGATCCGGGGCGTCTCGCCGGAGGAGCGCGAGCGCTTCGCGCGGCTCGTCCGTCTCGCGCCGGGCGACATCGCGGACTCGGAGAGGACCGCGCTCTCGGCCCTCGCGATCGAGGAGGCCCTGCGGGCGGAGGGATACGCGACGGCGCGGGTCCGCGCGACGCTCTCCCCCGCGACGCCGGAGGTCCCGCCGCGCCTCGCCCTCGCCTACGCCGTCGAGCGCGGCCCGGCCCGGCGGATCGGGAACGTGAGGCTCGAGGGTCTCTCGCGAACCTCTCCGGCGTGGGCGAAGAGCGTCGCGGCCCTTTCCCCCGGGGACGTCTTCCGCCGCTCCGACCTCGACGCGGCGCGCGCCGGCCTCTTCTCCCTCGGACTCTTCCGGAGCGTCCGCGGCGACCTGACGACGGGCCCCGACGGCCGCGTCGACGTCGTCCTCGCGGCCGAGGAGCTCCCCCCGGTAACGCTCGCCTACGGCGTCCGCTGGGAGAACGAGCGGGGCTTCTCGGCCGTCGTCGACGCCTCGGACCGGAACCTCTTCGGTCGCGGAATCGTCGCCGGCGTCCGCGGCCTCTACGACCCCGAGGACCGGGCCCTGCGCCTCTTCGCGGGCGTCCCCGAGCACGTCCTCGGCGCGGGGATCGACCTCTGGGTCGAGCGGCGCCGCTCGTTCCGCGAGGGGCTCCTCTACGGCCAGCGGACCGACGCGGTCGAGGCTTCGCTCCAGCTCTCGCGCAGCCTCGGGAAGAGCCTCTCGGCGCGCCTCTACGGGAGATTCAAGGAGACCCGGTACTTCGAGGACGACATCTTCTTCCCGATCGACGTCACGATCCGCCTCCCCTACCTCGGCGTCCAGCTCGTGCACGACACGCGTGAGGACCCGATGCTCGGGACGAACGGCGTCCTCGCGACGCTCGACCTGCAGTCGAGCGGGAGCTGGCTCGGGTCCAGCTTCGCGTTCGGCCGCGCCTATGGCCAGCTGAACCTCTACCGTCCCGTCCTCGCGCTCGGGAGCGGGAAGGTCGTCTGGGCGCAGTCGGTGCGCGCCGGCTTCGCGCGCGCGTTCGAGGGGCAGGAGCTGATCCCCGACGTCCGCTTCTACGCCGGCGGGTCCTACTCGGTGCGCGGCTACGGCACGGAGAGCCTCGGCCCGCGGGAGGACCTCGGCGGGACGCTCTACGTCACCGGCGGCTCGACGCTCCTCGTCGTGAACGAGGAGATCCGGGTCCCGCTCCACCCACGCCTCCTCGGCGTCGGTTTCCTCGACGCGGGCCAGGTCTGGGAATCGTCCCGCGACTTCGGGACCGGCCTCGCGACCTCCGTCGGGCTCGGCCTGCGGGCGCTCACGCCGCTCGGCGTCCTCCGCCTCGACGGGGCCGTCCCGCTGAAGCGGCGCGAGGGAGACCCCGCCTTTCGCATCACGTTCGGGTTCGGGAACGTCTTCTGAGCGGAACCTCTCGTTTCGAGAGGCCCCCTTCCCGAACCGATCGCCGAAATCGCGATTTGCACGGCCTGGCGGCTGGCACGCGTGTTGCGCTTGTCGAGATGCCGCGCGCGACGCCGCGGCGCCCGAACAGATCCGAGAACGGGGCACGCCCCCGAGAAGGAAACCAGGAGGAACCCGTGAAGAAGAACCTGCTCTCCGCCGCCCTCGCCACCGTCCTCGGCCTCGCCGGAGCCCCCGCGCTCGCCGAGACCTGGACCGCCGACACCTCCCACTCGACCGTCGGCTTCTCCGTCCGCCACATGATGGTGTCGAACGTGAAGGGGGCCTTCAACAAGTTCACCGCGACGGTCGAGGGGAGCCCCGCCGACCCGGCCTCCGCGAAGATCAGCGCGACGATCGAGGTCGCCTCCGTCGACACCCGCGAGCCGAAGCGGGACGAGCACCTCCGCTCGGCCGATTTCTTCGACGCCGCGAAGCACCCGCAGATGACGTTCGTCTCGACGAAGGTCGAGAAGGTCTCCGCGACGAAGGCGAAGGTCACCGGGAACCTCACGCTCCGCGGCGTGACGAAGCCGGTCACGCTCGACGTCGAGTACACCGCCCCCGTGAAGAGCCCCTGGGGCCAGACCGTCATCGGCGCGACGGCCACCGGGAAGATCGACCGGCAGGACTACGGCGTCAGCTTCTCGAAGGCCCTGGAGACGGGCGGAGTCCTCGTCGGCGACGAGGTGACGATCACCCTCGAGCTCGAGCTCGTGAAGCAGGAAGCGAAGAAGTAAACGTCCCGAGCCGCGTCTCGAGGCGCCCGCGGTCCCACCGGGGCCGCGGGCGCCTTCGCGTCCCGGGCGCCCCTCAGCGCGACGCGGCGGCGAGGAGCGCCTTCGCGCGCTCCGCTTCCGGGGCCGTCGCGGCGATCTTCACGAAGCGGTCGAGGTCGAGGACCATCTGGTCCTTCCGCCCGAGCTTCTCCTGGGCGAGGCCGCGGTAGTAGTACGCGAGGGCCATCCCCGGGTCCTTCGCGAGCGTCTGCGTGAGCAGGTCGACCGCGTCGCCCCACTTCTGCTGAAACGCCCGCGTCGAGCCCATCTGGTAGAGCGTGGCGGCGCTCCCGCCGTCCAGCTCGCGCGCCTTCCCGAGCGCCGTCATCGCCTCGTCGAAGCGGCGCAGGCGGGAGAGCGCGGCCCCCTTCGCGAGGAACGCCGCGGCGTCGGTCGGCCGCGCCTCCGCCGCCTTCGTCGCCAGCTCCGCCGCCTTCCGGAACGCGGCGTCGGCTTCGGCCGTCTTGCGGGCGCGCAGGAGCGTCTCGCCGAGCCAGTGAGAGGGGCGCGGATCGGCCGGGGCGAGGGCGACGGCCTTCTGGAGGACGTCCGCCGACTCGGCGTACTTCTTCTCCTGCTCGAGGAGGCGGCCGAGTGCGATGGCGACGTCGACGTTCGAGGCGGCCTGGGCGGCGACCGGCGAGAGGGCCGTTCGCGCTTCGGCAGTCATCCAGGAGTCGAGCTTCCGCTCGGCGCCGCGCGCGGCCTCCAACGGAGTCGGCGGCGCCGGAGCCGCGGTCGGCGCCGGGGCGGTCTGCGCGCCGGCGGGCGGCGCGGCGAGGAGGAACGGGGCGGCGAGGGTCAGGGCGAGAAACGAACGTGTCATGGAGCCTCCTGGTACCGGGCTGCGCTCAGGATCGCACGGACGGCGCCGGGACGCGCGGGAGACGGCCAAGCGTCTCGCGTCCCTTCAGCTGGCCACAGGCCGCGGCAGCGCCGAGCCCTTTCGACCAGCGGACAGTGACGTCGACGCCCGAGGCCGCGAGAAGCGCGCCGAAGGCGTTCACCTTCTCGTCGGCGGGGCGTGCGAGGCCGGGGAGCCACTCGGGCGATTCGTTGAGCGGGATGAGGTTCACCTTCGACGGGACCCGTCGCGCGAGGCGCGCGAGCGCGCGCGCCGCCTCGGGGGAGTCGTTCACATCGGCGATCAGGACGACCTCGAGCGTGACGCGCCGGCCCGGCTCGAGCGGCCACTCCTCGAGGGCCTCGAAGAGCTCGCGAACGGGCCACTGCGCGTTGATCGGCATGAGGCGGGTGCGGAGCGCGTCCTCGGCCGCGGTGAGCGAGACGGCCAGGTTCGGGCGGCGCTCGCGCCCGGCCAGCTCGCGGATCCCCGGGACGATCCCCGCCGTCGAGACGGTCGTCCGCCGCGGCGAGACCTCCGCCTCGAGGAGGTCGAGGGTCCGCGAGACGTTCGCGACGTTCAGGAGCGGCTCGCCCATCCCCATGAAGACGACATTCGCCGCGCGCGGGCCGAAGCCCTTCTCGCGGGCGACGACGAGGTACTGACCGAGGATCTCGCCGGCCGAGAGGTTCCGCCCGGCTCCCATCCGCCCCGTCACGCAGAACGCGCAGGCCAGCGCGCAGCCCGCCTGCGAGGAGACGCAGACGGTGACGCGCTCGCCCCCTCCCGACGCCCGCCTGCGCGGCGCGGGGATGTAGACCGCCTCCACCTTCGCTCCGTCCGCGAGGCGGAAGAGGAACTTCTCCGCGCCGTCGTCGGACGGCGTCCGCGCCTCGACCTCCGGAAGGCCGACGACGAACCGCTCCCCGAGCGCCGCGCGGAGCGGGGCGGGGAGGTCGGTCATCTCGTCGAACGAGCGGGCGCGCCGCTCCGTCATCCAGCGCTGCACCTGCGCCGCGCGAAAGCGCTCTCGCGCGAGCGGGGCGAGCGCCTGCGCGAGCTCGGGGAGCGTGAGCCCGAGGAGCGGGGTCTTCACGTCGGATCCGCGGGAGACTGGGGCGATCGCAGGCGCCGAGGCGCTCTCATGCCTCAGACCCGTTTCGAGACGGTCGTCCGGAGCGAGACGGCCGTCCCGGTCCGGCGCCGCCCGCGCGGCGCGCGCGGGGCGCGCGTCGGGTCGATCCCGAGGGAGCGCAGGAAGTGGAGGTCCTTCACGTCGATCTTGAAGGCTGCCCCCTCCGCTTCCTCGCGGCCGGCGGGTCCACCGCGGCGGATCGACGGGAGCGCCGCGCGGGCACGGCGCCCCCGGGCGTCGAGGGCGACGGTCGCGTCGAGGACGAGGTACGGCTCGTGCCCCTCCTCGCGAAGGCTCTGGAGGATGCCGTGCACTTCCGCCGAGGAGGAGACGGCCTCGTTCAGGGCCTTCCCCAGCTGGCGGAGCGCCGCGCGGGTCTTCTCGTCGAGCGCCATCGACTCGACTCTAGAGCGGCCGAACGGCGCGCGTCAATCTTCGCCGCGGTCGAATCGACGGTCGGCGAGCCGCGCGAGCACGGAGCGCAGCTTGCGCGCCGTCGAGAGCGAGATGCGGCGGCGCAGCGTGTCGAGCGGACGCGCGAGGACCGCCCGCGCCACGTCGGCGTAGATGCCGCCCATCATCGTGACCGCGAAGCGGCACTCGCGGTCGACGAGCTCCTTCACCGGCTCGGCCCTCCGGAAGTAGGAGAGCGCGCGGCGCGCCTCGAAGCGGACGAGCTCGGCGGCGGCGGGCGTGGCGCGGAGCGACACGACGTCCGCCTCCGTCACGCCGAAGCGCGCGAGGTCCTCGAGCGGCAGATAGAGCCGCCCGCGGCCCACGTCCTCGCCGACGTCCCTCACGACGTTCGTCAGCTGGAGCGCCGTCGCGAGGTCGCGCCCGCGCGCCTCGGCCTCCGCGTTCCCGAGGCCGCCGAAGATCGCGAGCGAGATCGTCGAGATCGTCGAGGCCACGAGGTCGCAGTAGCCGAGGAGCTCGTCGAACGTCGCGTAGCGCGTCTTCACGAGGTCCTGCCGGCAGCCGGCCAGGAGCCCTTGGAACGCCGTCTTCGGGATCGGGAAGCGCGGGAGAGAGCCGGCGAGCGCGATCCCCGCGGCGCTCGTCGGCGTCCCGCCGTAGACCGCGTCGAGCTCCTCCTCCCACGCGTCGAGCCGCGCGGGGGCGCCGGCCGGGTCCCCCTCGTCGACGGCGTCGTCGGCGACGCGGCACCAGGCGTAGGCGGCGTAGACCGCGTGACGGCGTTCCTTCGGGAGGAAGCGGAATCCGACGGAGAAGTTCGCGCCGGCTTTGTGCGTGAGCGCCCGGTTCTCGCGATGCGCCGAGGCGAGCGCGGCGCTCTCCGTCACCCGATCCTCCCGAGCGCGACCTCGCGGATCTCCCGCTCGCGCTTCCGGCACCAATGCTCGGGAAGCCTGTGCGCGCAGCGGCCTCTGTTCCGCCAGAGCGCCGTCACGATCGGCGCGAGAGCGAGGCGGAGAGCGCCGGGGCGGTAGAACCCGGCGAGGACGGAGCGAAAGTCGGCGTGCGCGGCGAGGCGCGCGAAAAGCGAGAGGCCGAAGGCGCCGCCGGCCTCGTAGAGGAAGCGGTTCGCGACGGAGACGCGCTGGCGGCGGGCGAACCTCGCGCGCGCGAGAGCCGCGAAGTCGCCCCCGGCGAGGAGCGCCTCGGCCGCGAGAGCGCCTGAGGAGATCGCGTAGCGCATCCCGAGGCCGAAGAGGTAGTCCTGGAACGCCCCGGCCTCGCCGACGGCGGGACGTCCTTCACGCGACGCCTCGGGCGCGAGGGCAAAGTTCATGAACGAGTAGGCGTCGCGCGCCCCCTCCATCGGGACGCTCTCGACGGAGAGGAGCTTCGCCTTGGCCCTCTCGAAGTAGCGGTCGATGCCGCCGAGGTCTCGGACGATCGCGCAGCCGAACGTCCCGCGCCCGCCGACGGTGAAGAGATACGCATAGCCTCCCGGCGCGACCGAAGGGTCGAAGAGGACCCGGACGCGCGTGACGCCGTCGCTCTCGAAGGCCGTCTCTCGGGCGAGGCCGTCGGGTGTCTGCGGACCCGTCGCCACGAGGTCCGCGTCCTTCGCCTCGAGGCGCGAGCGGAAGCGGACCTCGGCCCCAGCCGCGAGGGCGCCCGCGAGGAGCGTCGTGTCGAGCGTCCCCTCGCCCGGGCCGCGCGTCACGAACCAGGCGTAAGGCTCGCGCGACGACACGGCGAAGCGCCGCAGCTTCGCGTCGAAGAATTCTGCCGTCGTCGCGGGGACCCAGGCCGGCGCCGGGAGGCCGAGGCGCGAGAAGAGCGCCGGGACCGTCTCGCGCGGGTCCGAGGCGTCCTCGATCACCTGCAGGTCGCCGACGAAGCGGGCGCCGACGGTGGCGTTCCGCTCGTGGACGACGACCCTCCGCCCGGCCCGCGCGAGGAGGGTGGCGGCGGTCAGGCCGGCGGG
>JAKPXO010000215.1 GCA_029567505.1 Acidobacteriota bacterium
TACCCACGTCGTCTCCACGATGAAGATCCCGACCATCAGCGCCAGGATCGGAAGGAGGTAGACGACGGCCCACCGGGCGACGTAGCCGCCGAAGCTCGGCATCTCGACGCCGTCCGATTCCGCGATCGCCTTGACCATGAAGTTCGGGCCGTTGCCGATGTAGGTCATCGCGCCGCAGAAGACCGCGCCGAGGCTGATCGAGACGAGGAAGATCTCCCGGACCCCGGCGACGGCCGGCTCGCCCCCGAGCGCCTTCGCGAGCTCGAAGAACGTGACGTAGGTCGGGGCGTTGTCGAGGACCGACGAGAGGCTGCCGGTGAAGACGAAGAACGTCACGCGGTTCAGCGGGAGCTCCGGCGCCTTCTGGGCGAGGTAGGCGAGCGCCGGGACCATCGTGAGGAAGATCCCGATGAAGAGGGCGGCGACCTCCTGGATCGGTCCCCACTCGAAGCGGTTGTCCTCGAACCGGGCCTTCCGGTCGCCGAAGCGGAACGAGAGGAACGCCGCCGTCAGGAGGACGATCTCCCGGAGCGGGATCCACGCCGCGAGCGGGGCGTGCCCCTCGTGGATCGCGTGCAGGTCGACGGACGGCACGAGCGCGACCGCGGCGACGATCACGCCGAGGAGGGCGATGCTCCCCTTTCCCTCGAGGGAGAGCGGCTTCACCTCCGCGGCGTCCCTCACGAGGTCGGGCATCTCCTCCCTCCGGAACGCGGCCGAGTCGAGGGCGTAGTAGGTCAGGAGGAGCATCCCGTTCACGAAGAGCCACTGGGGGAAGAGCTTCAGCGTCCAGAGGAACGGCACGCCCCGGAGGAGGCCGAGGAAGAGCGGCGGGTCGCCGAGCGGCGTCAGGAGGCCGCCGCAGTTCGCGATGACGAGGATCGCGAAGACGACCGTGTGGACCTTGAGCTTCCTCTCGCGGTTCGTGTTCAGGATCGGCCGGATGAGGAGCATGGCGGCCCCGGTCGTCCCGATGAGCGAGGCGAGGACGGCGCCGACGCCGAGGAAGAGGGTGTTGTTCCGCGGGGTCGCCTGGATGTCGCCCGCCACGAAGACGCCGCCGCTCACGACGAAGAGCGAGAGGAGGAGCGTGATGAACGAGGCGTACTCGACGAGGGCGTGGACGACCTCGGTGCGGCCGCCGAGCGACCAGCACCACGCCGCCATCGGGAGCCCGAGGACGAGGGCGACGAGGAGCTGGAAGCACCTCTTCTCCCAGAGGTGCTTCGTCGCGTGCATCAGGGGGAACGTCGCGATCGCCGCGAGGAGCGCCGCGAACGGCAGGAGTCCGTACCAGGGAACCGTCATCTCGACCTCGAGCCCGCAACCGTCGCGGGCGGGGATTTCGGCGGGGAGCACGCCGCGCCGGCCCGCGGGCCGGCGCGACGGGGGATGCTACTTGAGGAGCGCCAGGAGGCTGCCCGCCGCGACCGCCGTGCCGATGACCCCGGCGACGTTCGGCCCCATGGCGTGCATGAGGAGGTAGTTGTCCGGGTCCTCGGCCTGCCCGACGTTGTGGGCGACGCGCGCCGCCATGGGGACGGCCGAGACGCCGGCCGCGCCGATGAGCGGGTTGACGGGGGTCCCGGGGAGCCGGGACATGACCTTCGCGATCAGGACGCCGCCCGCCGTCGAGACGGCGAAGGCGACGCAGCCGAGGACGAGGATCTTGAGGGTCGCCGGCCGGAGGAAGCTTCCCCCGTCCATCGTCACGCCGACCGAGAGGCCGAGGACGATCGTCACGAGGTTGATGAGCTCGTTCTGGGCCGTCCGCGTGAGGCGCTCCGTGACGCCGCACTCGCGGAGGAGGTTCCCGAACATCAGGAGGCCGATGAGCGACGTGGCCGCCGGGACGATGAGCGCGCAGATGACCGTACTGACGATCGGGAACGAGATCCGGAGCCACTTCGGGACGTCGAAGTTCGCCTCCATCCGGATCATCCGCTCCTTCTTCGTCGTCAGGAGCTTCATGATCGGCGGCTGGATGAGCGGCACGAGCGCCATGTACGAGTAGGCCGAGACGGCGATCGCCCCGAGGAGGTGGGGCGCGAGCTTGATCGTCAGGTAGATCGAGGTCGGCCCGTCGGCGCCGCCGATGATCCCGATCGCGCCCGACTCCTGCGGCGTGAACCCGAGTGCGTTCGCCGCGAGGAACGTCCCGAACACGCCGAGCTGCGCGGCGCCGCCGAGGAGGAACGTCTTCGGGTTCGCCAGGAGCGGCCCGAAGTCGGTGAGCGCCCCGAGGCCGAGGAAGATGAGCGGCGGGAAGATCTCGAGCTCGACCCCCTGGAAGAGGTAGTGGAAGAGCCCGCCCGGCGCACCTTCGGCCGGGAGGTTCATCAGGCCGTTCAGGGGGAGGTTCGTCATGAGCGCCCCGAACCCGATCGGGACGAGGAGGAGCGGCTCGAACTCCTTCTTGATCGCGAGCCAGAGGAGGAGGAACGCGACCGCGATCATCACTCCCTCGCGCCACGTCAGCGCGAGGAAGCCGGTCTGCGCGAGCAGCTTCTCCACGTCACCCCTCCGGGGCGTAGCGGATGAGCGGGTCGCGCACCTGGACGGACGCGCCCGCCTCCACGCAGACCTCCGCGATCGTCCCGCTGCGCGGGGCGTAGATGTAGGTGTCCATCTTCATCGCGTCGAGGAGGACGACGGGGGTCTTCCCCTCGACGTGCATCCCCTTCGTCACGAAGACCTTCTGGACGGTGCCGGCGATCGGCGAGGCGATGACGTTCGGGTCGCCGGCGCCGCCGGGGACCGGTGCCGGGGCGGGGGCGGAGGCGGGCCGCGCGGCCTCGGTCATCGGAGCCGTCGCCGCGCCCGGGTACGGGAGCGTCGCGGCCGAGCCGATCGCCTCGTCGTCCTGGAGGACCTGGACCTCGACGTCGTAGACCTTGCCACTGACGGTGATGCGGAGCTTCTTCATCTCTATCTCTTCGGGTCCAGCCTGTGGGACCTCAGGATGTCGATCCGTCCGACCCGCGACCAGTTCTCCTGGCCGGTGGGACGGAGGACGTTGATTCGGCGGACGACGACGGACCTGCCGAGCGCGGCGGTCGCCGCCGCGGCGAGGACCGCCACGAGCTCGGGCGTGAAGCCATCCTCGGGAAGGACGGGCGGCGCGGCGGCCGACTTCGCGGCGGCCTGCCTTCGGGTCACGAACTGGAAGGCGTAGAGGACGCCGACGAGGAGCGCCATGACGAACATCACGACGCTGAAGCAGACGAGGGCGACGACTCCGGGCGACATCGGCGCCTCCTACATCGGGATGTTGCCGTGCTTCTTCTGCGGGCGCTGGTCGCGCTTGGCCCGCAGCGTGACGAGGCGCTCGATGAGGAGCCGCCGCGTCCAGGACGGCCGGATCACGTCGTCGACGTAGAGCGCGGCCGCGGCACGGTAGGGGTTCGCGTGGAGCTTCCGGTACTCGGCGACCTTCTCGGCGAGGAGGTGGCTCTTGTCCTTGGCGGTCTTCGCGGCCTCGAGCTCGCGGCGGTGGAGGATCCGCGCGGCCCCTTCCGGCCCCATGACGGCGATCTCGGCCGTCGGCCAGGCGAGGACCGAGTCGGCCCCGAGGTCCTTCGAGCACATCGCGAGGTAGGCGCCGCCGTAGGCCTTCCGCAGGATGACCGTCATCTTCGGGACCGTCGCGGCGGAGTAGGCGAAGAGCATCTTCGCCCCGTGCCGGATGATCCCGCCGTGCTCCTGCGCGACGCCCGGCAGGAAACCGGGGACGTCGACGAGCGTGACGATCGGGATGTTGAAGATGTTGCAGGTGCGGACGAACCGGGCCGCCTTGTCGGAGGCGTCCATGTCGAGCGAGCCCGCGAGGTGCATCGGCTGGTTCGCCACGATTCCGACGACCATCCCGCCGAGCCTCCCGAAGCCGTTGACGATGCTCCGGCCGAACGCCTCCTGGACCTCGAGGAACGAGCCCGGGTCGACGAGGCGCCCGATCACGTCCCGCACGTCGTAGGCCTTTCGCGGGTCCTCGGGGACGAGCTCGTCCATCGCCTCGTCGTCGACGAGCGGCTGGTCGAACGGGAGGTCGGGGGGCGACTCGAGGTTGTTCGACGGGAGGTACGAGAGGAGCCTCTTGACGATCGCGACGGCCGTCCGCTCGTCGGGCGCGGCGAAGTGGATGTTCCCGGAGACCTCGGAGTGGACCTTCGCCCCGCCGAGCGCCTCGTCGGTGATCACCTCGCCGGTCGCCGCCTTGATGACGTCGGGCCCGGCGATGAACATCTTGGCGCTCTCCTCCACCATGACGATGAAGTCGGTGAGGGCCGGCGAGTAGGCCGCGCCGCCGGCGCAGGGGCCCGCGATGACGCTGATCTGCGGGACGACGCCGGAGAGGAGCGTGTTCGTGTAGAAGATCTGGCCGTAGCCGGAGAGGGCCTCGACCCCCTCCTGGATGCGCGCCCCGCCCGAATCGTTGAACCCGACGACCGGGAGCCCGGTCCGGAGCGCCCCGCGCAGGCACTCGCAGATCTTCGCGGCGTGGACCTTGCCGACGGAGCCGCCGCTGACGGTGAAGTCCTGGGAGAAGGCGTAGACGGCGCGCCCGTCCACCCACCCCTTGCCGGTCACCACCCCTTCGCCCGCGAGGACCTTCGCGCCCGGCTCGCCGTTGTCCTCCTGGGCCCAGAGGCCGAACTCGACGAAGCTCTCGGGGTCGAGGAGGAGGCCGAGGCGCTCGCGCGCCGTCAGCTTCCCCTGGCGGTGCTGCTTCTCGATCTTCTCGGCCCCGCCGCCCAGAAGAAGCTCCCGCCTCCTTTGATCGAGGTCCGAAAAACGCTTGGACATGTGCCTCCTCGGTACTCCTTCCGGTCGGAAGGGGGAGGAATCGTACTCCTAGGGGGCGCGGGCTGCCGGGGCGTCCTCTGCGGCGCCGGCGTGCGGAGAGACGGCGTCTCCGGTAATCTGAGCGTTTCATGGAGCGCGTCGTCGATTTCGCCGCCCTCTCTCCCGAGGCGGATCGGACTCCGCTCGTCGGGTCCCTCTGCGACGCCGTGGAGGAGACCTGGGACGAGGGCCTCTACCCGCTGGTGGTGGTGGACCGCCCCTGGTCCCGCCACAACCCCCTCCTTCGCGGCGAGTTCGCACGCCCCCGGGCGGTCCGGTGGTACCTCGAGAGGGAGCTCGGGAAGCTCGCGTCGGCCGGCGCGAAGGTCACCGTCGGCGGGTCGCGGGAGCGGGTCCCGTTCGACGACCCCGCGCATTTCGAGAGCCTCGACGAGGAGGCCTGGGACCTCCGGCAGAAGAAGCTCTTCCTCTTCCGCGCCGAGAGGATCGACCTCTCCCTGAACCGCCTCGAGCACTACACCGGCACGCCCGCGGAGCGGTTCCAGCGGCACGTCCTCTTCACGAACTACGAGATGCACGCCGAGGCGTTCCGCGCCCGCTACCCCGGGGCCGTCGGCCCGGCGCGGAGCGTCCAGATGCCGGCGTGGCACCACGAGCTCCCCGGCAACGCGGGACTGACGCTCGTGAACATCGGCGTCGGCCCGTCGAACGCGAAGACGATCACCGACCACGTCGCCGTCCTCCGCCCCGACGCCGTCCTGATGGTGGGCCACTGCGCCGGCCTCCGGAACCACCAGGAGGTCGGCGACCTCGTCCTCGCGACCGGGTACATGCGCGACGACCGGATCCTCGACGACGTCCTCCCGACGAGCGTCCCGGTCGCCTCGAACCACTTCCTGAACGCGCTCCTCCTCGAGGAGATGGAGGCGCGCGGCCTCTCCTACCGGATGGGGACCGTCTTCACGACCTCGAACCGGAACTGGGAGTTCAACCAGGCGGGCGCCCTCGCCGCGATCCGCGCGAGCCGGAGCGTCGCCGTCGACATGGAATCGGCGACCGTCGCCGCGAACGGCTTCCGCTACCGGATCCCGACGGCCGCCCTCCTCTGCGTCAGCGACAAGCCGCTCCACGGCCAGCCGAAGCTCTCGGCCGAAGCGCAGGCGTTCTACCGCGAGAGCCGGGCGACGCACCTCGAGGTCGCCGCCGAGGCGCTCGAGAAGGCGCGGGACCGCTTCCCCGGCGGCCTCCCCGCCTCCGACATTCGCTCCGCCGACGAGCCGCTCCTCGGGTCGGCCTGAGACCCGAAGTGCGGCGGCGCGCCGCGGCTGAAATGTCCGCGGCGCGCGGCGGACGCGCTTCCCCCTGGCTCGGCCTCAGCGGTAGTAACCGCTCACGTCGACGATGAAGTGCGTCGTCCCGGTGGCCTGGGCGTCGAAGACCGAAAGGACGCCGTCGACGAGTCCGATCGTCGTGTTGTTCGCGCGGGTCCTTCCCGCGGCGAAGGAGATCGTGCTCGTCCCCGGTACGGTCCCCGTCCCGGGGTAGACCGTCAGGCTCCCCGCCGACGCCGGGTTCGTGACGGTGACGTTCAGAGCAACGGCCGACGCGTCGGCCGGGACCCCGCATTGCCCCGCCATCGTGAACGCCCTCGCCGCGCCCGCGGCGAGCGCCGGGCCGCCGTAGGGGCCGGTCGCGTTCCGGGTATCGACGATCCGGCAGGGGACCAGGGTATGAAAGGAGAGCGGGTCGGCCGTCGGGCTCCAACCGGCGATCCGGGCCATGAGCCACCAGAGCGCGCTCGCGACGCGCTGCGAGCCGGCGGCGCTCAGGTGCCCGCCGTCGGACGTCCACTCGTCCCACATCAGCTCGCGGCCGTTGCCGTCGACCCGCTTCACGCCCGCGGCGTTGTGGGACTCGATGTCGGCAATGTCGAAGAGCACCTTCCCGTTCGCCGCGGCGTAGGCGCGGACGAGGTCGTTGAACGCCTGGCGGTTCGTGTTCCCCGACGTCTCGATCGGGATCGTCCACCAGACGAAGCGCTTCGTCGGGTACGTCGCCTCGAGCCCGAGGAGCGCGTCGCGGTAGTACGTGAAGCTCGCGTTCGGGTCGATGTAGCAGAACTTCATCGTCAGGACGTCGAAGCTCGCCCCCTGCGCGGCCGCCTGCGTCACGAGGTCGTCGACCTTCTCCTGCCAGCCCGGGTTGCCGCGGCTCTGGAAGTCCCAGAGGCTCCGGTCGTACCGAGCGTTCGCGGTATGGAGGGCGTTGAGCCCGGAGTCGATGTTGCCGCCGACGGAGGCGTGGCGAACGAGGAGGCGGAGCGCCGCCGCGCTCGCGATCGCCGCGTCCGGGATCGCGGCGACGTCCGTCGCGGTGTGGTCGGCGACGATGGCCTGGGCGCCGGCCCGCGGCGCGGGGACGAGCAGGCAGAGGACGACGAGGGGACCCGCAAAGATCTTCATGCTGTCTCTCCGGCCGGCTCCGGGACTATCGGCCCGAAAGCGCCGGCACGCAAGCGCGCCTCCGCGGGCGCCTTCGCGGGCGGCTCCGCTCGCCTACGGCTCGTACGGCTCCGGGTCCGAGGCGACGAGCTGCCGGAGCGGCTCGGCCCCGAGGAAGCCCTCCGCCGCCGAGGCGGCCCCGAGCTTCCAGGAAGCGAAGACGACGGCGCGCCGGAGCGCCGCCCGCGCGTCACGCTCCCTCACGTAGCCGTCGAGGAACGCCGAGAAGAGGGCGTCTCCCGCGCCGACGGTGGAGACCACGGAGCGCGTCCGCACCGCCGGGACCCTCTCCACGGTCCCCTCGGAGGGGAGGTGGAGGAGGGCGCCTCTCGCCGCCAACCCGACGACGACGACCTCCGGAGAGAACCTCGCCCCGAGCTCGTGGGCGAACTCCTCCGCCGGCACGGGGAGCGCGTCGTCGCTCAGGAAGACGACCTGCGCGGCGCGGAGGAAGTCGGCGTTGTACGGGTCGTCGAGAGAGGAGAGGGCGTGGACGTCCGTCGCGACGAGCTTCCCGGCGGACCGCGCCGCGGAGAGGAAGGGCCGGGAGAAGTTGACGTTGCAGAGGGCCGCCGCGTCGGACGCGGCGAGCGCCTGGACGAAGAGCTCCTGCGGATAGCTCCGCTCCTGGACGTCCTTCAGGTCGACGTGGATCTGCCGCCGCCCTTCCCCGTCGTAGAGGACGACCGACTGCGCCGTCTCCCGGGCCCCGTCGCGGACCCAGAAGCCGTCCAGCCCGTCGCGCGACAGGGCGTCGCGGACCTGGCGGCCCGCGAGGTCGGGGGCGACGAGCGAGAGGAGGAGAGGCGAGCTCCCGAGGGCCTGGAGCGCGCGGGCGACGTTGTAGCCGACGCCGGAGACCGACGACGCGACGCCGAAGAACGGGTAGCGGACCGGGAAGTACGGCACCGGGAAGGCGTCGACCTTCACGGTCGTCTCGAGGTTCACGAGGCCGGAGACGAGGATTCGAGCCATGGCGCCCCATTCTCGCTCCACCCGGCCCTTTCGTTCGGCCCTCGACCGTGCAGAATGCACCGCACCCCATCTCACGATCCGGAGGTCCCCGTGCCCCGTCCGCATCGTCGCCTCGCGTCCGCCGTCCTCGCCTTCTCCCTGATCGGCGTTCCGGCCTCCCTTTTCGCGGAGAAGGGAGCCTCCCCCGCCGCCCCCGGCCGGCGCACCGTCGCCGTCACGATCGACGACCTTCCGTTCGTCGCCTACGGCCTCCCGCTCGATGCGGTCCGGAAGCTGTCGAAGGAGCTCGTCGCAGCGCTCGCGGCGCGGAAGGTCCCCGCCGTCGCGTTCGTCAACGAGGACCGCCTCTTCGTCCCGGGCGAGGTGGACGAGCGGATCGCCCTCCTCGAGGAGTGGCTCGACGCCGGGATGGAGCTCGGGAACCATACCTTCGGCCACGTCGGCTTCACCGCGACGCCCCTTCCGAAGATGAAGGACGCCGTCGTCCAGGGCGAGGTCGTCACGCGCGGGCTCCTCGCCCGCCGGGGGAAGACGCTCCGATGGTTCCGCCACCCGTTCACCCAGACGGGGCCGACGAAGGAGGCGAAGGACGACTTCGAGTCTTTCCTCGCGGGACGCGGCTACGCCGTCGCCCCCTTCAGCATCGAGCACGAGGACTGGGTCTTCGCCTCGGCCGACGCGAGGCTCGCCGCCGGAAAGGACGAAGCCGCCCGCGCGCGCCTCCTCGAGACGTACCTCGAGAACTTCGAGGCCCGCGTCGCGTTCTACGAGGAGCGCTCGCGCGCCCTCTTCGGCCGCGAGATCCCGCAGATCCACCTCGCGCACGCGAACGCCCTGAACGCCCGGGCGATGCCGCTCCTCCTCGCCCGGCTGGAGCGGCGCGGCTACACGTTCGTGACGCTCGACGAGGCGCTCGCCGACCCCGCCTGGAAGAGCCCGGACGGATACGTCGGCAAGTGGGGCCCGTCCTGGCTCCACCGCTTCGCGGCAGCCCGCGGGGAGGACGTGCGCGCCCTCTTCCGGGCCGAACCCGAGGCCCCGAAGTGGGTCGCCCAGCTCGACGAGGCCCGGCGGGCGGCCGCTCCGGCGCACTGACGGCCGCGCGCCGCGCTCAGCCCTTCCGCTTCCCGACGAGCGCGAAGCCCGCCTCGCCGCCGATCTCGTCCCAGACGGCGAGCGAGATCCGCGCCGCCGTCGTCTCGCTCTCGACCTCGAGCGTGTAGGTGAGGTGCGAGGCGTCGGCCTTCGCCTCCTCGCCGCGCTTCACCGTGAACTCCTGCCGCCGGCGCACGACCTCGGAGAAGTCCCCCTTCGGCGTCGCGGCGACGACGAAGACCGAGAACTTCCCCTTCGTCGCGGCCGGGCCCGGCACCCGGACGAGCGCGCCCAGGGGAATCCGGACCTCGAGCGGGATCCGGTACTTGCTCCCGGCCGGCTTCGCCTCACCCGCCTCGACGGAGATGCCGATGCGCGAGTTCGCGTCGGGGGCGAAGAGGTTCGCGAGGGCCCGGTCGGTGAGCCGCTCCTCGGCCGTTCTCTCCGCCACCGTCGTCCGGGTCCGCGCCGTCAGCCCCTCGCGTTTCACGCGGACCTTCAGCGTTTCCGGCTTCGTCGCGCCCGAGGCCGGGAAGCCGAGCGAGTAGTACGACCCCAGGTCGCTCGCGACCTGGTCGAGGAAGCGCGGCAGCTCGCCCGGGTGACCCGCCGTCGAACCGCCGGTCCGCTTCGTTACGAAGTTGAGGCCGGCCATCTCGTTCGTCCAGATCGCGTCGAACCCGGACCCGTAGGCGGCGGACGAGGCCGTCGGGTTCAGGGCTGCGGAGTCCGCGGCCGAGGCGAACGCCACCCTCTCGTAGGGATAGATGCCGTAGAAAGTGACACCGCTTGCGTTCGCGGCGGCCGCGAGCTCCTCGAGGAGGGGCTGCCCGTCCCGCAGATTGGTGCCCCCGACGGGCGCGCTGCGCGGACCGACGTGGAACTCCAACCCCGGGTACCGGCCGAAATGGTGGGCCACGAGGACGAGCGACTTCCGCCCCTCCATCCCCGCCATCAGTGCGACGAGGCCTCGAAGGGCAGTCACCTTCGCCTTCATCATGCCGTAGGCCTGGAGCGCGCCGATCTCGCGCGAGATCTCCGTCGAGCCGACCGTCCCGCCGACGCGGGGGTCCGCGGCGAGCGACCCGAACCAGAAGTCGCGGGAAGCGAGCTCGGCGACCTCGTTCGCCTGTGAGTCGAGCCGGGCGACGCGACGGGCCAGGACGTCGAGGATCTCGTCGAGCGCGGCCAGGTCGTCGGTGAAGGAGCGGACGACCCGCACCGAATCGCCCCACGAGACGATCATCGCCTCGTCTCCCGGCCCCGTCAGGGCCTTCGCGAGGAACCCTTTCACCCCGTCGAAGAGCTCGCGACGGCGGGTCGGCTCGGGGAGGTAGAGACGGTCGACGAAGACGACGACCTTCCGTGGCTGCCGAGAGACCAGCGACCGAGTCTCGGCCGGGGCCGATCCGGACGATTCCGTTTCGGCCGGCGCGCCCGGGAGGGCACCTGCCTCCTCGCGCCGCTCCTCGTGGAAGTTCGTGATGACGACGGGCTTGCCGCCCCGGCGGAGCTCGAAGTCGGCCGCCGTCAGACCTTGGACCGACTTCCCGTTCCTGTCGGTGACGACGACTTCGACTCCGAGGATCGAGACCTCGGCCGAGGCGGCGATCCGGGGGGCGTCCGAGGCGGGCTGGGCCGCCACCCGTCCCGCGTCGAGGACGGCTGCGGCGACAGTCAGCATGACGAGGACCTTCCGCGCGCTCCCGCTGTACGGTTTCCGGGATGCGCTGGCCCCATTCGAGGACGACTTCATGTCGGGCCCTCCACGTGGCCCCGGAGATGCAGATAACATGCCGCCTCCGGTTCGGCGCGCCTCCCGCGCCCCGTTCCGAATGCCTGAACGAGGGGGCCCTTCATGTACACGCTCGTCCTGCTGCGCCACGGGGAAAGCCAGTGGAACCTCGAGAACCGCTTCACCGGCTGGACCGACGTCGACCTCACCGAGAAAGGGCGCGAGGAGGCCCGCGAGGCGGGGCGCCTCCTTCGCGAAGGGGGCTCCGATTTCGACGTC
>JAKPXO010000225.1 GCA_029567505.1 Acidobacteriota bacterium
CCGATCGCGACGATCGAGACGGCCTCCTCGAAGTTGGCCGGCTTGACGTCGCGGTAGGTGACCGGGAGGACCTTCTTCGTCTCGAGGTCGACGAGGTTGAAGCGGAGCGTCTGGGTCGTCGTGTCGTACTTCGAGGAGCCCTTCTCGAGCCCGCCCATCACCTGGCAGACGCGGGGCGAGGAGAGCGCCTCGTCGAACGTGACGTAGGGGGTCATCGAGGAGGAGAAGGTCGTCAGGCCGAGGAGGAGGAACGCGACGATGAGGGCGGCGCCGGCCCAGTAGGCTTTCTTCACGACGGCTCCTCCGGGGTCTGCCGCGCGATTGCGGCGCGGACCTTGCGGTCGAGGTGGACGAGGTAGCCGAGGAGCCCCGCCCAGATGATGATGTTCACGGCGGCGACGTAGAAGAGCGCGCCGTGCGAGACGGCGACGGTCGGGGCGTCGGGCGTCATGCTTCGAACCCTCCGGTCCTCTCCGAGAGGCGCCGGACGAGCCGGGTGGCCTTCACGTCGAGGGCGTACATCCAGGCGAAGAGCGCGGTGAACGCGATCATCGAGGAGAAGAAGACGAGCTTGATGTCGGGGGACATCTCGATCCGGCCCCGCGCGTTGATGACCGTGTCGGGGTGGAGCGAGGCGTACATGCGAGGGACGGCGAACATCAGGAACGGCACGGAGACGAACGCGATCAGGGCGTAGGCCGCCGAGAGCGTCGCCCGGCGCTCCGGCTCCTCGATCGCCTGGCGGAGGCCGAGGTAGGCCCCGTAGACGAGGAGGAGGAGGACGATCGAGGTCTGCCGTGGGTCCCAGTTCCAGTAGGAGTTCCACATCACCTTCGCGAAGAGCGAGCCGGTGACGGTGGCCAGGACGCAGAAGAGGATCCCGAGGCGCGCGGCGGCCGCCGCCGCGTCGTCGCGCTCCATCTTCCGGGTCTTCAGGTAGAGGCCGGAGTGGATCGCCGCCAGGAGGAAGGCCAGGGCGGAGATCCAGGCCGTCGGGACGTGGAAGAAGACGATGCGGGAAGACTCGCCCACGAAGCTCTCCGCGGGGTGGGCGTAGAGGAAGGCGGCCCAGAGGACAACTGCCATCCCGAGGCCCAGGACGACCTTCCCGGCGGTGCCGAGAACCTGCATCGGCCGGGATGATACGGGAGCGGAGGGTGATACCGGACCTTTTCGGGACTGGATTCCGAACCCCCGCTGAACGAGCGCTTGATTCGCCTCGGGGAGGGGCGGCTACTCGCGCCAGACGGCGTCGAAGAGGAGGAACGAGGCGGTCACCATCAGGCCGTCGTAGGCGAAGAGGAGGCGGACGGCGTCGAGCCCGGCGGCGGACTCCGGCCCGGTGGCGGCGATCTGGGTCCCGGTGACGGCCGCGACGAGGGGAGGGAGGAGGAGCGGCGTGGCGAGGACGGCGAAGAGCGCCCCCTTCGCCGCGGTCTTGGAGACGATCGCCGCGATGAACGTGGAGGCGGCGGCGATGCCGACGCCGCCGAGAGCGAGGACCGCGAGGAAGAGACCGGGGGCGGCGATACCGAAGGACATGAGGGCCAGGAAGAGCGGGACGACGACGGCCATGACGACGCCGAGGAGGGCGAGGTTTCCGAGGAGCTTCCCGAGGAAGACGGACGCGGGCGGGGCCGAGAGGCGGAGCGCCGCGGCCGTGCCGGTCTCCTCCTCGTTCACGAACGAGCGCGAGAGCCCCGTCATCGCCGAGAAGAAGAGGACGATCCAGAGGAGGACGGAGTTGACGACGGGACGGTCCTCGAGCGTGAGGCGCGTCGGGCCGACGGCGTAGCCGACGAGGACGAGGACCGAGAACGCGAAGAGGAGGAGCGCGTTGATCGCGACGCGCGTCCGCCACTCGGTCCGAAGGTCCTTCACGAAGACGGCCGCCGCCGCACGGAGGATCACAGCGTCACCCTCTCGTCGGCGAGGGCGAGCTCGGCCGGGTCGTTCGTGGCCAGGACGACGCTGCCGCGGCCCCGCTGCTCGGCGACGATCGCCGTCACGGCGCGGTGTCCCGCCTCGTCGAGGTTCGAGCCGGGCTCGTCGAGGAGGAGGACCGCGGGAGAGGAGAGGACCGAGTAGGCGAGCTTGAGGCGCTGCCTCTGTCCCGTGGAGAGGAAGCGCGTCCGGATCGAGCGGAGGCGCCTCGGGTCGAGGCCGACGGAAGCGATGCGCTCCTCGAGCTCCTCCCGCGTCGGCAGCCGCCCTGCGACGCGGGCGAAGAACTCGAGGTTCTCGGCCGGGGTCAGCTCGCCGTAGAGGGAGAGGTCCGGCGCGCACCAGCCGATCGCGCCCGCCGCCTCGCGGACGCCGATCCGCGACCCGGGCCGGCCGGCGTCCTCCAGCCGGACGCTCCCGGCGGAAGGGCGGAGGAGGCCGGCGAGGACCTTGACGAGCGTCGTCTTGCCCGAGCCGTTCGCGCCGGCGACGCCGAGGACCCTCCCCGGCTCCGTCGCGAACGAGAGCGGGCCGAAGACGCGGCGCGGCCCGAACGAGCGGGAGACGTTCTCGGCGACGAGACGCACGGGCGGGGAGGATACAGGGCGGGCGGAGGGAGCGCGCGTCGTGGAGAATCGGCCGGTGCGCGCCCTCCTCCTCGGCCTCCCGCTCTTCCTCCTGATCGCCCTCTGGCGAGCGACGCTCCGGATCCGCCTCGTCGGCCGCGAGCATCGCGACGCGATCGAGCGCGCGGGGCGGCCGGTCCTCCACGCGATCTGGCACCAGCGGATGGTCGCGGGGATCTTCCGGTTCCCGTACGAGGGCGTCGTGACGATGGCCTCGAAGAGCCGCGACGGCGACGTCATCGCCGGTTTCCTCTTCTGGTGGGGCTATCGCGTCGTCCGCGGCTCGTCGTCGCGCGGCGGGAGCGAGGCGCTCGCCGAGATGGTCGCGGCGCTGAAGGGGACGACGCGCGGGGCGGCGCTGACCCCCGACGGCCCGCGCGGACCGGCGCGTCGCTGCAAGACCGGGATCCTTCGCCTGGCCGAGGCCGTGGACGCCCCGATCATGCCGGTCGGCGCGTCGTCGACGCGCCCGAGGTTCCTTCGCTCCTGGGACCGCTACCTCGTTCCGATGCCGTTCTCGCGCTGCGCGGTCGTCTTCGGCGAAGGGCTCCGGCGGGCGGAGGGGGAGAGCGACGAGGCGTTCCTCGCGCGCGTCGACGCGGCGATCGACGCGATGACGGACGAGGCCGACCGGCTCTGCGGCGTCGTCGGGGCGCCGCGGGAACGGGAGCCGAAGGCACCCGCGGAGACGAAGGAGGGGACGGCGTGACGACGCTCCCGGTCAATCTCGACGACGTGAAGGCCGCCGCGGCGCGCATCGCGCCTCACGTCCACCGGACCCCGGTCCTGACGTCACGGACGGCCGACGCCGCCTGCGGGGCACGGCTCTTCTTCAAGTGCGAGACGTTCCAGCGAGTCGGGGCGTTCAAGGCGCGCGGCGCGTTCTCGCGCCTGACGCTCCTTTCCCGGGAGCAGATGCGGCGCGGGGTCGTCGCGTTCTCGTCCGGGAATCACGCCCAGGCCGTCGCGCTCGCCGCGCGCGACCTCGGCGTCCCGGCGACGATCGTCATGCCCGACGACGCCCCGGCCCTCAAGCTCGCCGCGACGCGCGGCTACGGCGCCGAGGTGATCCTCTACGACCGACGGAAGGAGGACCGCGAGGCGATCGCCGGGCGGCTCGTCCAGGAGCGAGGGCTCACCCTCGTCCCCCCGTTCGACGACGAGGCGGTCATCGCCGGGCAGGGGACGGCGGCGCTCGAGCTCCTCGCGGAGGTGCCCGACCTCGACGTGCTCGTCACGCCCTGCGGCGGCGCCGGGCTCCTCGCCGGGACCGCGGTCGCCGGGACGGCGCTCCGCCCCGGACTCCGCGTCTTCGGAGTCGAGCCGGAGGCGGGCGACGACGTCGCGCGCTCGCTCCGGGAGGGATGGCGGGTCGCCATCCCGGTCCCGGAGACGATCGCCGACTCGCTCCAGACGACGCGGGTCGGCGAGCGGAACTTCGCGATCCTGCAGGCACTCGTCGAAGGGGTCCTCACCGTGAGCGACCTCGAGCTCCGCCGTGCGATGGCGTTCCTCTTCTCGCGGATGAAGCTCGTCGTCGAGCCGGGGGGCTCGGCCGCGGCGGCGGCGCTCCACGCGGGAAGGGTGCCCGCCGTCGCGGGCCGCCGGGTCGGCGTCGTCCTCTCGGGCGGGAACGTCGACGCCGCGCGCTTCGGCGAGCTGGTGGCCGGCCTTCCCGCCTGACGTTCAGCGGGAGAACGTGACGCCGACCGCGATGGCCCAGTAACCGGGCGCCACGTCGAAGCCGGCCTTCTCGAGGTCGGTGATGCTCGTCGGCTCGAGGAAGGTCCAGCGCGCGTCGAGGTGGACGGCGCTCGTCCGCGAGGGGCGGACGTCGATCCCCGCCCCGGCGTGGACGGCGAAGAGGGCCTCCGTCTTCGTGTCCGAGCCCGGGTTCCGCCCTTCCGGCTCGGCGCGGACGACGTGGAGGCCTGCGCCGGCGAGGAGGTAGGGCTGGAGACGCCGGCTCGGGAAGAAGAAGAGCTGGCCGGTGCCGGTGACGGGCACTTCCGTCAGGCGGAGGAGCGGCCCCGTGTCGTCGCCGAGCGTCTCACGGCGGACACCGAGGGAGCCCTCGAGGCCGAGAGAGCCGGTCAGGCGGTAGCGGACCTGGACCCCGGCGCCCCCGGACGGCGAGCCGGCGGAGCGGGCCTGCGTCAGCCCGAGACGGGCTCCGAAGCCGATCCCGGGGTCGGACCACGACTGCGCCGCGGCGGGCGCCGCGAGGGTCGCTGCGGCCAGGCCGAGGAGCGCTGCGGACGGAAAGGAAGGCCTCACGCGGTCCAGATGGTAACGGCACGGGCCGTCCGAGGGGCGATCGTCGATAATCGCGGGACGTGAGCCGAAGGAAGAGCTGGCAGGAGGACCTGATCCCGGTTGCGGTCGCGGTGCTCGCCCAGGTGGCGATGCTCCGGTTCGTCGATTGGGCGAACGCGAACCTCGCCACCCAGCCGATCGCGCGGCAGTGGTACGACCACCGGTTCTACTTCGCGCCGCAGCTGCTGGGCATCCTGATCCTCCTCCTCCTGCTGCGCGCGTTCCGGAGCTTCCTGCGCGAGCAGGGGGTGAGGGTCCGCGATTTCCTCCGCTCCGCCGTCGTCGTCCTCCTCCTGGCGATCCTCGTCGTCGTCGCGGTCCACCTCGATCAGCTCGTCGCCCTCCTGGGACGGTTCGTCCCGGCCGCCGCCGACGCCGCGCGGTACCTCCGGCGGGCGCCCGTCTACGAGCTCCTCTCGCGATACAGCCTCGCCCGGCTCGGGGTGGACCTCGTTGCCGTCGGGCTCTTCCTTCTCACGCTTCGGGCTTCCCGTCCGAAGAGCCCGGACCTCGTCGCCGCGCGGGAGGCATTCCGGGCCGGGGACTTCGCTCGGGCGGGCGAGCTCTACCTGAAGCTCGGGAACGTGGACGAGGCGAAGCGCGCGTTCCGCAAGGCGAAGCTCCCGGCGCGAGTCGCCGCGCTGGAGCTTCGGCAAGGGAACGCGCGCGCCGCGGCCGAGCTCTGGGAGGAGGCGGGCGATGCCTGGGCCTGGGAGGCCGCCCGCGCCTGGGAGGCCGCCGGCGAGCCCGCGAGGTTCGAGGCCGCGCGCGGTCGCGCGCTGGTCGAGGCACGGCAGTCCGCCCGGTGGGACCGCCTCGCCGAGGTGGCGGAGTCGGCCGGAGACCGGGCCGGCCTCGCGGACGCGACGAGGAGGATCGCGGAGGGCGCCAAGCCCGGCGGCCGGAACGCCCTCTGGAAGCGCGCCGCGGAGGCGGCTCGCGCCGCAGGCCGCACGCTCGAGGCTGCCGAGGCCTTCCGCTTCGCGGGAGAGCCGCTCGAGGCGGGGCCCCTCTTCCTCCAAGCCGGCCGGCCGCAGGACGCGGCGCGCGAGCTCGAGCGCGGCGGAAATCTCGCCGGGGCCGCCGAGGCCTGGTCTCTCGCGGGACAGCCAAAGACCGCCGCCGAGCTGCGGGCCCGGGACCTGGAAGGCCAGGCCGACTGGAGCGGGGCGGCCGACGCCTGGGAGGAGGCCGGGAACTGGGAGAAGGCCGCGCTCATGTTCGAGCGGGCGATTCGGCCCGCGGACGCGGCGCGGGCGTTCGACCGCGCGGGCCGGCACGAGCGCGCGGCGGCGCTCTTCCAGAAGGCGGGCCTCCTCGCGGAGGCGGCGGCGGCGTTCGAGGCGGCGGCGAAGCCCGAGGCGGCCGCGGCGATCTACAAAGACCTGCGCGACTGGGAGCGCTCCATCACCCTCTACCGCG
>JAKPXO010000235.1 GCA_029567505.1 Acidobacteriota bacterium
GAGGCGCGCCGTGGTCTCCTGAGCGATCGCCGCTGTGGCGGCGCCCAGGGCGAGGACGACCGTCAGGACGGTCGACGCCCAACGGACCCGGGAACGACTGAGTCTTGCCATATGGCCTTTCCTCCTCCTCAAATCGATTGAGGACACGTACATCCTGTCAGGAAGCACACCCGATGATTGTGAATTCGATGAAAAAGCTTTGAAACGGCGAGCGAGGAAAATCAGGCACCCCCAGAGCGGCTCCGTGGAGCCCTCCGCAAGCCGCGGGGGAGTCTATAGGAGCGGGAAGGGGAGCGTCAACGACGGAAAGGGGTCGGAGTTTCGTTCTATCCTCGCCTCGCAAGGAGAGACTGATGCCCACAGCCGAAGCGGCAGCCCCCGTCGTCCCGCCCCTGTCGATCCTGACGGAGTCCGAGCGGGAGATCGCCGAGAACGTCCACCAGTTCGCCGCCGAGACGATCGGCCCCCGCTCCCTCGCCATGGACCTCGCGAACCGGATGGACCCGGAGCTCGTCCGGCAGTTCTTCGAGCTCGACCTGATGGGGATCGAGATCCCGGAGGAGTTCGGCGGCCTCGGGCAGAACTTCACGACCTCGATCGCGGTCATCGAGGCCCTCGCCCGCGTCGACGCCGCCTGCGCCGTCTGCGTCGACGTCCAGAACACGCTCGTCGACAACGCGGTCCTCCGCTGGGCCTCGCCGGAGCTGAAGGCGAAGTACCTGCCGCAGCTCGCGAAGCAGAAGGTCGGCGCCTACGCCCTGTCGGAGGCGGAGTCGGGCTCCGACGCCTTCGCGCTGAAGACGCGCGCCGAGAAGAAGGGGGACCGCTGGGTCCTGAACGGCGGCAAGCTCTGGATCACGAACGGCCTCGAGGCCGAGCTCTTCCTCGTCTTCGCGAACGTCGACTTCGCGAAGGGGTACAAGGGGATCACCGCCTTCGTCGTGGAGTCGGGCTGGAAGGGCTTCACGAAGGGGAAGAAGGAGGACAAGCTCGGCATTCGCGCCTCCTCCACGCTCGCCCTCGCCTTCGAGGACCTGGAGGTCCCGGAGGAGAACGTCCTCGGGAAGGTCGGCGAGGGGTACAAGATCGCCATCGAGACGCTGAACGAGGGGCGGATCGGGATCGGCGCGCAGATGCTCGGCGTCGCCCGCGCGGCCCTCGACTACTCGGCGAAGTACGTCCAGACCCGGGTCCAGTTCGGCAAGCCGATCTCCGAGTTCCAGGCGATCCAGCACGAGCTCGCCCGGATGGACATGGAGCTCGAGTGCGCCCGCCTCGCCGTCTACAACGCCGCCCGGCTCAAGGAGGCCGGCAGGCCGTTCGCCCGCGAAGGGGCGATCGCGAAGCTGAAGGCCTCGGAGGTCGCGGAGTACTGCACGTCGAAGGGGCTCGAGCTCCTCGGCGGCTACGGCTACGTGAGGGAGTACCCGCTCGAGAAGATGTACCGCGACGCGAAGATCGGGAAGATCTACGAGGGGACGTCGTACATGCAGCTCTCGACGATCGCGAAGGACGTCCTGAAGCGGAACGCCTGACCCCGGGAGGGCATCTGGTCCGCCGGATCGCTCGCTGCTAGAATCCGCCTCCCAGGGCGACGTACCCAAGTGGTTAAGGGAAGGCTCTGCAAAAGCCTCATTCGTCGGTTCGAATCCGACCGTCGCCTCCAGACTGAAACCGCCGCCGCGTCTCCGGGCGCGGCGGTTCTCTTTTCGGGGCCGGGCGCCTCCCGGTCTACGATCGACCGTCCGGGACGACCGGGCCGGAGTGGCGGAATGGCAGACGCAGGGGCCTTAAAAGCCCCGGGCCCCGAAGGGCCGTGAGGGTTCGAGTCCCTCCTCCGGCAATGACTTACGAGAAAGTGCCCGAAATCGTCCCGGCGAAGGTTGCCCACACGTAGCCCAAGGGCCCCGGAAACAGGAAGGGGTAGCCCTTGGGCTCTGCGCCTCTCCCGGAACGACCTCAGCAGGACCTCGAGAGCCCTTGCGCCGCGAACGCCACGGCGGCCGGCAGGAGGCCGTTCGCGACGTAGTCCGGGAAGGCGTGTCCGCCCGGGGAGGTGTCGGCGTCATACCGGAGTCCGGCCACCTCCAGCGCCTCCACGAACCGGAGCGAATGCGGCAGGCACGGATCCTCGGTGCCCCACGCGACCCGCACCGGACAGCTGAGCGGTCCGAGGGGGGCTGACTCCAACGAGAGCGCCTCGGCCGCTCCGACCGCCCCCACGGTCGCAAGCCGGACCACCCGTCGGACATTGGCGCGCGCGAGGAGGACGGCCAGAGCCGCTCCGAGGGAAAACCCGATGACGGCCAGACGGTCGGGTCGGATCGGCAGAGCTGGCAGCACCTCGTAAAGGACGTGATCGAGAAACGCCTTCCAGGCATCTTCGGGTCGGCCCGGTATCGTGGGAGAGTAGGGGAGCGCGAGCGCCGAGTGATGCGCCTCGTCCGGCCGAAGGAGACTCAGGAGGGCGCTCGGCGAGGATTCCCGACGGGCAAGGTACTCACTCGGGGAGACAGCACCACCGACGTAAACGAGAAGATCTGCTCCAGACGACCCGAAGGCGGCCTCGAAATCGGCGAAGGTCGTCGGCCCCAGGATGGAATCTGGCAGCTGGATCTTCACGGTCCGCCGTCGATGCGCTCACCGGACCTCGAGATCGAAGGGCACTCAAAGCCTCGCGATCACCGCGACCGCTTCGAGGAAGGTTTCGCCGAGCCCGCGGGAGCTGCATCGGAGCCTTTCGAGCTGTCGGCGCGTCCTGGCTCGAGCTCGGAACAGTCGAAGAACAGTCCCTCCGGGGCTACCCGGTAACGGAAGGGGTTCACGTTCAAGAACGGCTTCGTCCACAGACGGGAGACCCCTCGTAGCGAAGGGGCCGCGCTGGTGCTGAGGACGTCGAACTGGCCGATCATCTCGTGCATCCTCACCCTCAGTTCACAGGGAGATCTTCCCGGGCGAGGGCGGCCCTGATCCGTTTGTTTCGCATCAGACGTTGGTAGATCCTCTCTTCCGCGGGGGAGCTGGCTTTCGTGCGCGACGAAGCGTCGGTCGATTCGACCGACCTGGTCGGCTGTTGCGAGGCCGTCGGTGGAGCGAGCTTCTTCTCAGTCATCTCTTCCCAAATGTGGGTTGCGTGGCTCGCATCGTCAAGAGCTTCGTGCTCCCGTAGGTCGGCAGGCATCGGTCGCCTTCGACAGCCCTCCGATGCAAGCGCCTGCTCCCGGTTCACTCGAGTCGGGCTTCCTTCGTCAACACGGACACCATCTGTCCGTGTGCGGTCGTACGGTCTCCATCGGAGGAGCTCATGAAGCTGACCCTTGCTGTCGTAATCGCCTCCCTCGCGCTCGTCGGATGCGGGTCAACGGGCGTTCTTCCTGTCGGCAACGCCAGTGCTCTGCCGAAGCCCGAGGGATGCCAGGTCGCCGTCTTCGACTCCGAGGAAGACGTCGGCCGGCCCTTCGAGAAGCTCTGCATCATCGACGCGAAGACCGGTTCGACCCTCTACAACGACAGGTCCGTCTCCGGGGCCATGAAGAGGGTGAACGCGGCGGCCTGCCAGTGCGGAGCTGACGCCGTCATCGTGAAGGCCATGGGGAAGCAGGGAGTCTCCGCCTGGGACTGGGGGTCTTCGAAGGTCTCTGTCGTCGCGATCCGGTACACCGGCCCGGCCGAGGCTTCGCCGGCGGGTTCGGACTGACCGCTGCTGCGGGGCCTGACGCCGGCGCGGACGAGCTTCGGAGCGCAGCCGGAGTTCGAGATCGTCCGGGCTGGATCGATGATCCAGGGTGACGAATGGAGACGGGAGGGACTCAGTGGCAGAGTCTTCGTACCTACCGGAGGGGATCCAGCCGCGCGCCATGACGGAGGCCGAGGTGCGGCTCTTCATCGGCTTCCTGGAGGCGAAGGCGGAGCAGTATTGGGCGCACCACGCTGCGGCGAGGAGACAGCACCACGACTCGGCCCACAGCTTCAAGTTCGAGGCGAAGACCTACGAGGACGTTCACCGATCGCTTCTGTGGATACTGGACGGACGGGACCCGATGACGGGGCGGTGAACGGAGGGGAGCCTTCGTTGAAGACCACTCATCCTCCCTCTCGCGCTGCGAGCAGGAGGAAGCCGGAAGACGAACCGAAGCTGCCCTGCGGTCGCACGTCCGAGTGTGCCCGCCCCGCCCCCCGGGACACCATTCGTCCGTGTCTCACCTTCAGCCTTTTCGACGGAGGAGTCCATCGCCATGCTTGCAGCCGTCCTCGTTCTCGCCCAGACCGTCGCCGCGACGCCGAGTCCCGTCCCATCAACGCCCACGCCAGCGCCTACGACCGCCGCGTCCCCGGCTTCGCCGCCCTCGGCGACCCGGAAGCTTTCGGGCGGCTTCGGAAGGAAGCCGGAGGCTCCGGGCAAGACGAAGGTCGTCCTCACCGACGAGACCCTCCCGCCCACGCGGAAGGCCGGGACATTCAGCGTCTCGGGCACGCGGACCCCGGCGAAGACCGACGTCCCGGTGGAAGGAGAAGGTTCGGAGCCTCCCGTAAAGGTGGGCGACGAGGCCACCTGGAAGGCTCGAGTCGCGACGCTCCGCGCGGAGCTGGCGCAGGCCGAGAAGGACTACGACGTCGCCGACAAGGCCAACACCGTCGTCGCCTTCGGGGAGGCAGGGAACGAATACCAGACGATGCTGGCGATCCGAAACGCCGCACTCACGCCGTATCGGATGAAGCTTGACGAGCTTCGGTCGGCGCTCGCGGCCCTTCCCGAGGAGTGCCGGAAGACGCCCGGATGTCAGCCCGGATGGGTGCGGTAGCGGGCCTCACGTCTTATCCTCAGCGTCGAGAGTCCCGAATCGCTCCTCCCGTCTGACGACGGCGAGCGTCGGAGGCTGAAACACCGAGGGGGGCATGAAGCCGGAAGAGGCCGCGCGAAGGCAGATCGACGAGATGCTGGAGGCCGCCGGGTGGGCGGTCCAGGACGCCGGCTCCGTCAACCTCTCCGCCTCCCGGGGCGTCGCCATTCGGGAGTTCCCCCTCGCCCACGGCTACGGCTTCGCCGACTACCTCCTCTACGTGGACGGGAAGGCCGCCGGCGTCATCGAGGCTAAGAAGGAGGGGACTCCCCTCACCGGCGTCGAGTTCCAGGCCGAGCGGTACGCCCACGGCGTCTCGGAGGCCGTTCCCGCGGCCGTCCGCCCCGTTCCCTTCCGCTACCTCTCGACGGGAGTCGAGACCCGTTTCGCAAACCACCTCGACCCCGACCCCCGCAGCCGGAACCTGTTCCACTTCCATCGTCCCGAGCTGCTCGCCGCCTGGCTCGAGGCCGACCCGCTCCCGACACCCGGCGGGAAGTACCCGACCGGGGCACCGCGCCCGGGCACCCTCCGGGGCCACCTGAAGGCCATGCCGCCGTTGAACGGCACCGGCCTCTGGCCGGCCCAGGTCCGGGCCGTCGAGAACCTCGAGAAGTCCTTCGCGGAAGACCGCCCCCGGGCCCTGATCCAGATGGCGACCGGGTCGGGGAAGACGTTCACGGCCATCACCTCGGTCTACCGCCTCGTGAAGTACGCCGAGGCGCGGCGGGTCCTCTTCCTCGTCGACCGCGCGAACCTCGGCCGCCAGGCCCACAAGGAGTTCCAGCAGTACACGACCCCGGACGACGGTCGGAAGTTCACCGAGCTCTACAACGTCCAGCTCCTCACCTCGAACCGGATCGACCCGGTCGCCCGCGTCGTCATCACGACCATCCAGCGGCTCTACTCGATGCTCCGGGGCGAGCCGGACCTCGACCCCTCGCTCGAGGAGGGCTCGCAGTTCGCGACGGGGGGCGGGCTCGTCTCCGAGCCGGTCCCGGTCGCCTACAACGCCGCGATCCCCGTCGAGACCTTCGACGTCGTCTTCATCGACGAGTGCCACCGGTCGATCTACTCCCTCTGGCGCCAGGTCCTCGAGTACTTCGACGCCACCCTCGTCGGCCTCACGGCGACCCCGTCGAAGCAGACCTTCGGCTTCTTCAACCAGAACCTCGTCATGGAGTACGGCCACGCCCAGGCCGTCGCCGACGGCGTCAACGTCGACTACGACGTCTATCGCATCCGGACCCGGATCACTGAGAACGGCTCGACTATCGAAGCGGGCGACGACGAGACCATCGGCAAGCGCGACCGGGCCACCCGCGCCCTCCGCTGGGAGCGGCTCGACGAGGACATCACCTACGCCGGCGGCGACCTCGACCGCGACGTCGTCGCCCTCGACCAGATCCGGACCGTCGTCCGGACCTTTCGCGACCGCCTCTTCACCGAGATCTTCCCGGGCCGGCGCGAGGTGCCCAAGACCCTCATCTACGCCAAGGACGACAGCCATGCCGACGACATCGTCCAGATCGTGAGGGAGGAGTTCGGCAAGGGGAACGACTTCGCGGAGAAGATCACCTACCGCACCGGCACGGCCCGGGTCGTCACGAAGACGACCGGCCCGGACGGCGCCCAGACCGAGGACGTCACCTACAAGGCGACCGGGGTGAAGGCCGAGGACCTCCTCTCCTCCTTTCGGAACGCCTACAACCCCCGCGTCGTCGTGACGGTCGACATGATCGCCACCGGCACCGACATCAAGCCGCTCGAGGTCGTCATGTTCCTCCGGGCGGTGAAGAGCCGGAACTTCTTCGAGCAGATGAAGGGGCGCGGCGTTCGCGTCATCACCCCGACGGAGTTCCAGCAGGTGACCCCCGACGCCACGAACAAGGACCGCTTCGTCCTCGTCGACTGTGTCGGCATCTGCGAGAGCGACCTCGTCGACACCCAGCCGCTCGAGAAGAAGCGGTCGCTCTCGTTCGAGAAGCTCCTCCAGCAGGTGGCCTTCGGGAGCACCGACCTGGCCCTCCTCTCCTCCCTCGCGAGCCGCCTGGCCCGCATCGACCACCGCATCGGCGAGCCCGACCGGGAGGCGCTGAAGAAGGCGGCCGGGGGCGTGAGCCTCGGACACCTCGCCGGGAGCCTCGTGGAGGCCCTCGACCCCGACCGCCAGGTGGAGGCGGCCCGGGTCGCCAACGGCCTCCCACCAGAGGCGGAGCCGACCGTGGAGCAGGTGCAGAAGGCCGCGACGGCTCTCCTCGTCGAGGCGGCGAAGCCCGTTGCCGGCAATCCAGCTCTCCGGTACACCCTCCTCGCCGTCCAGAAGTCGCTCGACCAGACGATCGACCACGTCTCGAAGGACGAAGTCCTCGAGGCCGGCTACTCCGAGGCGGCGCGCGAGAAGGCTCACGCCCTCGTGACGTCGTTCGAGGAGTTCCTCGCAGAGAACCGGGACGAGATCACCGCGCTCCAGGTCCTCTACAGCCGGCCGTACCGCATGAGGCTCAAGCCCGAAGACGTGAAGGCGCTCGTCGAGAAGCTCAAGGCTCCGCCGCGGGCCTGGACGCCGGAGCTCCTCTGGCGCGCCTACGAGACCCTCGAGAAGGACAAGGTCCGCGGA
>JAKPXO010000259.1 GCA_029567505.1 Acidobacteriota bacterium
TGCGGGTGTCGCCCTTTACGCGGGCCGTCTTCGACTCGACGAAGAGGTACGCGATGAGGGGCTGGTGGTCCTGGCCGTAGCGGTCGATGCGGCCGTTCCTCTGCTGGAAGACGATGAACGACCAGGGCGTGTCGAAGTGGACCATCTTCCGGCAGAGGAAGTGGAGGTTGATGCCCTCGGAGGCCATGTCGGTCGCGAGGAGGAGCCGGACGGGCGACCTCTCGCGGCCGAAGTCCTCGACGATGCGCTGCTGGTCGACGTCGGAGCCGTCCTGTCCGTGGAGGACGGCGACCTGCTCGTCGCGCAGGCCGCAGTCGCGCTGAAGCTGTTCTCGGAGGAGCTTCAGCGTTTCGATGCGCTCGGTGAAGACGACGAGGCGGTCTTTCGTGTCGCGGCCGTCCCAGGCGAGCTCCGAGGGGCTCCGGAGAAGCTGAAGAAGGCGCTGGTAGCGGCTGAACCGGGCGGGGGTGACGGGGAGGAGGGCGGCCTCGAGCTTCCGGAGGCCTTCCCTGTCGCGAGTCGCCTCCTCGGTCGTCACGGATTCGAGCTTGCGGAGCCTCTCGCGGACGGTCTGCAGGCACGCGGCCGGGCTCGAGAAGAGGGCCTTCTCGAGGACGGTGCGGAAGAGGTGCTGGCCGGGACGGCGGCGGCGGTCGAACGACTCGAACGTGAGGCCGGCGAGGACGTCGTAGGCGGCCTCTTCCTCCGGGGTGGCGGCGGCCTTCGCCTTGATGAGCTTCCGCGGCTTGACGGCTGCGCCGAGCTGGGCCGTGACGTCCTTCTTGAAGTGGCGGACGTGGAGCCCCTTGATGTCGTCCTTCGTGTAGTCGCGGGGGTTCGCGATGGCCGTCGGGTCGAGCATGTTCATGAGGCTCGCGAACGACTCCGGGCGGCCGTCGTGCGGGGTGGCCGAGGTCATGATCAGCGTGTCGGACCGGGTGGAGAGGAGGCGCGCGAGCTTGTAGTTGAGCTTGTTCGTGTCGCCCCGGAGGGCGACGCGGTGCGCCTCGTCGATGACGATGACGTCCCACCAGGCGTTCTCGAGGGAGACGCGGTAGACGGAGTCCTGCTTGAGGGTATCGATCGAGATGATCGTCTTGTCGTAGTAGTGGAAGGGGTTCGCGTTCGTCGGGAGGTCGCGGTTGACGCGCTGGATGACGCTCGAGTCGAGGCTGACGAGCGGGATGGTGAAGCGCGACCAGAGCTCCTTCTGGAGCTGGCCCATCATGCTGCGCCCGCAGACGACGAGGATGCGCCGCCCCTTCCCCCGCTTGATCAGCTCGGCGAGGAGGATGCCGACCTCGATCGTCTTCCCGAGGCCGACGGCGTCGGCCATCAGGATTCGCTGGCGGGGGCGCTCCAGCGCCGCGAGTGCCGGCTCGAGCTGGAACGGGAGAGGGTCGATGGCGGCCTTGTGGCCGATCCAGACGTCCGAGGTCGTGGGCGGCGACTGGCGGAGGAGCGCTTCGAGGTAGAGGCGGGTGTCGCGGTACTGGGGCGACGGGTCGCCCACGAGCTTCGTTTCCGCCGGGTCGAGGACGACGATTCCCTTTCCCTCGATCTCCGTCAGGAAGCGGGCTTCGCGGCTTCGGACGAGCTCGGAGACGCCCGTGACGGCGACGGAATGGCCCCCGGTGGAGGTCGGGTCGACGCGGCGGACGATCCATTCCACGCCGCGGATCTCGACGCGGGCGCCGGGGGCGAGGGGGGTGTCGGTCACTGGACGAGAGCCTCCGGTGAGACGAGCGCCGGCTGTCTCCCTGGGATTTCGTATCGGGTCCCTCGCTTGGAACCCACTTTCACGGCCAGACCGTCGCGCACGAGCCTCCTGAGATGGATGGTGGCATCTTCCCTCCCGATGCCGAGCAGCTCTTGGACATCGCGGTTCGCGATGGTCCCTCTCGCCTGCAGCAGAAAGACGACGGATTCGTAGTCGGAGACCCAGCCTGCGGAGCCCGCTGACGGTCCCGTCGCATCCCCCGGCCCCTCTGTGATGAGCTCCAGCGGTTCGGTCGGCCCCGGCTCGGGCTCTCGCAGGGGCACGGGAGGAGTCGACAAGATTCCGACCGACGTTCGAACCTCGGGACCGGTCGGGACGAGTTCCGGCGACTCCTCGGGCTCTCCCGCCTCTTCTTCCGGCTCGCGCCAGGCCCTCCTGATCTCCTCGGCGCCGGCGGTCAAGCGGACAAGCAGTTCGCCTGTATCGACGTCACCGGGGTCGGTGGCCACCGGGTGGATCTCCGCGGCCCCCAGGCGAGCGACGACCTCCGCCATGGCGCGGTCCGGGTCTCTGAAGAAGGAGGATCCACGGATGCGGATGAACCTCCATCCGAGTCGCTCGAGCAGCGCCTGCCTCTGCATGTCGGCCTCCAGCTGCTCGAGGCCGTGGAAGCGGTCGCCGTCACACTCGATTGCCATCCGGCGACCGTCGCACTCGGCGACCAGGTCGATGCTGTAGCGGCCCACCTGGAACTGAGTCGTCACACGATATCCCCTGCCGACGAGGTCTCTGAGGACGAGCCGTTCGAACTCGGACTGGACGCGGCTCTCTCCCTGACGAAGCGCCTCAACGGCCGCCGATGGGTTCTGCGCGTGACGGATCAGGCGGAGGCGGAGGTCGTCCCCCTTCAGGTTGGTGTCGGGATTCAGCGAATAGACGACCCAGAGCTGGTCGCGGGCCCGGCTCACCGCGACGTTGAAACGCTTCTTAAAGCGGTCGTCGTTGCGCAGAGGAAGTGGCCCGTCGCCTTCTGGCGCATCGACCATGGAAAGGAAGACGACATCTCGCTCGTCCCCCTGGAACTGGGCGGGATTGCCACAGAGGATGCGACGGGTCTCGTACTCCTGGGGCGAGATTCGCTGCCTGAGAATCGAGTCGACCCGATAAGCCTGCTCATCCCCCACGAGGGAGATCACCCCGAAGCTCACCGGCTTTCCGCTCTCGTTCAGTTTGTACTCGGGCTCAGCGAGTGCGGCGATGACGAGCGCGGCGATGACATCGGCCTCGACCTCGTTGACTCTCCCGCGAGAAGGCCCGGCCTCGACTCGGTAAGGGACGACGAAAGGCCTCCTCGGAACACGTGACGCGTCGCGGAGGGGAACGAGAGATTTCGGTCCGGAGTAGGACAGCTGGTTGCAGAACTGGATGATCTCGGGAACGCAGCGGAAGTGCTCACGCAGAGTGAGCGTCCCGCCGAATGAGGCCTTCGCGAGGTCGTAGACCGAGAGCTTCCCGTCGAAGTTGAGCCGGTTCGGAACATCGCGCAGATGCTCGTAGATCAGGTGCTCCACCGTCTCGAGATCCTGGCCGACGGCCTCGGGACTCACCTGCTCGTCGTCTCCGACTACGACGATCTCCCGACCGAGGTAGAGCGCGGTCAACGCAAGGACGTCGCTCTGGCTCGCCTCGTCCACGATGACCACGTCGAATCGGCTGACGCGCGGATCAAACTGCTCGGCAACCCGGGCGAGCGGCATGATCCAGACGGGCACGGAGCCGACAGCCTGTTCCATCAGGCGCTGAGCCTCGCGCCGGAGCTTCGGGGCACGCTTCCCGGTTCCCTTGCCGATGCGCTTAACCGTTTGCTCCCAGCCGATGAGCGCCTGCTTCATCGGCAGGTCCGTCTTCCGAATCTGACTCGCCCAGGCCTTTCTCTCGACGAGCTGGGCCGTGACTCTGAGCACATCGTCGCGAAGTCGATGGACGTCGTTCTGCAACCGGACGAGGTCCTTGGTCGACCGGCGGTCGAGCTCCTCGTTCCACTGCCGCAGCCGCCATGCGGCGGCCGCCGACCCCGGCGAGGCGCCTTCGTCGTGCGGGGCGCGACGCATCCGGACCGCCGCGGCCCAGGCCGGCGCCACCGCTTCGATGCGCGCGAGGAGCCCGCGCCGACGCACGAGAAGAGCCGACTTCCTCTCCAGCTCCTCCCGTCTCGAGTAGGCGCTCGCGTACGCCGAGAGATCTCGTTCGACCAGGGCATTCAGGAGCCGCCTTCCAAGAGAGCTCTCCGCCCAGGGGCCCAGCTCCTCGCAGAGACTCCCGAGGACGCGGACGGCCCGATTGAGGGCCAGGTCGGTCCGGAGGGCCTGCACGGAGGGAAGGACTACGTCGCGGACGGCCTGGGCCAACCGCTGGATGTTCCCGTCGTTTCCAACGACTGGTGGAAGTGAACCGATGGCATCGGCGACTCGGAATCCGATCCTCGTGAGCTCGTCTTCGAGCGGACCCCATGTCGCATCGCGCCAGCCGAGCGCCTTACGCAGGTGCACTCCGAACTCGCGAAAGGCGCGGTGAGGCGAAGCCCCCATCGTCCCGGAGGCCGGCGCGCCCAGCGAAGCCACCTGGCTATCCCAGCGGGCGCCGAGCTCCTCGGCGAGAAGCGCGTGCCGGGCCTCGGCCTCGATCGCCCTGAAGTGGACGGCCTCGGACGGGTTTCCCGAGCGGACCCCGGCCGACTTCCGCAATCTCCTCCACGGGGGGTGAGGAATCGTCGAGAGCAGTCCGAGCGTTCCCCCATTCTCGAGGTGAAAGGCGACTTCCGCCGCCGTAACCGCCTGCTCACGCGTCGACATGTCGGGGGCGAGCTTCGGGCCGTGCGCATATCTCAGCTCGGCCGAGGTCTCGGCGGCAGCCACGAATTCGTCGATCTGCCGGAGCAGGGAAAGCCAAACCTCCCTGGCCCGGGCTCCGTCCGCTCCAATCGCCGCAATCGCGCGTTGCCAGGCAGGCATCGCCATGACATGTGCCGTGGCTTCCTGAAGTCGAGCCGCGATGCCGCCGAGGAGGTCAGTCGGGTCATCGGGGACGGAGGCCCAGTAAGCCCGCCCGAAGGCACGGTCGGTCGCCTGCAGCTCGTGGAGATTCCGGATGTGCTGCTCGACCTCGCCGGGTGCGACGAGCTTTTCGAGTGGCGGCAGGGTGCTATCGAGCTCGTCTTCGTCGATCGCGGACAGATGGAGGTTCGACTGATAGAGCTCCTCCACCTCCGTCGTCGACAAGGGTAGCGCCGCGCCCGGCTCGAGTCCGGCAGGGAGCCATTCCCAGGTTCCCGTCCCGGCCCTCACCTTTCGTGCGGCGTCCGCAGGGCTGATTTCCCGGCCCCCGACGACGATCTGCCGGTGCTCGTCGGCGCCGGCCTCGGCAAGCGCCTTCTCCGCGCTCTCGAGGTTCTTCTTCAGCTGTTGCCGCTTCCGATCGAGCCTCTCCGCTTCCGCGCCGTTCGACGAGCCATCGGCATCCTCGCCAAGGCGCCTGACGATCTCGGCGACGGACTCCTCCAGCGCGCTTCTCGAGGCCAGGTCGGCGTCGAGAACGCTCATACAGAGAGACTGGATCTCCCGTTCGACCAGGCCGCGCAGGACCCGTAGGGACTTGATGGTATGAGCCGTGACGAGAACGGACTTCCCGTGTGCCAGAAGATGCCCGATGAGATTCCCGATCGTGTGGCTCTTGCCCGTCCCAGGAGGGCCCTGCACGAGCACGCACCCGCTTCGCGTGAGCTGCTCGACGATCTTCACCTGTTCCGTGTTCGCCGGCTTGCTCAGCAGGACGTCGACAGGCGCCGATGAGCCCGGGCCGGAGGCCCCGGCCCACGCTTCAGGGGTCCTCGTCCGGGCAACGCCGACGATCCGCTCCAGTCCCCGCGGAATCTCGTCCCGCGTATCGAGATCCTCGACGATCCGATCGGCCATCTCGGCGATGCCAGGGACCTTCTTGCGGAGGAATAGAACCGGGTCCCTGTAGAGAACCGGGCCGGCTTTCCGTCGCGCCTCCTCGCGGTCATTCAGGTATTCCCCTTCGGTCGGGAGGACTCGATGAATCACGTTCTTCAGAAATCCTGAAGTGTCCGCTTCTCCGAGGGGATGGAACTGTCCCTCCTCGAGCTCCTGGCGTAGGACCTCCAGGCCGCCCGTCTGCGCGTTTGCGACGCTTCGGAGGACCGACCCCACGAGGTCCGGGCTTCGCCCCGACTCTCGGATCGAGAACTCCGGAATGGAGGGATCGAACGAGAGGTCCACCCGGATGGTCAGGACGGGATGCTCGACCAGCGGTCCTCCCGAAGAGGACCGGATGATCCCCTCACCGATGAGGAGCTCGTACTGCTCACCCTCGCGATCGATCCGCCCGTGCAGGTCGTAGAGCCGACCGAACAGCTCGAGAGACGCTCGGGCGGGCCTCTCTAGCTCGGCCCACGCCTTCCAGCGTGCGGTCCAGACCTCCCAGGCCCTGGCCCTTGCCTCATCGTCCCTAAATCGGACCGTGACCGGCGCGTCGGCCCCGGAGTCCTCCGTGACTTCCTTCTCCCGGAAGGCTGGCTCCTTCGCCGGGTCGTCCCAACCGGGCAGCAGCCAGGGCCGCAGCGGCTCTGGCGGGCTTGGGGGGGCACTCTTCACCGCCCTCCGGACGCGGAGGAGGCTCTCTTCGTCCTCTGACTCATCCGTCCGGATCGACTCGTGTACCGGGAGCTCTCGCCACCGGAACAGCCACGGATGGGCTCGAACATCTGTGACCACAGGGTTCCGGGCCAGATGAAGCTCACGGATGAACCGGTAGAGGCCCTTCAGGCGGTGGCGGGCAATGGCTCCAATCTCATCATCCTCCGCAGCGGGAACTGTGGCTGCGGGCTGCGATATCGGCTTCGGAGACACCGCCGCTCCGGGCGCCGTCGTCACATGGGCTTCTGCACCCGAGGCCGTTGTCTCGGCCTCCCAGTCAGGCACCTTCATCAGACCATCCGCTGAGGCCGTCGGACCTCTCGTCTACGAGGAAAGAGAATCGCCCCGAGCCGCCGTGCAGGGAGCCCGCCTCCTCGATCGGTGGACGACAAGAGGCGGGGAAAAACCTTGTCGTCATCGCGTTGATCGACGCCCATTCGGTTTCCGGGTCTCGGATCTCGGCGGAGCTTCTCGCGCCAGAGAGCCTCGCTCACGGCAGTGGTGGCGATATTCGAAGACTCGCACGGCTCCTCCAGACTCTCGTGACGCCCAGTCGTTCCAGGTGGCCCGACGCGCCCGCTACCTGATCAACATCCCTTTCTCACACGCGAGGACCGCTCCGAGGTCCGGAGCGAATCCGCCGCCGAGTGAATTCTGCGGCGGGCGGCGTCCAATGCAAATGATGCGTCAATATCAGTAAGCGATTTCGTTGTGACTGCTCGAGATGCACACGAAGGAGACCCTTCTTCCTCGGTCGCATCCCGGGACAGCCCAAGACGCCCGGCACCACGTCAATGCCGCTGCCTAAAACGCTCATTCGGCCGAGGCGAGTCCAAGCCGACTCGAGTCAGCGGGTGAGATCGGGGCGTTCAGCGGTGGCTGATTGCCGGCGCCGTCTTCGGCTGCCGCCGGGGCGATGCGGCTCAACAGGACTCTCGTCTCTCTAACGTCGCCCGCAAGACGAAGAAGCAGCGCCCAGCTCTCCGCGAGGAGGCCGAAGAGCCACGCGGCGAGTACCAGAACGACGAGGCCCGTGGCGAAACCCGTCGACGCCAGGCCCCACCTCGGCTTACGGGCGAATTCCCGGCTCGCCGCTTCCTGCCGCGCGGCCTCGAACGCGCTCTTCGCCGCAGAGGCCTTCTCCTCGGCCTCGGCCACGAGCTTCGCCGCCTGCTCGGCGACGGGGGTCTCGGCGACGGCGGCGAGCGCGGAACGTGCACGGGCGCGGGCGGCCCACGCGTCGAGCCACCTCCCGAGCGCGTCGCGGTCGCTTTCGTCGAGATTCGGGTTCGCCGAAAGCGATGTCGCCAGCTCGCCGCGGATCAACTCCACGTCTCCCGACTCGCGCGCCTTCCCGTCGAGCTCCGACCCGAGGCGGTCGACGGCGTCGACGTTCAGGCTGCCCTCGGCCGCGATGCGCTGGCGCGCCGCCGCCACGGCCGCCTCCGACGCGCGGAGCGACTTCGTCGCCTCGGCCTCCTTCCGCTCGAGCTCCGCGGCAAGGCGCTGCGGGCCCGCCGTCTTCTGCTCCTGCATCTCCCGTTCGGCAGCGTCGACGTCCGCCTGCGCGACCCGTTGCGCGGTCCGGGCCTCGGAGAGGGCCTTCCCGGACCCCGCCGGCGGTATCAACGAGAAGACAACGAAGGTGATCGTCCCCGCGGTCCAGAGGATCGCGGCGACGACTCCCGCGGCGAGTATGTAGAGGTAGACGTGGCCGAGGAGGTACTGGTCCGACTTGCGGAGGTCACGGTCTCCTTCGCGGCCGTACCGCGCGACCTCGCCCGCCGACTTCCAGAGGAAGACGAACGGGGCGGTGAGGTGGGAGAGGCCGAGCCTCACGATCCCCACGAGGGTATTCTGCGGACCGAAGGCCGTGAGGAGCCCCGAGGCGACGCCGCAGAGGAAGAGGAAGACGAGGAGCATCCCGGTGACGCTGGCCGCGTCGGGGACGAGCCCGGAGAGAACGGACGGGACGTTCGACATAGCACTCCTCCAACTCGGGCCGTACCGGTCAATCCTGCTCGAGAATGTGTCATGGCTCCTTAGAAATGTCACCCCCTGGAACTCGATAGAAATGTCCGTTTCGCAGGGGGTCGGGGGCCTGCCGGGGGGTGAGCGGGGTTGATTCGTGTGGGAAACGCACCGCGTTTTCCAAGCGCCGGTGGGAAAG
>JAKPXO010000261.1 GCA_029567505.1 Acidobacteriota bacterium
CGTTGAGGACGATCTCCGAGTGGCTCGCCGCAATCACCTGGCTCTCCTGCGCGCGCGCCGTGGCCGTGATGAGCGCGTAGGTCTGGCGCTGCCGCAGGATCTCCAGGTGAGCGTCGGGCTCGTCGAGGAGGAGGACCGAGCGCGGGTTCGCCTGCAGGTAGGCGAGGAGCAGCAGCGTCTGGTGGAGGCCGCGCCCCGCGCAGGAGATATCGAGGCGAGCCCCCGAGGACGGGTCGGTGTAGTCCATCTCGATCTCGCCGCGCTCCGGCAGGAACTCCGGCGGATGAAGCCTGATGCCGAAGAGGCTCTCGATCCGGCTGACGACCTGCTCCCAGCCCGTTCGATCCTCCCCTTCATGCGCGAGGCGATAGCAGAGGTTGCGGAGGACGTCGGCCGTTCGCCCTTCGCCGATCCTCACCTCGATCGCCCCCTCAGGCAGGCGCGTCTCGTTCGCCGCGAGGCCCGACATCGGCGGCAGGAACGCGACCCGGACCGCCGCCGCCTCGCGGGCGATCTCGGGGCTCGCCGCGGCGCCCCCTTCAGGTGGGATGGGCGCGCAGTGGAACGACTCCTCGTTCGCGTGCCGGAACTCCAGGCCGCAGGTCCACGGCCTGTCGTCGGTCACACCCTCGACGGTGATCCGGATCCTCACCTTGACGGTCTTCTTCTTCCCGTCGACGAGCTTCGTATCCTGGAGATGAAGGTCCCGCCAGAGCAGATTCGCTTCCGGGACGGGCAGGGCGATTAGGTCTTTGCGGTTGATAGCGACGCCCGACCGCTGCTGCGGTGCCGACTTCCCGCCGCGCCGCTCCGTCCACTTCCTCACGCCGAGCTGCCATAGCGCGAGGGCCTGGAGGGCGGACGTCTTCCCCGAGTTGTTCGGCCCGATGAGGACGACGGCGTCGCCGAGCTCGATCTCCGCCCGCTCGAACCTCTTGAAGTTCTCGATGACGAGCTTCGTCAGCATGGCCGCTCAGGCACCTCTCTTGGAGCTTTCGGGGCATCGTACCAAGGGGCCGCCTCGGCCCCGTTTCTCTCCCCCTCGGTGCTGCTCACGGTTCCGGCTCCAGGGGTTCCTCCTCCGAGTCCTCGCCCGGGAGGCCGCCTGGGAGGAGCTGCTGCGACTCGGCCGCCGGCAACGCTTCGACGTCCCGCAGCTTCCGGGTCATCTGCTTCGTCCGTGTCCCCGCCTTCTCGATCGTGCTCGACGCGCTCTGCAGCTGCGACTTCACCTTGTCGAGCCACTTCTCGAACACTCCGAACTCGGTCTTCACGGCGCCGAGCACCTTCCAGACCTCGGCCGATCGCTCCTGGATGGCAAGCGTCCGGAATCCCATCTGAAGGCTGTTGAGCAGCGCGGCAAGCGTCGTCGGGCCGGCTACGACGACCTTCTGCTCGCGCTGGAGCGCGTCGACGAGCCCGGGCCTCCGCAGGACCTCGGCATAAAGCCCCTCCGTCGGCAGGAAGAGGATCCCGAAGTCGGTCGTATGGGGCGGTTCGACGTACTTCTCGCGGATCGATTTCGCCTCCAGCCGGACACGCGCCTCGAGGGCCCTCGCGGCGACCTCGACCGCGGCGAGGTCCCCGGCGTCGAGCGCGGCCTGGAGCCTCTCGTGATCCTCCAGCGGGAACTTCGCGTCGATGGGAAGCCAGCAGACGCCGTCGTCGCTTCCCGGGAGCTTGATCGCGAACTCGACGCGCTCTCCCGAACCGGGCCGCGTCGCCACGTTCTTCCCGTATTGCTCGATCGTCAGGATCTGCTCGAGAAGCACCTCGAGCTGCACCTCGCCGAAGCTCCCGCGGGTCTTGACGTTCGTCAGGACCCTCTTCAGGTCTCCGACTCCGGTCGCGAGGGTCTGCATGTCGCCGAGACCCTTGTGGACCGCCTCGAGACGCTCGGAGACGAGCTTGAAGGACTCGCCGAGGCGCGCCTCGAGCGTCGACTGGAGGCGCTCGTCGACGGTCTTCCGCATCTCGTCCAGCTTCGCCGTGTTGTCGGCCTGAAGAGCCGCGATCCGGGTCTCGAGCGTGGCCCGGATCTCCTCGAGCCGGGCGCTGATCGCGTTGGAGAGGTTCACGAGACCCTGCTCCATGCTGTCGGAGAAGCGCTTCAACGCCGACGCAGTCTCCTCGCGGTTCGCCAGCGCGGATCGCTCCGAGGCCTCAGCGATCTTCTCGACGCGCTGGCCGAACTCCTTCAGCTGCTCGGCCTGGGCCGTTCCCGCCGCCGTCAGCTGCTGCACGAGGTTCCCTTGCAGGTCCGTCAGCAGCTTTCCGCTCCCCGTCCTCATCTCCTCCAGCCGGGCGGCGCTCTCCTTCCGTGCGTCCTCCAGCCGGGTCTCCATGGCAGTTCGAATCGCGTCCACCTGCTTGCCGAACCGGTCGAGCTGGTCGCCCTGTCCGGTGCCGAGCGCCGCGACCTGCTGGACGAGTGTCATCTGGAGCGTGCCCAGCGAGTCCCGGGTCTCGGTGCGGAGGCTCGTGGCCGAATCCGCGATCGCCTGCCTCATCTCGCGTTCGAGCCGCTCGCCCGCCTTCTCGAGACCTCCGATCGCGACGGCCACGTCCGTGCCGTCGCGGCGACGCGCCAGGATGACGATCACGACGACGCAGACGACGAGCGCGATGGCCAGAAGGACGATCGCTGTTTCCATCACTCTCCTACCCCGGCCTTCCGCCGAGACGGGCCTCGCGCCTCAGCCTCTCGATCGCATCGCCCGGGGAGAGGCGCGCCCCGGGTCAATTCGGGTCAATTCCGGTCAATGCCGGTCAATGCCGGTCAATGCCGAGGAACCGCCGCAAGATAAAGCGCACGACTACAATCATTTACATTGACTGGACCGGTGCACTTTTTTGCCCGGCCGGCGCACGACGCGGGTGCCAGTACCGGGCCCCTCTGCCCCTCTTCCCCGACCAGGCGATGACGCCCCGCTGAACGAGCTCCGCCAGGATCCTCGACGTCTGGCGTCGGTCGTACCGCGACCACTCGCGGATCTGTCGGTTCGTCAGCCCATCCTCTCCGCGGCGTTCCAGCTCGTCGAGAAGCAGACCCTCGAAGGTCTTCTCCGACATCTCGAGGTCGCGCGGACGCTCGCCCGTCAGGTTCAGCCACTCGTAGGCTCGCGGGCCGAGGACGTACTTCCGGGGCCGGCTCCGCTGGATCCGCTCGAGGAGGGAGGCGTTCCGGAGGTCATCCAGCACCCGACGTCAGGTCCCCCGGACTCTCTGGAGGTCAGTTCTCAGATCGTCCAGGAATGCCTTGAGCGAATGATCACTACGTCCGGCCCGGTAGAGGTCCATCGCGGCCACCAGATCTGCCGCGAACTCGACTCCACCGAGCGTCGGCGGGTACCCGCCTCGCCGAACAGCCTCCGTCAGCAGCCGCTTGTAGTGGTCCCGCTCGCATTTCCTCGCGCCGACGGACGGCCGATGCCCGACGACGTCGAAGAACGAATCGGGATCGGCCATGTACCAGCGTTCCACGTGCGGGTCGGGACACGCGGCGACGAGACGGGCGGAGAGCGAGGCGTTCCTCGCGTCCATGATCTCCGCCCGCTTCTTCGCAAAGGTGGAGCAGTTGCCGTCGATACCTACGACAATGAGGTCGGGCGGCTCGCCCACGAACGCACCCTTCTCGAGCAGCCTCTGATAACCGACGAACTCCTGAATGGCCTTCGCGTGCCCACCACGAGCCGAGCGGACGCGCACGTCGACCGATACCGCAGTTTCACTTGCGACACGGACTAGGAGCGGCTTGAGCAGCTCCTCGTGCGCCCGATCCTCGACGAAGAGATCGACCCTGACGCCCTCACTCATCCAGCATCCCCCGGAGCTGAAGGCTCTCGAAGAGCCCGTCTTCCGACCCCGCCGTCAAGGCATCGGCGATCTCCTGGCTCCTGAAGAGCGGGCGTGACGCGTCGAACGGGCGAACGACGGTGGCCGAGCCTTCACGCCGGATGTTGAAGAGCCCTATCTCATCCGGCCGTTTCATAGCTCCCCTCAGCACCGCGTCGCAGAAGAGCGGCGAATGGGTCGTCACCACGACCTGGCGTTCCTGCTCGAGCGCCAACGAAAGGAGAAGCTGTGCGATCAGGTCGAGGCGGCGCGGATGCACGCCGTTCTCCGGCTCCTCGAACGCGAGGAGCGATCCCCCCGAAGGGTTCACCGCGATCGCGCAGAGCGCGAGGACTCGCAGCGTGCCCTCGCTGACGATCCGCGACGAGTAGTCGACGCCGTCCTGCCGGATGAGGATGTCGAGCGTCCCGCGCTTGCGATCGAGATCTACCGTGAGCTCCTCGACGCTCGGCACGATCGACCGCAACGTGCGCTTGACGGCTTCGAAGTGCTTGCCGCGATCGGCCCGCAGGCGATAGAGGAACGGGGCTATCTCACCGCCGAGAACCCCGATGTCCTTGACGTCAGATGGCGGCTGCGCCGCCCTCATCGCCATCCGCGGGTCGAGGTAGTAGGTGCGCCAGCCCGATAGCTCTGCTCTCGTCCGTTCGATCGCCCCATACAGCGGAGCGCCTCGCCGGGGATCCGACAGGATCGCGTAGTTCTGCCCCAGCGGTTCGTTCTGGGGCCTCGCCGCTTTCCCCTTGCGACGGACACGCAGCTTCCCGTCTGCTTCCTCGATCGCCGCCACCCCTTTCGGCTGGCCGTCCTTGCCGAGCGCCGTCAGGTACTCGTCAGAAACCGCAAGCGCGCCCGAGCCCGGTGTGACCTCGACTTCGACGCGATAGCGGTACGCTTCCTTCTCCCGGCTCAGGTCGGCTTCGACGGAGAAGCGCGCTGATCGGCGGGAAAGGAGCCCGGCGAGCCCTTCGGACGGAAACGAGAACGCCTCGATTGGGTACCCGCGGATCGGCTCACCCAAGGCATCCGCCAGCGTTCGCTGGGTGCCGATTCGAGAGAGAGCCTGTATGGCATCCAGGAGGTTGCTCTTCCCCGCGGCGTTCGGTCCGAAGAGAACGGCCATGCGCGGAAGGTCGATCGAGACGTCCTTCAAGGACTTGAACCCGCGAACCTTCAGGTTCCTGAGCATCATCCACCCCTGCTGGTCAGTTCTCTCCTGCCATGCTACTCCGCGGCCGGCCGCGGCCGCGCTTCGGTGGCGCGCTTCCGGGATGCTCCTCGAGACCGAGCCCCAGCTGGCCGGCTGCTGCCACAGCCACCGGGATGTCGATGACCGGCTTCGGGAGGTCTTCGTTGAGCGGGAGGTCGTGGTAGGGGTCGTGGCGGCGGGTGAAGGCGTCGAGGCCGATCGCCTTCAGCTCGTCGAACGCGGCGAGGCAGAGTGCCGGGGCCTTCGGGTAGCTCTTGTGGCTGAAGGTCGAGAGGACGTGGGCGTACTCCGAGCGGGACAGGCCGTAGGCGTCGGCAACGACGGCATCGATCGCGGCCCGGACCGCCCAGCGTGCGTCGTCGCCTTCGAGGACGGGCCAGGTGAACGGGGGTGACGGCTCGCGCCACGCGTCGCCGACCTGCTCGTGCCAGAGCGGGGCGTAGCCGGCGTGGTTGCAGGTGAGACGGAGGGAGGCGTGGGAGAGGAGACGGCTCGCGGATTTGACCGCCGGCGGCATCGGCGTGGGGAGGAGGATGAAGAAGTTCAGCGTCGCCTGGACCCGGAGCCTCACCAGGAAGTCGAAGCTGAAGGTGTTCGTCGTTCCAGCCAGCTCGAGAGAAGCGGAGCTTGGCCTCCTGGTAACGTCACGCTCGCACGGGGCCTTGTTGCCTAACACGGCCGGCGGGAGGAAGGCGAAGATCGCGGTCCGTTCGTTCGTCGAGCTTGCGATGTCGCGAAAGGCCAGCCGGAAATTGCTGGCGGGCCGGAACAGCGCGCCACGGTCCGCCAGAGCCGACATACGGACCGTGTAGCTCGGGGTGTCACCCCACCTGTCGTCGAACTGGTGAAACGTCTTCCCTTCGTGGAGGACCAGATAGCCGGCCGCGAGGAGCCCTGCCGCGACCGCCGGGTCGCGCGGGTCCTCGCCGTTCGCCAGGACCATACCCGCTGGCGTGAACCTCCATGAGTCATCGGTCATGTGCAGCTCGCGGCCGAGGCGAATTCCGAGCCGCTCGCAGACCTGTCCGAACGGCTCGCCGCTCTGAAAGCAGGTCTCCGCCGCGTCGAGATCCGCGGCTGACCGAAGCTCAAGGAGGCTCAGGAACTCGCCGCCGGTCCTCCGCACGAAGTCGAGCGAATAACGCAGCTCCCGCCCGCTCCGATCCCCGAAGAGCCAATCCATGTCGTGGAGGTAGAACGCGCAGGGGAACTCCGTCGTTGGACCGGGCCGGTCCGCCACGACGAGAGCGAACTTGAAGCTCGAGTGGATCTCGAAGAGCTTCTTCCGGTTCTCAAACGAGAAGCAGCACCGGAGGGCCATCTTCTCGAGGTATAGCTGACGGACTCCCGTCGCCCCTTCGTTCGCGTGGAAGGCGGAGGGGACGACAGCCCCGACGCTTCCGTGCATGCCCACGAGATGGGAGTAGCGTTCCGCGAAGAGCTTCGCGAGGTCGGGATCGCCGCCCGTCTTTCCCCCCGCCAGCTCGACCATCTGGTTCGTGAACAGCCGCTCGTGAGCGTTCTGCTGGCGTCCAATCGCACCCTCGTACTCTCGTCGCGCTGCGACGACTGCGGGATCCGCCTCCAGCCGTTTCTCGATCTCCAGCCGCTCCCTCTTCGTCGGGGCATCGAGAATGCGAACGTCGAGGGTCGCGAAGAACTCCTTGGCCTTCGGCCGGACAGCGTCCCACGGCGGATTCCCGAGGACGACGTCGAACCCGCGCCGCTCCGGCCTCCCGTCCGGGTGGAAGACCTCGGGGAAGACGAAGTCGTACGGCACGCCCTCGCGCCCCGTCTCGACCATCGCCGCGAGCCTCGCGGACTGCGCGACGACGGCCGCCGGGTCTCCCTTCTCCGCGACGGCGCGGAGAAGGGTCTCGTAGGCAAGGTCATCGCACGCGTCCTTGCCGAGCATCACACCACCGCTCCACGCCGCCGCGAGGAGGCGGAAGGGGGCGAGGGCCGCGTCGAGGCGCTCCTTGGCGTGGCGCTTCGCCTCGAGGTCCGAGACGTCCTTCCCCACCGAGGCGTCGAGGTCGCGGACGTGGAGGAGGGCGCCCTGGAGGGTCGCCTTCAGGCTCTCCGTCAGGCCTTCGGCGAAGAGGCCGCCGATGGCCTGCCCCGAGCCGGGGTAGGTCAGGAGGTTCTCGAAGAACGGTCCGGTCAGGGAGTCGCCGCAGATGAGCCTATGGTCGAGGAATGTGAGCGGGAGCCCCTCGGCGTAGCTCTCGAGCCAGAGGGCGAGCTTGGCGAGCTCGACGGCGAGCGGGTTCTTGTCGATGCCGTAGAGGCAGTGGACGGCGACGAGGCGGCGGGCAAGGGCGAGCGCCTTCGTCTGCGAGAGGCCGGCCGACTCCCCTTCCGCGACGCGGCTCGGGAGGTAGGCGACCATGAGGTCGTCGGGGTCGGGGAGCGCCTCGACGCGGCGGCGCAGCTCGGCGGCGCGCGCCTCGTGGCGGACTTTCTCCGCCGGCGAACCGGCGGCAGCCGCGGCCTCGTCGGCCTGGACGGCCAGCTCGTCGCAGAGGCGGCACGCCTCGTAGAGCTTCTCGCCGAGGAAGCGGCAGGCTTCGACGAGGAAGTGCCCGGAGCCCATCGCCGGGTCGAGGACGGAAAGGGCGAGGAGGGCGCCCGGGTCGGGCTCGTGGGCGGGGCTCCGCTCTGCGGCCTGCGGGCCGAGCGTCTCCTGGACGAGGAAGCGGACGAACGGATGCGGCGTGTAGTAGGAGCCGGTCGCCTTCCGGCCGAGGCCGACTCGGAGGAAGAACTCGCCCGCCCGAATCTCCTTCTCGTCGCGGACGACCTTCGTCTTTCCCTTCGGGGCCTCGTCGTCCTCGCCCGTCTCGTCGTCGGCGTCGTCGCCGGCCTCGTCCGTGCCGTTCGTGCCCGCCGGGCTCGCGGCCTTCGCCCGGTACGGCTCCCCCTGCGCGAGCGGGACGACGACCTCGAGCTTCTGACGGCGGAGACGGCACATCGGCTCGGTGGCGACGCCCGGCTCCAGCTCGAGGAGCGACTCGTAGACGCGGCCGAGGTCCTCGACGTCGAGCGTCCCGTAGTGGACACGCAGGTCGCCGCTCTTCCCGTCTCCCTTCGTCCAGAGGAGGTTGACGAGAAGGCGGGCGACGGCGCGCTCGCCCCAGCGAAGGGCGTCGAGGAGCGGGGTCGTCCCCTCGCCGAAGAGGGCGCCTCCGAGCGGGCTGATGCGCAGCTCGCTCGACGAGATGCCGCGCGAGAAGAGGCGGAAGAGGGCGCGGAGGCCGTCCTCGAGGAGCCTCCCCGTCTCGGCCCCCTCGTCGAGGACCTTCCGGGCGACGGGCCCGAGGGCGGCGTTCGGCGAGTAGGCGTCGCGCCAGAGGGCGGTGGAGGCGAAGCTGAAAACGCGGGCGGGGTCGGCCGAGGCCTCGAGCTTGAGCGCGAAGAGAAGGCGGTAGACGAGGACGAGCCCCTCGCGCCAGAGGTCCTTCGCCAGGTCGGAACGCGCGGCGAGGAGGGGCGCGTTCTCGGGCCGGTCGAGGAGCTCCTGGACGAAGCCCTCGACGGCGGCGCGAGCCTGCCGGCGGAGGCTCTTCGTGACCGTCGTCTGGTTGAGTCGGGCCGCCTCGGTGAGGTCGGGGAGGAGGGCGAGGCCGGCGGGCGAGCCGAGCGCGCGGAGGAGGCGGAAGGAGTCGGGCGCATTCCTCTGCGCGGCCCAGCCCCCAGAGCCGCGGTCGAGGCGGAAGGCGATGTGGCTCTCGGGGCGGGCCGGGTCGCAGAGGAGGAGTCGGAGCTGGAGGCCGTTCGTCAGGAGGCCGGCCCGCTCGCCCTTCGCGAGGAGAACGCGGTGGGCGATGCGCCCCGGGCTGAAGCGATAGGCGCGGCCGCGGCGGGAAGGGGCGTCGAGGTCGGCGCCGAGGTCGAAGGCGAAGGCGCGGAGGCGCGGCCCCTGAGGCGTCCCGTTCAGGAGCCAGCCGCCGTCCTCCTCCCCCTCGCGCGTCTCGACGGCCTCCTCCCGCTCGAGGGCGAGGTAGCCGAGCGGCCCGCGGAGCGGCGCGACGACGCGGTTGACGACGTGGCTCGGCCCGCCCGCCGAGCCGAGGTTCCGGAGGGCGCGGCGATACGCCTCCCACTCCTCTTCGAGCCGCTTCTTCTCGACGCCCGCCGCCCTCGGGAGAAGGCCCGCCTTCCCGAGACGGCCTTCCAGCTCGAGCTTGACGAACGGCTCCGGGAGGGCGTGGCCGAAGAAGGCGCAGTCGCGGAGGTCGAGCACGTCAGGCCTCCGCCGTCGCCGCCGAGGAGGCCGCCGGCACGAGAAGGAGCATCCCGAGCGGCTCGACGGCGAGCGGCTCGAGGCGCGCGCGGCGGTCGAGGAGGTCGAGGCGCTGCCCGAAGAGGCGGAGGACGCCTTCCGCCTCGTGGCGGGCCTTCGACGGAACGCCTTCGGCCACGGCGAAGGAGGCGAGACGTGCGGCCGGGTCGGTAAGCGCCGCCCAGCCCGGCCCGGCTCCCTCTGCTTCGGCGAAGAGACCGCCCTGGCGTGGCGCGATCGACGTCCCCGTGATCTCCGCCACCCGCCCCTTCAGCCAGGCGAATAGCGACTCCCGCTCGCGCGCAGTCTCCTCGGCGTGCGCGGCCCGGAACGCCTCGGCCTCCGGGGTGAACGCCTCCTGGGCTGCGGCGCGGGCGCGGTCGGCGGCGCCGTTCGCCCAGGGGGCGAAGCTGCGCTTCCACGCTCCGGCCGGAGGAATGGCCCGGTCGGGCGAGACGAGAGGGCTCCAGGATTCCGGGTCGAGAAGCGGCTCGTCTCGACCATCGCGTCGCCGAAGGACGGCGACGACCCGCTCCAGCTCGGGGCCGGCGCCGCTCGCGAGGCGGGCGACGAAGGTGAAGAGGACGGCGGGCTCCGGCTCGTCGAACCGGGCGACGCCGACGCGCCGGTCGAAGACCTCGTCGGCCGCTCCGAACCGGGACTGCCGGACGCGGTCGAGGGCGCGCCGAACGATCGGGTGAGCGCGGCCGAGGTACCCGAGCGAGCGTTCTGAGGCGTCGGAGGTTCGATCCGGGTCGGTCGTGAGGCGGAGGAGGCGTTCCCCCGCCTCCCAGCCCGGCAGCTCGTCGAGGCCGTGCGTCCAGCCCGGAGGGAGGCGCAGGTCGTAGAGTCCGTCCCCGGCCGGGCGGACGGCGTGAGGGTCTCCCGAGTCGGCCCGAACGGCATCGAGGACGAAGGAGACGAGATCGGGAGAGGCGAGGCGGCTCCCGGCGCTCCGGGCTTTCTCGGCTTCGCTCAGCGTCGACGCCTCGGCGCCGAGGCCCGCCTCGGCGAGCCAGGCGTGCGTCTTCGCCGCCTTCTCGAAGCCCGAGAAGGCCCGGTCGACCTCTTCGAGCAGCTCGCGGTAGGGGGCGCTCGTGGCGTCCTCGTCCTCGCCGGAGGCGAAGTCGAGCCGGCCGGCGGGCGTGAAGAGGAGCCCTTCCTCCTCGACGATTCCCTCGAGGAGCCGGATCGCGCCCGAGCCCGCGCCCGGGATCACTCCGAGAGTGTTCGGGACGAACGTGAGGAGCGCCCGCTGCCGCTCCCACTTCCCGACGAGGCGGAGGAGGAGCCGCTCCTCGAACGTGCCGGCGAGGTAGAGGTAGCGGACGACCGGTTCCTTCTTCTGCCCGTAGCGGTCGATGCGGCCGTTGCGTTGCTCGAGCCGGTTCGGGTTGTAGGGGAGCTCGACGTGGAGGAGGTGGTGGCAGCGCTCGTGGAGGTTGAGGCCCTCGGCGGAGGTATCGGTCGTGACGAGGATCAGGCCGTCCGACTTCGAGAATCGCGCGAGGATCCTCTCGCGGGCCTTCGCGAGGTCCGCTTGCTCCTCGCCCCCCTCGTCGGCCGCGAGGCCGGTGAGAGAAAGGACCTCTCCGCCGAGCTGCCCCGCCGCGACCGCGGCACGGAGGCGCGCCACCGCGGCCCCCTGGCTGTCGGCGTACTCGGTGAAGACGAGGACGTTCGCGCCTCTCTCCGTGGCCCGGATCTCGCGGATCTCCCCGACGAGGCGGCGGAGCTTGGGGTCCTCCGCTTCGGCCTTTGCCGCCAGCCGCTCCAGCTCTTCGAGGCCCCGCCGCGTCTCGTCGAGGCGCGAGAGGCGATCGCGGTCTCGGCGGACCTCGCGCGCGAGGCCGGCCGCGTCGTCACCCGCGACAGCCTGCTCGGCCAGCTCGGCCGCGATCTCCTCCGCCTCGAGGCCGGCGTGCTCGGCCTCGTCCTCGGCCGAGAGCGTCCCGAAGCGGGCCATCTGCCTCTCGAGCGCGCGCAGGGTCTTGAGGCGCTGCTTCTTCGCCTCCTCCCTCTCGAGCCCTTCCGACTGGAGCTGCCCGAGCCGCCGCCCCACGGCCGCGAGCGTCGTTCGGCACGCGGCGACCGTCGAGACGGAGCGCTTGAGGAGCGTGAGGAACGAGAAGACGTCGTCGTAGCGCTTCTGCCGGAGCGCCGAGCGAAGGCGCGGTGCGACGAGGCCGAGGAGCCGCTCCTGGAGCTCGGAGAAGCGGGGCTCGCCGTCCTTCGAGAACGAAACGGCGCGCGGGAGGACCTGGCGCTCCGGGAGGAGCGGCGCGCCGGTTTGAGGGTCCTTGACATGGGACTTGAGGCGCCGGACGACGTGCCTCCGGTAAGCCTCTCCACGCAGGCTCCCCCGGCCGTCCACGAGGCTCGGGTCGAGCAGCTCGACGAGGGAGGCGAAGTGCGGGTCGAAGCCGTCGTGCGGGGTCGCCGTCAGAAGGAGGAGCGCGTCCGTCCGGCGGGCAAGCGTCTCGGCGAGGCGGCGGCGCTGCGAGTCGTCCCGGTCGCCGGCGTTGCCGAGGCGGACGCAGTGGTGGGCCTCGTCGATGACGAC
>JAKPXO010000295.1 GCA_029567505.1 Acidobacteriota bacterium
ACGGGAGCGCCCTCGTCTCGCGCGGCACCGAGGCGGCCTACACGCTGACGCCGCTCGGCGCGCGCTTCGAGGTCCGTTGCCGGCTCGTCCCCTCTTCGGGAGACCGTCTCTCGTTCGTCGCCGGCCGGGCCGTCCTCTTCCCGGAGGGGGACGTCGCGGACGGCGAGTTCCTTCCCGGCCCCGACCCGGGCGACGGGACGAGGCCCTTCACCGTCGTGCGGCGGATCGCCGCGGACGGCGAAGCCCTCGCGCCGACGGCGACGGGACGCTATCGGATCACGCTCCTCCCCGACGAGACCCGCTTCCGCTTCACGATCGAGGTGAGGAACCCGAACCGGGGCCGCGCCCCGTTCGACCTCGTCCTCGGCAGCGGCGAGCGGGTCCAGGAGGTCGTCGCGCCCGGCCCGTACGACGTGAAGGAAGGGAGGACGCGCTTCGACCTGCCGCCCGGCGACGGGACGATCGTCCTGACGGGGACCCTCGGCGGGACGGAGTTCCACGCGCCGGTCGACGCGGCGCTCTCCTACCTCCTCCTCGAGAGCCACCCGCTGCTCCGGGCCGAGGCGCGGACCGCGGCGAAACGGGTCAGCCCGCAGGAGACGGGGATGCCGCGCGAGTTCCGGGGCGGGCAGGCGTTCCTCCTCGGGAAGGGCGACGCCTTCGCCTGGAGCGTGAAGCGCCTCGAGGCGCTCCGCTCGACGAGCTACGCCGTTCGCGCGACGGCTCAGACCCTCTTCGTCCCGGCCGACGGCCCCGTCCTCGGGCAGTCCCTCTTCGAGCTCGACAACCAGGGAGCCTCCGACCTGGCGCTCCCGTCCTCCCCGGAGCCGACTTACGCGGCGTTCGGCGACGAGGCGGTCTTCCTGACGAGGAACGAGAAAGGGGAGCTCTGGCTCCCGCTCGCCTCCGGGCCGCAGGCGCTCCTCCTCCAGAGCCGACAGGGCCTCGGCCGGTCGCTCGGTTTCGCGGCCGGGAGCCTCGCGGTACCGCACCTGCCGGTCCCCTCGACGCGGTACGCCGTCGAGCTCCGCTACCCCGACGCCTGGGTCCCCCTCTACGAGCGCTTCGGCGGAGAGAGCCGCTTGGCGGTGCCGTCGATCGAAGCGTGCGTCGTCTTCCTGCTCCTCTCGGGGTGGCTCTTCGGCCTCCTCGGCGCGCTCCGGTTCGAGCCGCGGCGCGCGGCCCTGCTGGCCGGGCTCCTCGCCCTCTCGGCGTTCGCCTCGGACACCGCCGCGTACGTCGTCGTCGCCGCGGCGATCGTCCTGACGGTCGTCTGGATTGCCGCCGTCGCGAGGGAGAGAAGGCCACGCCTCCGCACCCTCGTCGCGCTCGGCGCGCTCGGCGCGTTCGCCGCGCTCGTCGTCCTCGCGGTCGCGATCCCCTCCGGCCTCCTCCGCTCGCGCGGCCCCGAGGCCCCTCCCGCCGAGGTCGCCTATTACTCCGAGGCCGCGTCGGCGCCGGTGGCCCGCAAGGCGGTGCGCTCCGACGCGCCCGCGTCCCCCGCGCCGGAGCCGCAGGCGGCGGGCGGTCCGTCCTACGAGGGGCTCCCCGCGAAGGTCGAGCTGCCCCGCGGCGCCCGAAGCACGTGGTGGAGCCGCGAGATGCTCGCGGCCGACGCCGCCCCGGTGGTCCGCGTCGTCCTCGCCGGCCGGACGCTCGTCTCGCTCGCGCAGGGTCTCGCCGTCCTCTCCGCCCTCGGCCTCCTCTGGTGGTCGCGTCCGTCGCTGCGCGAGGGGCTCCGGGCGCTCCGGGCCCGGGGACGGCAGGAGGTTCCGGCGGGCCGCTGACGCCCCCCGGCGCCGCCTCGGCTCCGCCGCCCGGCGGGCCGGCGGCGGAGAGGGGCCGGTCGGCTTTGCTAACGTGGCGCGCGCGCGGGACGCGTCCCGCGGGAGGTCCTCCTTGACGACGAACGCGAAGCGCCACGCCACGGTGGCGGTGAAGGTCGGGAAGGTGACGGTGGGCGGGGGCGCGCCCGTCGTCGTCCAGTCGATGACGTCGACCGACACGGCCGACGTCGAGGCGACGACGAAGCAGTGCCTGGAGCTCGCCGAGGCGGGCTCGGAGCTCGTCCGCGTCACCGTGAACCTCCCCGAGGCGGCGGCGGCGGTCCCCGAGATCCGCAGGCGCCTCGACGACGCGGGCTGCGATGTCCCTCTCATCGGCGACTTCCACTACAACGGCCACACGCTCCTGACGTCGTATCCGGAGATGGCGAAGGCCCTCGCGAAGTACCGGATCAACCCCGGCAACGTCGGGACGGGACGGAGGCGCGACGAGCAGTTCGCCACGATCTGCGCCGTGGCCCGCGACAACGCGAAGGCCGTGCGCATCGGCGTGAACGGCGGCTCCCTGAACCAGGAGCTCGTCATGGCGAGGATGCAGGAGAACACGGATCGGGACCTGGGGAAGACGCCGGAAGAGATCCTGAACGAGTGCATGGTCCTCTCGGCCCTCCAGTCGACCCGGCTCGCGCTCGAGAACGGCCTTCGGAAGGACCAGATCGTCATCTCGTGCAAGGTGTCCCGGCCGCCGGAGCTGATCGCGCTCTATCGCGACCTCGCCTCGAAGACCGACCAGCCGCTCCACCTCGGCCTGACGGAAGCCGGGATGGGAACGAAGGGGCTCGTCTGGTCGTCGGCGGCCATGGGAGTCCTCCTCGCCGAGGGGATCGGCGACACGATCCGCGTCTCCCTCACCCCTCGCCCCGGTGGCGACCGGCGCGAGGAGGTCTACGCCGCGTGCGAGCTCCTCCAGTCGCTCGGCCTCCGCGCGTTCGCGCCGAGCGTCACGGCCTGCCCCGGCTGCGGCCGGACGACCTCGACGACGTTCCAGGAGCTGGCCGAGAGGATCGAAGGGTACGTGCGCGAGAAGATGCCGGCCTGGAAGGCCGAGCGGGAGGGGGTCGAGACGATGACGCTCGCCGTCATGGGGTGCGTCGTGAACGGCCCCGGCGAGTCGAAGGCGGCGAGCATCGGGATCAGCCTCCCCGGGACGGGCGAGGCGCCGAGCTGCCCCGTCTACGTCGACGGCCAGAAGTTCACGACGCTGAAGGGGTCGTACGAGGAGCTCGCGGCCGCCTTCCAGGCGCTCGTCGACGACTACGTCGCGACGAAGTACCCCCTTCGCTCCGGCTCCGCCCGCGAGGCATGACGTGGGCCGTCCGGGCCCGGCCCGAACGCGATAACCTCCGCACCCGATGAACGCCGAAACGCCCGACCGGCTCGACCCCCGCGCCATGGTGAAGGGGACGATGCTGAGGGCGCACCTGAGCTGGGCCACGAACCGCTTCGGGGCGGGCTACGAGCCCGTCCGGCAGCGCCTCTCCGAGCCGGTCGTCGCCCTCCTCTCGCGCCCCGTCCTCCCGACCGACTGGATCCCGGTCTCGTCGCTCATCGAGCTCGACCGCGCCATCGCGGACGCCGCCGGAGAGCCTCCCG
>JAKPXO010000306.1 GCA_029567505.1 Acidobacteriota bacterium
CCCCGTCGCGGCGGCGGCCGCCGCCGCGGCCTGCGTCTCCTCGTCGATCTCCTTCCGCGCGACGTCCGCCTTCACGAGAAGTCCCGTGCTCTCGGCCGGCACGGCGACGACCTGCCCGCACTCCAGCCCCCGGTAGCGGGACGCCGCCTCGTCGAAGCTCTCCGCGTACGCGAAGGCGGCGGCCTGCTTCTGCGTCTCGGCCTGCCGCACCTGGCGCGGGTCGAGGTTGAGGGTGTTCGTGTCCGCGACGATGGACTCCCAGGCGAGGAACTTCCGGAGCGCCTCGTCGAGGTCCTCGAGGCGGACACGGTCGGCCGCGAGAAAGACGAGAGTGTTCTGGTAGAGGCGCGGCGCGCTGCCGCGTGACGCCAGGATCGCCTTCGCCGCGACCTCGGCCGGGCTCGAAGGCTCCTTGCCGTAGGGGTGCTCGGCCGAGAGGACGACGAGGCGCGTCTCGAGGTCGTCCGGTACGTCGGCGCCGGAACGCGGGAGCGGGTGGATGCGCGAGAAGTCGCCCGTCTTCCGGAGGTCGGCCCGAAGTCGGTCCTCCAGCTCCTGCGCGACCTTGTCGGGGTCGCGCTTCAGCTGCTCGGCGCGGTCCTCGGCGAGCTTCGTCACGGTGGGCTGCGCCGCGTACCTGGCGTTGCGCACCGCGCTTCAGAGCCACAGGGGCGGCGCCTTCCGCCTGATCCTTCTCGGCGACATCGAGGACTTCTGGAAGTTCGATCTCGATCCAGTGGCCTGGCGGCATAGCGACTCCATTTGCGCCGATCTGCGCCCATCCGCGCCCCGGCCGCCGCGCGCCCTTCGGCAACCACGACATCGAATGTGTCGCCTGACCGACCAGGCTGGGCACCCCCCGCGCCGAGCGCCGACGGCTTCCCTGAGGCCGTCAAACTGATCGTCGACAATGCAGCCAAAGCCATCCTCGTTTACGGCCATCAGGAAACGGTCGATTCTGACCGCGGAGCGCGGTTCTCGAGGTTCTTCGTTCACATCCGAGGATCGCTCGAACCTCTCCTTCACGCTCTCGGCCTGCTCCCTGCCAATACGGACGCCACCGCGTCGGAGGTCCTGGGCGACCTCGAGCGAACGCTCTACCTCTGGATCGGGACACTCGGTCGTTCGGTCGCCCACGGGCACTCTTATCGGGCGTTCGTCGCATTTCAGTCTCGCGCTGAGTGCCCCCGCGACGAACAAGACCGCCCCTCTCGATCGATCGCCGCCGAACGGTCGGTCGCCGTGAACGCCACGAACGGAATCGCACTCGAGGACCTACGAGTCGAGCTGGAGAACGAGCCGAAGAGGGGCCGGGACATCGGCCCGCTGAACGCCAGCGGCGCTCCTGAAGCCTCGTACCAGGACGCTGGCTGTGACCTCTACAGCGGCAGCACCACAGCCCTGGAGATCGGGCGTCCCCAAGATACCTCGGCCCCGCCGGTCTTTCGGCTCGTCTTCTGGGACCGGCGGGGTCTGAGGGCGACCTCGAGGACGGGTCAGCTGTAGCTCCCCGCCAGCGGCAGGTCCTTCTCGGAACCAGACACTCTCCGTCGGCGGTCGTTGGGCGGTCCTTCCTCCCGCGAGACGGGCTCTCGCGCGCAGGCCCTCATGACAACGTCGCGCTGCCCCGCACGGTTTCCGCGCACCCCACCAACGGGTACTGCAGCGACGCTCCCGTCAACCGGCGGGGACCGGTTCGTCCGGCAGCCCGCCGAAGCGAGTCGCAGGCGCCCGTAGGGCACTGGCGACGAGACGCGTCGCCTTCGCATCTCTCCCTCCCGTGGCGCGTACGGCGCCCCGAGCCCGCGACCGGCCGGATAACCAAGGCCCTTCATGCGACACGTTCACGATCCTGGCGGTTCTCCTCGAGGACCCCCGTGTCTACGCGACTCACCTCGCGCCGGATCCCCTCTTCCGGTCACTCCTCCCGGACCTCCGCCTGCCGCTACGCCCATCGACGCGTACCGCGTGGTGCCGTCGCAGACGTCCAGACCTCCGGGCCAGGCGCTTTCGACACGAGCATTCCCGCACCTCGTTTCAGGCCCGCGCGATCCGGCTCGACCGGGCCGTCGCGAGCTTCTGCAGTCCTCACCAGGAGATCCCATGGCAAAGCCCCCAGCACCCGCCGACGGCGGGAGATCATCCGGACATCAAACGACGAAGCCCTATTGTCGGAACCTCCCGCGGAGCGCTCCCGCCCTCCCGCCAGCCGTCACCGCGGACCCTGCGCGCGCGGCGGCAATAGTCCTCGGACGGTCGAAGTGGGTCAACGGAACCGTCCTGCACTACGCCTTCTTCTCAGGAAGCTCTCGCTACTCCGTGCCACATGGTCAAGCCGACGCAGTGCGAGACGCATTCGCGAAGTGGAAAGCCATCGGCATCGGCCTGGAATTCAAGGAAGTTCCGCTGCTCGCGCAGGCCGAGGTTCGGGTGGGATACTCCCTCGTCGACGGAACGTCCGCGTCCGGGGTCGGTCGCGACATCCTCAACATCTCGCTCAACGAGCCGACGACCGTCTACGGATGGGACCTAACCTCGCCATACGGTCGCGGCACCGCACTTCACGAGCTCGGCCACGTCCTCGGAATGGAGCACGAACACCAGAACCCCTATGCCGGCATCAAGTGGCATGAGCAGGCGGTCTACGATGCTCTTGCGAAACCACCAAATCGCTGGGACAGGTCCACGACGTATCACAACATCCTGGAGAAGCTTTCCCCGCAGCAGGTCCAGGGCTCGCGATGGGATCCCGACTCGATCATGGAGTACGAGTTCGAGCCCGGCCTCATCGACGAGCCTCAGGAATACGACGTGAACGGGCTCACGCCGCCCGGCACACTGTCCGCTGACGACATGGCGTGGGTACGCAAATGGTATCCGCCGGTAGACCACACCCTGCCGCTTCTCGCTCCATTCGAGTCCCGCGCCGTTGACCTGGCGGCGGGCGAACAGGTGGACTTCGCGGTTGCTCCCGCCGTCTCCCAGAAGTACACAATCGAGACGAAAGGTGCGACGGACACGCTCCTCGTTCTCTTCGAGGACGTGAACGGCGAGCCTGTGTATCTCTCCGGCGACGACGACAGCGGCGAAGAGCGGAACGCGATGATCACCTACAGGCTCCTCGCCGGACGGCGGTACATCGTGCGCGTCCGCCTCTACTATCCGGGTCGATCCGGCAAGACCCATCTGATGATCCTCTAGCTCGCCCCGTCACACCGACGTAGACTCCTCGAGGGTTCCCGTCCCCATCGTTGAGCCCTCGCTGTGAGCCCGTTCGCCGGCCACGTGAGGCACCGACTCTCCCTGTCCGGAGATGCGGCGACCGTCCCTTCCTCTTCACCTGCTCCGCCATCCCTCGCTGCCCCCGGGTTCGGCGCGGCCGACGGCGGTGATGCCATCGCCCCATCGTCCCGCGCCGCGTCGGAGATAACGCCAATCCAACCTGACGCGACACTCATACAGGGAGGCGTCCCATGAAAGTCAAGGAACTCCGGAGCATCCTCAACGCTTCCAAAGCCCAGTGGGCCATACCGGCCGACATCGCCGACGACACCGAGCTCGAAGCCATCTCGAGACCGTTCGCCATGGGCGGCATGCCACCTGCCCCTGGAGCACCCACGGCTCGATCACCGCGAATGCGCCGGCCCGCCGATGCGGCCGTCGCCCTCTGGCAGCCCGGCGGGAACCGTCTGACACGACCGTTCGTCACCGCGCTTCCCAGGACGTGGGACTGGCGCGATGTCCATGGACACACTTGGATCTCGCCTCCGAAGAACCAGGGTGGCTGCGGCTCATGCGTCGCCTTTGGCGTCTCCGCCGCGCTCGAGGCTCACCAGCGCATCGAGGCGAACGACGCTTCCCTACCCTTCGACACGTCCGAAGCCAATCTCTTCTTCGTCAATGAGCGGCAGTGCAATCTGGGTGATCCCAGATACGGCTGGTCCATACCGCCCGCACTGGATTACCTCGTCGACCAGGGCGCCTGTCCGGAAGAGGACTATCCCTACCGCGACGTCAATCAGAATGCCGAGCTGGTCCTGGGCACGCAGGGCACGTGGAAGATCAAGGGCTACGACTCCACGAGCAACGTCAGGCAGGCGAAGCGATGGCTGTGCGAGGACGGCCCCCTCGTCACGAGATTCACCGTGTATCAGGACTTCATGACGTACTGGAGCCTCGGTGCAAACGGCGTCTACACGCATCACGCTGGAAGCACGCTTGGCGGACACGCCGTCGCAGTGATCGGCTACAGCGACGAGCAATCCTGCTGGATCTGCAAGAACAGCTGGGGCTCGACCCACGGCAACGACGGCTGCTTCCGGATCGGATACGGCCAGTGCGGAATCGACGATCGAATGTACTTGATCCAGGATGTGTACGACGTCCTCACACGAGACGAGATCGCATACAACCCGCGCACGCTGCGAATCGTCGACGAAGGCGCAAGAGGCTGGTTGCTGACCGACGGCGTGAGCCGAATGAAGATTCTCGACAGCAAGGAGGACGCTCGCAACGCTCTCTGCGTCGCTCGCAGATACACGCGACAGGGCTTCGTGGGGCGGGACAACCGCAGAGCGAATAGAATCGACTACATTACGGAATACTGGGCCGGGAACAGCGGTCTCCCGCACGAGCCGCTGACGCGAGAGGATGCGATTCCATACGATCCCTCGAAGGTCGTCGCCGAGGACATCGATGCCGACGGTTGGCGGCTCAGAGAGGGAAGCCACTGGATGCTGCTGGCAGACGATCTCAACGATGCATTGGCCGTTCTTCAGATCGTCGAGCGCTACACGAAGATGTGCTTCATCGGGAGGGGCAATCATCGCCCCGACAGGAAGTCCTACATCATGACCTATTGGGAGTGAGCCGCTCGGCCTTCTACGACCAGGCTGGCCATCGCACGGTGAGCGACCTGCGACGGCCACCGCGTCGCGCCCGAATGAGCCCGGCGCGGCCGGAACACGCTGCAGGCGGCACGCACCGCGGGAGCGGATGCCAGCCCCGCCCAGGTCTCGCGAGCGCCTCGCCGTCCGGCGAAGCGACCTCGCGAGATGCGTGTCGTCCCGCCTACTCCTCCTCGAAGCCGAAGCTCTCGAACTTCAGCGTTCGGCCGTTCTCGGTCACCGTCCTCACGAGCTGCTCGGAAGCGCCGTCCGGAATCGTCGCTTCGATCTCGAGCGTCACGGTCACGTCCGCGCCTTCGAGGCCGGCGAAGTGGGCGATGACCTCGTCGGCGATCCGGCTCGCGTCCCTTCCGGCGCGAGCCGGATCGAGCCTCACGGTGCCGTGATAGCGGCGCGGCGGAATCGGACCCGCGGGCACCGTTGCCGGTACGGGGCTCGCACCGGGAGCCGAAGACGAAGCCCGGCCGGAGACTCCTCCTGCCACCGCACCCGGCGCTGATGCAGAGCCCGCCCCCGCCGCGGCGGCGGCCGCCGCGGCCTGCGTCTCCTCGTCGATCTGCTTCCGCGCCACATCGGCCTTCACGAGAAGCCCCGTGCTCTCCGGCGACACGGCGACGACCTGCCCGCACTTGAGCCCGCGATACCGCGGCCCGGCCTCGTCAAAGCTCTCCGCGTACGCGAATGTATCGACCTGCCAGGTCAGGAGGCGCACGCCGTCGGTGACGGCGTGCGCCAGGACCTCCGGGCCGAGGAGCCGCGGAAGGTAGAGGTACCGCGCGAAGTCGTCGACGAGCTGGCGGATGGCGACGCGATCGCCTCGCCAGAGGGGAACGTCGTCGAGGTGCTTGCGAAGGACCGTCGAGCCGAGGGTCGTGACGAGCCACTCGTCGCTCTTGAGCTTCTTGCTCGCACGGACGGCGAGGGCGTCGGTGCCGGTGAGGCGTGTGGCCTCCCACTTCACGGGCGCCTGGGGGTTGGCCTGGCCTGGCGCGAGGAGCCACTGGTAGGTCTCGGGAAGGCGCGCGGTCACGGCACCGTCGGCGGCCTGCTTCTGCGTCTCGGCCTGCCGTACCTGGTGCGGGTCGAGGTTCAGGGTGTTCGTGTCCGCGACGATGGACTCCCAGGCGAGGAACTTCCGGAGAGCCTCGTCGAGGTCCTCGAAACGGACCCTGTCCGCCGCGAGGAAGACGAGGGTGTTCTGGTAGAGGCGCGGCGCGCTGCCGCGTGACGCGAGGATCGCCTTCGCCGCGACCTCGGCCGGACTCGAAGGCTCCTTGCCGTAGGGGTCCTCGGCCGAGAGGACGACGAGGCGCGTCTCGAGGTCGTCCGGCACGTCGGCGCCCGACCGCGGGAGCGGGTGGATGCGCGTGAAGTCGCCCGTCTTCCGGAGGTCGGCGCGGAGTCGATCCTCCAGCTCCTGCGCGACCTTGTCGGGGTCGCGCTTCAGCTGCTCGGCGCGGTCCTCGGCGAGCTTCGTCACGGTGGGCTGCGTCGAATACCAGGCGCGCGGGCCGTCCTGGTAGAGGTACGTCGCCGCCGCGGCGAGCCGCCTCAATGCGTCACCGAAGACGGCCGGAGGCTCGCCCGGCATGACGCAGCCGAGCTTCACCCGCCGGTCCTCGAGGCCGCGATGCGCGGCGGAGGTCGTCGGGGCCGAGCCGAGGTAGATCGTCCGCGCCACGCGGCGGGTCGCGTGGAGCTTGCCGAGGTTCGGGACGTCGCCGTCGAGCTTCAGCGGGAGCGACCCCGGGCCGTCCACGTCCTTCTCGAGGATGGGGACCCAGTTGTCGGAGAGGTAGCGGGTCAGCTCGTCCCGCACGCGCCCGTCGTCGATCGGGATCATCGACGGCAGGATGAGCGGGTTCTTGTCCCCCTTCTCCCAGAGGCTGTGGATGACGGCTGCCATCAGCCGCAACACGCCGCGCGTCCGCTGGAACTTCGCGAGCGTCGACCAGTCGGCGTAGAGCCGGTCGAAGATCTCGGGGTGGATCGGGTAGGCCGCCTGGATCCGCTTCTCGTAGTCGGCCGTCCGGCACTCCGGCGGGAACTCCGCGCTCTGGGCGCGGTAGGTGTCGCCGAAGGCGCGCGCCGTCAGGTCGCGCTGCGTGAACGAGGCGGGGCCTTCGAGCGGCTCGAAGAGGCGCCGCCTCACGATCTCGAACCCCTCGTCCGACGTCGCCGGCCGCCACGACGCCTCGAGCCGGCCCACGACGTTCCGCAGCCGGTCCAGCGCCTCGCGCCCGCGGATCCCTCCCACCTCAACGTCGTCGGTCTGCGTGTGGGGCGAGCCGGTCGTGTCGGAGGCGGGGAGCGAGATGACGAGGAGGCAGTTCTTCGCGAGCTTCGCCGACTCGGTGAGGACCTGCGCGAACGAGAACTGCGTCTCGAACGTCCCCGCCGGGAGGTCGCGCTGGTCGTGCAGCTGCCGGGCGTAGGCGACCCACTCGTCGATCAGGACGAGGCACGGGCCGTACTCCTTGAACAGCTCGCGGAGCGCGTCTCCCGGGCTCGTCGCCTTCTCGTCGTCCGCCTTCACCTTCGCGAAGGCCTTCTTCCCGCCCAGCTGCCAGGCGAGCTCGCCCCAGAGCGTCCTCACGACCGTGCCGTCGGGCTTCGTGACCGGGTTGCCGGGCGAGATCTTGTTCCCCACGAGGACGACGCGCTTCGCCGCCGGGACCCCCTTGACCCCCGCCTCGGCGAGGATCGCCTCGACCCCCGGCAGGCTCTTGGCCGAGACGCCGGAGAAGAGGTGGTAGAGCGCGAGCATCGAGTGCGTCTTGCCGCCGCCGAAGTTCGTCTGGAGCTGGACGACCGGGTCGCCCCCCTTGCCGTAGATCCGCCGGATGCCGTTCACGAGGAGCGCCCGGAGGCTCTCGGTGAGGTACGTCCTGCGGAAGAACTCCGTCGGGTCGCGGTACTCCGGCGTCCCCTCGCCGAGGTGCACTTGCCAGAGGTCGGCCGCGAACTCGGCCTGCTGGTAGCCGCCGCTCGCCACGTCGGCGTGCGGCGTCACGACTTCGCGCCACGGCTTCAGAGTCCCGCCCGCGGCGACGTCGATGAGCGAGGCCCCCGCCTTCCGCTTCTCGCTCCGCACCTGCTCGTCGTAGACGAGGCGGCGCAGCTCGAGCTTCATCTTCCCTACTTCGTCGGCCTGTGGCGCCGAGATCGCCGTCAGGAGGCGGGCCATCGAGTCGAGCGCGCGGTCGGCGTCGTCGCTCGAGAGCGCCTTCTGGTGCGCCCAGTCGTTCCGCCAGTCGCCCAGCTCCTGGACGAGCGTCCGCTCGGCGCGGCCGAGGACCCGGCCGAAGACGTCGTTCCACGCCCCGCGCATCACCTTGAGGAGCGCCGCCACGTCCCAGTCGGCGAGCGGCCGTTTCGCGACGTTCGGCTCCTCGCCCACGAGCTTCAGCGCCTCCGCGCGCGCCCGGTCGCCGTGCGCGTTCGTCAGCTCCCGCTCGACGAACGGGGCCAGCCCCTGCTTGAGGAGGTCCATCGCCTTCCCGACGCGTTCCTGGTTGGTCAGTGCCATGTCCTTGGTTCCTTCTTCAGTCCGGAGCGGAGAGCATCCACTCGTAGGCCGGCTGGACCTCGACCCCTCGCGGGACCTCCGCCGGTCTGCCGTCGCTCGTCAGGGTGAGGAGCCGCTTCTTCGCCTTCGGATGGATCCGGCCGGCCTCCACGAGCGCTCGCAGCTCCCGTTCCGCCGTCGCCGGATCGGTCGCGTCGGCGCAGACCTGGATCAGGTCGGCCTGGCCACCCGCACCGCGCGCGAGGAAGTCGACCTCGTGCCCCTCGGGCGTCTTCACATACGTCACGGCGAGCTGCCGCCGCTGAAGCTCCACGAGGACGGCCGTCTCGAGCGCATGCCCCGTGTTCGCGCGACCCGTCCGGTCGAAGAGGGCGATGAGCGCCGTGTCGACCGGGTAGCACTTCCGCGGGTTCACCATCCGCTGCCGCTCCGAGGCCGACTCCATCCAGACGGGCCTCACGAGGAAGCAGTCCTCGAGCCAGGCGAGGAGCTGATGGACGGTGTCCCGCGCGATGGCGACCCCCTGGCTCTTCAGCGCGGCGTGGAACTTCTCCACGCTGAAGAGCGCCCCCGCGTTGCCGAGGAGCTGCCTCACCATCCAGCGAAGCCCGACGACGTTCCCGACCCCGTGGCGCTCCATCACGTCGCGCAGCATCGCGACGTCGACGTAGTCGCTCAGCATCTTTTCCCGGGAAGCGGCGTCGAGCTTCTGCACCTCCGGGAAGCCGCCCGTCGAGAGCCAGTCGAGGAACGCCCGCTCGATGCGCCCGCGTTCGGCGCCGCCGAGGAAGCCGGGTCTCGCGGGAATCGGCCGCCCCTGAAAGAGGAGCGCCTCGGCGAAGCTGAACGGGTAGATCGGCACCTCCCAGGCGCGGCCCCTGAGCGCCGTCGCGATCTCGCGCGAAAGGAGCGCCGCCGAGGACCCCGTGACGAGGATGTCGTTTCGCCCTTCGTCGAGGAGCCGCCTCACGAACCGTTCCCACCCCTTCACGAGCTGGATCTCGTCGAAGGACCAGAGGACGCGCGCCCGTTCGCGCGCCTCCGGGAAGAGCCGGCCGTACTCCTCGAGGAGGAGGCCGAGCTGCGCCGCCGTCATCTCCGACAGGCGCTCGTCCTCGAAGTTCACGTACGGGACGTGCTCCCGCGCCGCCCCGGCCGCGAGCTGCTCGCGCCTCTCCTGGTGGACGAACGTCGTCTTCCCGGACCGGCGGACGCCGACGACGGAGCTGACCTTCCCCGGCAGGCTCGCGGCGCCGTGGAGCCTGCGCGGCGTCCCCTCCGGGATCGGCTCCGTCAGCGACTCCTTCAGCTTCGCGAGGAGGACGCTCTTGAGGTCCGAAGCGGAGAGCTCGTTCATGCCCGGCATCTCTCCTTCCTACAAGGAGAGTTTAGAGCGTGTTTCGCCGTCTCAGGAGGAGAAAAGGTCGGCCTGGCCGGCCTCCCTCGCTCCGCCCTCCCGCGCCAGCCGGACGATCTCGGGCCAGCTCTGGACGAGAGCGTTGTAGGAGAGGGCCTCGGGGGCCCGCTTCTTCCGCTCGCAGATCGTGTAAAGGCGGTACGCGAGCTCGCGCGCGACCTCGGCCTTCGCCCCGAGCTTCGCCGCGAGCGCCGCCGCCGCCGCCTCGCCCTCGGCCTCGAGGACGCGGATCAGGTGGTGGACCATCTCCCACTCGGTCAGCCGCGTGTCGCTCTCCGGGTCCCATTTCGGCGACAGCTCGGCCGGCTTCAGGAGCCGTACCTTGCCGCGGCTCGACTTCAGGATCCCCGCGTCGACGAGTCCCGCGACACTCGTGTTCTTCGCCTTCGAGAGCGTCTCGCCGACGCCGAACTCGCCTTCTCCGAAGCCGTGCTGCTCGAACCAGGCGAGCGCCCACCGGCTGTCGGCGTCGAAGTCGCCCTCCTGCTCCGCGAGCGCCTCGTCGAGGACCTGGTTGATGAGGGCGAGCGCCTCGCGGACGCTGACCGGCTTCCCCTCCGCGTCGAGGACCTTCGAATAGCGCGTGTAGACCGCCATCCCCGGCCCGATCGCCGCCTGCGCGAGGTCGACGGGTGCGATGTTCCCGCGCTGGAGGTGGGCGAGGGCGGCGGGGAGCTCGGCCTTGAGGGCGTTCACGAGCTCGCGACGGGTGGCGGTGGGCGCATCGGCGGGGCGGGGGCGGCAGACGAGGACGATGGAGGAGGCGAGGGCGTTGGAGGCCACTTCGACGGAGCGCCCCTGCCGCTCGGTCCGCATGGGCCAAGTACCGCTCACGCCCAATCCGGCCCTAATGACCGCGTCGAGAAACGTCTCCCAGCCGGTGCTCGAAGTCCCGAGATCATCCGGGCTTTCCGCCTGTTTGAAGGCGTAGTAGATCGTGACGGGAAAGGCCGAGTGCGCCTGCGCAGAAAGACGGGACATGGCAGACGTCATGCCGTCAAGGAAGAAGGCCTCGGCCTGCTCCACCCCGCCATGGCGGTACGGGGCGGCCACCAGCTCTCCAATCTTTGGCACTGCAAGCGTCCTGAAGAGCTCCGGGAAGACCCTCTGCAGAGTCCTTCGAAGCCAGACATAGAAGAAATCCGACAGCTCCGCATATCCAATGTTGTTGTAGTACGGAGGATCTGTGGACACGACCCTGCCGTCCGCGGCGACCTCCGTCGCGCAGTCCGCCTGAAAGGCCGTCCCCGGCTTCGTGCCCTCAGAGACCGAGAGGGCCGCTACGCTCTCGGCTGTCCACGCGGTCGACTCGGACAAAGACCTCGTGCAGTCTGCCAGCAGATCTACTTCAGCAAAATCCCAAGTCATCGGAAGGGCTTGCCGGCTAAACGTGCTAAAGAGGGAGTCTCGCTGCGTCATCCATCGGCAGATCGTCGAACTCCCATCGATCGACTTGCTGAGAACGAAAGAGAGGTAGCTCGCGACGGCTTCCGGATAGCCTATGGGCCCTCCCTCGCCTTCCCTCTGGTGTCCATTGCAGTACGGCGGCCCCGCCGTCACAGAATCCCGCTCGACGCGTTCCTTCGCGTCCTGCACAAGGTTGGAGAAGGTGGTCAGTGCCACAAGCTGGCGCGGCGTGAAGAGATCGCCCCATACCGAGAGACCGTATGGCACACACGTTCCACCGGTAAGCCTCGCGGGCACATCGCCCTCCGGTCTCCAGTCTGGCTTGGCCTTCCGCGCAATCGCCTCGTGCTCCGACGTCGGCGGGAGATACACCCTGCTCCGTTCCCCCTCCGCGACGATCGCCATCATCCGGGCACCCATCCGGCCGGCCTTCCCCTCCGCCTTGATGTAGTCGCCTTCGATCGCCGTCCCCGACATTAAGCACCGAAAGTTCGCCCCCCGCGCCAGCTTCGTCCCGTTCTTGGCCTCCTCCGCCTTCTTCGGCTTCCCCACCTTCACCGTGAACCGGTAGCCGCCATCCTCGATGACGGGCTCGACGTAGGCCTCCTTCCCCTCCTTCGTCGAGAGCATGAAGGTCGAGGCGAGCGGCACGTCCACCTTCCGGAAGGCCGGGTTCGGGCTTTTCACCGTCCGCGCCCAGAGCCAGGCGATGACGGTCAGCTTCTTGCCGACGTACGGCTTCAGATCGGGCCGCCCCTTCGCCATCTCCGCCGTCACCTCGACCTTCGGGTAGAGGTGGCCGATCCGCTTCTCGGCCTCGTCGCGCATCCACTTGCCGTAGTAGCGAACGTCCTCGGCGAGCCCCTGCGCCCCCTTCCACTCGCGGGCGATCAGCTCCCCGTTCGCGCGCGCCTCGGGGTTCACGGGCGGCCGCCCCGCGAACTTCGGCGGGATCTCGATCATCGCCTTGTTGATGAGGACGGCGACCGGGTTCAGGTCGCTCGCGTACGCCTCGAGGCCGAGCCGCTGCGCCTCGAGCGGGAGCGAGCCGCCCCCGGCGAACGGGTCGTGGAAAGCGGGCAGCTTGTGCCGGTCGAAGAGCTCCTTCGCCCGCGGGTGGTCCGCGTTGTCGGCGCAGGCCCGCCGCCAGCTCTGCCAGATCTCTGCCCGCGCCGCCTCGAGGACCTCCTCGTTCGTCGTGTTCTCCCACTTCACGAGCTCTTCGATGATCTTGAAGAGCCGCTGCCGCTCCTTCTCCTGCTTCTTCTCCGTCGGGAAGAGATCGGGACACGACGACGGGTCGTCGACCATCTGCGCGAAGATGACCGCCCGCGCCGCCGCGAGCGGCCGCCGCGCCCACCAAAGGTGAAGCGTCGACGGGTGCCCGTGCCGGATCGACTTCTCCCGCGCCGACGCCTCGTTGATCGCCTGCAGCGGCAGCGCCACCTCGATCAGCTTCTTCCGGCTGATTTCCCTGCTCATGCTCTCCTCGACCTCATCGGCTCTCGAGCTCTCCCGACTCCCGAAGGCGCACGCGCCGGCCGCTCAGTCGTCCGGGTTCGCCGGATCCCTGAGAGGAAGTCCCTCCGGCAAGACCATGTCCTCGGCGTAGCGGACGAGCGCTTCGGCCGCCCCTCGTGGCGATCGTGACGGGAGGAGCGCTTCGGCTCGCAAGACGTTTCGCACGATCTCGTCCTCCCGGCAGAGCGCCGGAAACAGCTCGTGGTAGACGAAGCGGTTCCACGCGTCGAGACGCGCCTTCCCCTCGTCGCCGAAGAGCTCCCCCTGCGCGTCATACCGTTCGCTTCGATACCGATCGCAGACGGCGTTCCAGAACGGGAGGAGAGGCCCCAGGTCGAGGCCGCCCTCACGGCGGGCGTGCTCGAGCACGGCGGCAGGCTCACCGCGAATCTGAAGCAGCCGAAGCGCGCCCAGGTACCGGCCAATGCAGCTGCGCACGAGACTGGACAGGGCCGGGCTCGTCCATTCCTGCTGCCTTCGAGCGAACTCCTCGCGTGTCATCCCAGCCTCCGAGTCAGCACGTCTCCGTCCGAGATACGAGCACGGTCCCTATTCGATCTCGGAAGCGGCGAAACGATCGATTCCCTGCGGCCTCGTCGAGGTCGAAGTGCTTAGTGAAGGCGAACTGATGCGTGAGAGGGTCGTACCCTCCGGCCATCCGGTCACCGAGCCAGCCCTTCGCGTCACGAATCGACTCGTGCTGCGGCGGGCGATCGAGGTCCGACGGCAGGCCGTGCCGGTCGCGCAGGGACCGGGCCGCCGCCAAGAACCAGCTCTCGTACTCGCGTTGGGCGAGAACGATGAGCCATTCGACGTCGGATCGGACGGCCCTGACTCTTCGAAGGAGATCCGGGCCGAGCGTGGCCGGGCAGCCGTCGTCGCAGTCGAGGAAGACGAGGACGAGGCCGCCCGCCTGCGCCGCTTTCTCGGCTGCGAGAGTGGCGTGGCGCTTAAGGTAGGCCCCGTCGTGCAGAAAGGAACCGGCTTTCACGCGTATTGGGTGATTGACTCGCACTGAGCGCTCGATTCCAGCGGCGCTCGCGAGCCTGTAGAGGAGAGCTGGCACGGCTTCCTTCTCGCCGTGCCCCTCCACGATCGGAGCGATGTAGATCGGCTTCATCGTGATTGAAGCTCGAAGAGCTCGAGCTGACGCTCGTCGTCCACATCCTGGAGAGCTGTCTCGTCGGGCGCGAGCTGGTTCTGGCGAAGCAGCTCTCCGGCGGTGAACAGCTTCTCCCGAAGCACGTTACGGCCGGCCGCGTCGATAGGCCCTATGCGTGTAAGCCCGTCCCGGTTGTCGACGGCGCGGAGGGCGTCGATCGGAATATCCGGGTTGTCGAGGAGGTCCGGGCTGTGGCTCGTCACGAGGATCTGGCAGGTTCGCGAAGCCTCGCGGAGGGCTCCCAGAAGAACGCCAGCCGCTGCCGGATGAAGCGCGACCTCCGGCTCCTCCACGCCCACGACCAGCGGAGGTATAGCCCCTTCGCGCCGCGACGCCGCCTGGAACGCGGCGAGCAGGACTCCGAAAGCTCGGAGCGTCCCGTCGGACATAGAAGACGCGAGAAACCGCCAGGGGTGCTTCTGGCCCCGCACCGTCTGACGGAACTCGATCGTCTCCTGCGAAGCGAGCGTCTTCGGATCGGCAGACGAGAGCCCGGCTACGATGCGGGAGAGGTGCTCGTCCACCCGCTCGCGCACCGCCGGCGTCAGCCGCTGCAAGACGCTCGCCGCGTTGCTGCCATCCCGCCGGAGAAGGTCTCCCGGATCGGGCTTCTGCATGGCGGCAAGCTCACGGGGGATGAGGTTGTAGATGCGTATCCGCGAGAGTGCGTCGAAGACCGGTCGGAACTGCGGCGTCCCCGACGCCGCCACGAGGAACAGTCGATCCGGAATCGCCGCCGGCTGCGGGGAGAAGGACGCGGAAGTCACCTTTCCCCGGTCGACCCTGAAGTGATCTCCGCCCTCGAGCGCCGCACCTTCGGCGACCCGACATTCCTCCGTCTGGACTTCGTAGCCGCCCGCGGATCGGGCGGCGACGCGAAAGCTGTAGTGACCGACCCTCCCGTTCGGGAGCGAGAAATCGAGGCGTATCGCGAAGTGGTTCGGATGTCCCCCCGACCGCCTCCGGACCTCCTTGATGGTCCCCCGGTCGCGCAACGCGTGGTCCAGGGAGGTCGACAGCGACTCGGAGACGAGCCGGAGGGCATCGAGAAAGTTGCTCTTTCCTGCTCCGTTCGGGCCCACGAGGAAGACGAGCGGTCCGAGGTCGACCCTGCACGCGGAGATGCTCTTGTAGTTCCGAAGGGTTACCCTGCGAAGTAGCGGACCGGTCAGGTTCATGTTCCCTCCGGTGATCTCCGAAACCCGGGCTCGACGTCTGGAAATGCATGTCGTGCTCGAGCCCCGGCGAGGTGCAAGGCGGGCATCAGATCACCCTCCACCAGGGCGCCACGAGGACGCGTTTCGTGACCTTGTAGGTCTCCCTCCCGCCGTAGAGGAGGAGGCCCCCGTCGGCGAGGTCGGGGTACTCGTCGAGAAACGCCTCGAGCCCGGCGACGTCGGAGCGCGTGACGCGCGATGAAGCCTTCACCTCGATCGGGAGGAGGCGGCGCGGCGTCTCGACGACGAAGTCGACCTCCTGCCCGCTCGCCGTCCTCCAGTAGAGGACTTCCGGCCGGCCGACCGTGAGGTCGCGCCAGGCGAGGAGGTCGACGAGGACGAGGTTCTCGAGGTGGGCGCCGCGGGGCTCGGTCTCCCCCGCGAGGTGAAGGGCGAGACCGGTGTCGCACCAGTAGAGCTTCGGCGCCTTGATGAGGCGCTTCGTCCGGTTGGCCGAGTAGGCCGGGAGGCGGACGGCCTGGTAGCTCACCTCCAGGATGTTGAGGAAGCGGTGGACCTGGGGCTGGGAAATCCCGATGTCCCTCCCCAGCTCGGCCTGGTTCAGGAGCGAGCCAATGCGCAGGCTCGCGGCGCCCATGAGACGCCGGAAGTCGGCCAGGCTCTCGACGGCGCGGAGCGTCTGGAGGTCGCGCTCGAGGTACGTCTGGACATAACCGCCGTACCAGCTCGACCGCAGGGACTCGTCGGCGATGCGGTGCGCCGGGGCCGGGAAGCCGCCGAGCCGAGCCGCCGAGCTCCAGGACTCCTCGGGCCCGGGGTGCGCGTCGAGGACCTGCGGCCAGCGCGAGAACGAGGCGGCGAGCAGCTCGCTCCAGGGGCCGGTCGCGCCCTCGCCGTGCCGTTCCCGTCGCGTGAACGGCCAAAGCGTCACGTAGACGGCGCGCCCCGCGAGCGACTCGCTGACTTTCTCCATGAGGAGGAGGTTCGCCGAGCCGGTCAGGACGAACATCCCGGGCGTCCGCTGGTCGTCGAGGTCGACGGCCCGCTTCACGGCGATGAGGAGATCCGGCGACCGCTGGACCTCGCCGAGAACGGGGAGGGGCGCACGCTGCACGAACGCCTCGCCATCCGCGTCGGCGTGCGTCCTCAGGTCGATGTCGTCGAGCGAGAAATAGGGCCGGCGGGCGAGAGCCGGGAGCGTCTGGGCGAGGGTGCGCTTTCCGGCCTGTCGCGCCCCGAGGACGACGACGACCGGCATGATCTTCAGAGCCCGCTCGATCGCGGCCCCCGCCGCGCGCGGGAGGACGGGCGGCTCGTGTCGCCTCACCATCGCAGTATGATAATCATACCGCAAAGGAATTCCACAAAGGTCACGCCGGCGCCTCCGCCCGCGCGATGAGATCGCCGAACGCGTAGTTCACGCTGCACGCGCCGAAGTCGGGCTCGCGCTGGAACGGCTTGCGCACGTAGTGGACGCCGTGCGCGCCGTCGGGGAGGAACTCGACGATGGCGAGGATGAAGTCGTCCGGCTTGTTGAGGCTGTAGAGGATTTCGTTCTTCGTGACGGTGATCGTGTCGGCGCCGGAGACGCGTCCCTTGACCTCGAGGAAGCGGAGGCGGCCGGTGCCGGGGACGCGGCTCTCGACGTCGTAGCCGAGCTTCTCGGTCTCGCGGTCGATCGGGTCGAAGCCGAGGCCGCGCTCGACGGCCATGACGATCTCGCGGGCGCGGGCGGCGGAGGCCTGCGTGTCGGGCGAGGCAGCGAGGGCGGCGGCGGGCTTCCCCTGCATCGCGACGAGGAGGCCCATCGGGACGACGACGAGGCCGCCGAGGAGGACCGGCGGGAGGGCGGAAAGCTGGGCTTCGCGATCCAGCTCGGCGAGGCGCTTCTGGAGCCGGGACTGGAGGTCGTCGGCACGGCGGCGCGCCTCCTGGGAGTTGAGGCGGGCGCCGGGCCTGCCGGCGTGCTCGCGCGCCTTCAGCTCCTCGGCGCGGTGGTCCCACCAGGCGATCTCCTTCGTGAGGCGGTCCTTCACGGCGGCGCGCGTCTTCTCGACCCAGGAGAGCCTCCGGTCACGCACCTCGCCGACGTGCCCCGGGACGACCGTGGCGATGGCGTGGCCGAGCGCGGTCTTCTCGAGGTCGCGGGTGATCCAGGCCATCTCGGGGCGGCCGAAGAGGGCGTCGATCGCCGGCTCGCCGGGCGCGAGCGGGCGATAGTCGAGGTAGGGGGCGTACTGAAGGTGCCGGGCGTCGCCGTCGGCGTCGAGCTCGACGTAGAGCATCCGCCGCGAGATCGTCCGCCGCTCGCCCGAAGGGAGGAGGCTCGCGTCCTGGATGGCGTGCTCGAGCGTGAAGAGGACGCGGGGGCGCGTGCCGGGATCTCGCTCGTCGACGAGGACGGTGCCGCGGCGGAGGAGGTCCCGATGCCGCTCGAGCGTCAGGTCGAGAGTCGCGTCGAGGAGCGGGTGGCCGGGGCAGAGGAAGGCGGCGAGAGGCTCGCCGGCGGGGGCGATGAGGTCCTTCTCGAAGGCGATCCGCTCGTAGCGCGCGAGGACGGGCTCGCCCATGCCGACCTGCCGGTCGCGGTTCTTCACCGGGGCCGGGACGTGGGTGACCTCGTACCGGCGCGGCTCCCGCTGGCGGACGGTGCCGCCGAGGCGCCGGAACGCCTCGAGGAAGAACGACTCGACGTAGTGGGGCTGGAGGCGCCGCGCGTCGGCCCGCTCCATCTCCTCGCGGACGCGGGCGACGCGGCTCGTGTCCATGGCGTCGTGGGCGAGCGCCCGCTCGTCGATCAGCTCTTCGAGGTGCGGCCGGTCGATCGTCTGCTCGATGGCCCGCGTGAGGCGCGCGCGCACCTCGGGCTGGTCGCCGTAGCGGATCGCCTCGATGAGGAGGTCGCGGAGCGGCTTGCCGTCGAACTGGAGCTTGCCGAGGACGTCGAAGACCTGGCCGCCGAGGGCGCTCCGGGCCTCCTCGAGCTTCTCGAGGAGGGTGCGGTAGACGTCGCCCTCGCGCGTCTCGTCGGCCACGAGGTTCCAGAGGTGGCAGACCTCGGTCTGGCCGATGCGGTGGATCCGCCCGAACCGCTGCTCGAGGCGGTTGGGGTTCCAGGGGAGATCGTAGTTGACCATCAGGTGGGCGCGCTGGAGGTTGATCCCCTCCCCCGCCGCGTCGGTCGCGAGAAGGACCTGGACCATCGGGTCGTGGAGGAAGGTCTCCTGCGCCTTGCGCCTCTCGTCGCGTCCCATGCCGCCATGGATGACGACGACGGCCTGCGGCCGGCCGAGGAGCGTGCCGATCTGCCGCGCGAGGTAGTTGAGCGTGTCGCGGTGCTCGGTGAAGACGACGAGCTTCTGCCGGGGTGACGGGACGGGCTTCGGGAGCGGCCCGGAGCCGTAGGGCGCGCTTTCCTCCGCGACGCTCTCGCCGAACGCCGCGGGCGTGAAGATCTCGCCGAGGAGGCGCGAGAGCTCGCGCCACTTCGTGTCGCGGCCGCTCCGGCGGACCTCGGCCGCGAGGCCTTCGAGCCGCGCGAGAGTGGCGATCTCGGTCTTCAGCTCGACGATCGTCCGCGCCGCGGTCGCCTGGTCGAGGATCTCCTCCTCCGCCTCCTCGACCTCGTTCTCCGGAGCCTCCTCGAGGTCGTCGACGTCGTCCGGGTCGAGGTCGGGGCCGGCGGCGATCACCGCGGGGAGCGCGCCGCCGCGCTGCTGGAGCTCCAGCTCGCGGAGGCGCTTCTCGAGCCGCTCCTTCCGGCGGCGAAGCGACTGGTAGATCGCCTCGGGGGAAGAAGCGAGGCGCCGCTGGAGGATGGTCTGCGCGAAGCCGACCGTCCCGGCCCGCTTGTCGTTCGCGAGCTTCTCGGCCCGGTTGAACTCCTCGCGGACGTAGTCGGTCACGTCCTTGTAGAGGCGCGCCTCGGCGTCGGAGAGCTTGTAGGGCACCGTGTAGGCGATCCGCTCGGGGAAGAGCGGCCGGCCGTCGAACTTGAGGAGGCTCTCCTTGACCATCCGGCGCATCAGATCGGAGACCTCCACCTGGTGGACGCCGTCGCGGAACCGCCCCTCGAACCGGTCGCCGTCGAGGAGCGCGAGAAAGAGCTGGAAGTCCTCCTCTTTGCCGTTGTGCGGCGTCGCGGTCATCAGGAGGAAGTGGCGCGTGAGGCCGGAGAGGAGCTGCCCCAGCTTGTAGCGCTTCGTGAGCTTGACCTCGCCGCCGAAGAAGGTGGCCGATAGCTTGTGCGCCTCGTCGCAGACGACGAGGTCCCAGCCGGCGTCCGGCGCGGCGAGCCGGGCCTGGACGTCTTCGTTGCGGGAGAGCTTGTCGAGGCGGGCGATCGCGAGGTCGTTCTCGAGGAACCAGTTCCCGGTACGGGCCGCCTCGAGCTTGTCGTTCGTGAGGATCTCGAACGGGAGATGGAAGCGGCGATAGAGCTCGTCCTGCCACTGCTCGGCGAGGCTCCCGGGGCAGACGATGAGGCAGCGCTTCAGGTCGCCGCGGGCGATCAACTCCTTGATGAAGAGCCCCGCCATGATCGTCTTCCCCGCCCCCGGGTCGTCGGCGAGGAGGAAGCGGAGCGGCTGGCGCGGGAGCATCTCCTCGTAGACGGCCGTGATCTGGTGCGGCAAGGGGTCGACGAGCGAGGTGTGGACGGCCAGGACGGGGTCGAAGAGGTGCGCGAGGCGGATGCGGTGCGCCTCGGCCACGAGGCGGTAGAGCGCTCCGTCGCCGTCGAAGCTCCAGGGGCGGCCGGCCTCGACGAGCGTCAGGCGCGGCTCGTCGTGCCGGTAGAGGACCTCCTCGGCGACGCCGCCGGTGGGCCCGCGGTAGATGAGGGTGAGGGCGTCCGAGCCGTGCCACTCGGTGCTGACGACGGTGACGAGACCGTCGGGCAGGATGCCGCGAACGGCCCCCTGCGGCTGTAGGTCTTCGAGCTTCATGGGCACCCCTGAGACCGAATTCGGGCTCACGCCTCCGGAAACGCGACCGCCGCGGGCATTCTGCGCCGCGGGGAGCTCTCAGGGAACGTCCCGAGGCACGAGCGCACGACCGGTAGTGTGGTGCCTGCGCATGACAGATGATGTCCGTGTGCTGGCGGAGCAGGTCCGCCTGCCCAACGACCGCCGTATCCGTGTCAGATTCGGGTCAACCCACCGGGCAGTGCCCTCGCTCCGGGACGCAGACGGAATCGGGCCCGACGGTCGCGGGCTCCGTCTCGCCGGAGGGCTCCGGGTCTTCAGGGAGCACGACGGGAACCGGGGCGATGAGAGACGCGGATTCCAGCAGGCGCCTCGCGAGCCAGCGGGCGAGATCGAGCGACGAGGGAGCGGACGTTCTCTCGGGCCGGATTCCCCAATGTGGCTCCGCGGAACGACGCGGCGCGGCTGACGCGACGCCGCTGGCGGTGAGCAGGGCGACGGATACCAGGGACTTCTTCACGACGGCCTCCTCCAACCTCACTGCGGGGCTTGACGAGGGCGTCGGGGAGCGCTCTCCGATGTACCTCTGCGCATAGGCTGCGCGAGGAGAGGATTCTTCCAACAGGGAAGGCAGGTTTTCTCAGACGGCGCGGCGGAGACGCTCCGAGATCTGGACCTCCGCCCGGGTTCGCAGCACCTCGAGGAGGTCCACGTCGGGGAGGTCCCCGCGGAGGGCCGCCTCCAACGACTCGAGCACGGCCGCGTCGACCGCCCCGAGGGCCCGGACCCTGCGGGACACCTCGCCCAGGAGGCCGCGGGCGAGGACGGCGGAGCCCGACCTCGCGAGAGCCTCGACGCGCAGGAGCAGCATCGTCAGCTCGTCGCCGGTCGCGCCCTGGCTCGCGAAGAGCCGGGCCGCCCCGTCGAAGGCCCGCGCGGCGTCCGCGTAGCGCTTCCCTTCGAAGAGGGTCCGGGCAAGGTTCGCCCGGATGAACGCGTGGACGGCCGGCCGGGCCTCCCGCCCGACCAGCCGGAGGGCGCGCGCGTACTCCCGTCGCGCCTCCTCGACGCGTCCGAGCCGGAGCAGGCAGAAGCCGATCCCGTTCAGCGTCGAGACGTAGGGGCTCCATCGTTCGTGCTGCGCGAGGACGGGCAGGATCGAGCGGAATTCCTCGAGGGCCTCTTCGTCCCGGGCCAGGTACGAGAGCGCGATGGCATGCGCGGCCGCGGCCCTCGCCGCTTCGTCCTCCATCCCGAGCGACTGGAACGTGAGCCTCGCGCGACCGGCGAGGTGGAGGGCCTCGTCGGCGCGATCGAGGAAGGCCCGGCGCTGGGCTTCCGCCAGCTCGACGGAGGCGAGGCGGCGCTCGGAGACGGAGCCGCGCGCGAACGCGCCGTAGGCGCGGCGGAGGTCGCGTCCGCCCCGAAGGAACTCGCCCGTCCAGTTGCAGGCGGTGCCGGAGACGAGGAGCGAGAGGCCGAGGAGGTCGTCGAGGGGGTAGGCGCGCTCGGCGGGGGCGTCGAGCGCCCGGCCGTCGGCACGCGCCGCGAGGACTCGATCGGCGGAGAGGCGCCCGAAGCGGTCCCACCGCGCCGGGCCGTCGACCATGCCGTAGAGCGCTTCGTCGAGGGCGTAACCGAGACCGTAGCGATCGCGGAGGCCCAGGAGGTCCAGGGCTTCGAGGGCCGAGCGGAGATCCTCCTCGGGGGCCGCGGCGGCGTCGAGGAGGCGGCTCTTCACCCCGATCGCCTCGCGGCTCGCGGCGAGGACCGCGGGAATCTCCGTCGGCCCGGCGGGGCGCGCGGCGCCGCGCGGGGTGCCGTCGGGCTGAACCCGAAAGGGGTCGCCCTGCGGAAGAGCCGGCTCGGCGAGGGCTTCCTCGAGATCGGGGAGGGTCGACTTCAGCGTCCGGTCGAGCCGCTCGATGTCGCGGCAGGCCGCCGCGCAGGCCGGACACACGGCAAGGTGACGCTTCAGACGCGCCGCCTCGAGCTCGTCCAGCTCGCCCTCCAGGTAGACGAGGAGCCGGAAGTCGTCGGGGTGTGCGGCGATCATCGAGCCGCCCCCACCGCCGCGCGAAGCCGCCGGATGCAGCGATCGAGAAGGGTCCAGACGACGTTCGGAGAGGCGTAGGCGAGGGACTCCGCCGTCTCCTTGAGGGTCCTCCCTTCGAGGTAGTGCGCCCGGATGAGGCGCCGACACGCGGGCGACGCCTGGGCCAGGGTCTGCCGGAGGAGGACGAGGACGTCGGGGTCCGTGCCCGACGGAGCCTCGAGGTTCCCCTCCGCCCCCGCGCCGGTCTCGAGCGGGAGCTCGGGACGCGCGCGCCTCCTGCGAAGGAACTGGAGCGAGCGGAGCTGGAGGATCCGGAATGCGAGCCCCTCGGCCTCGCGGACCGGCTCTTCGTGGCGCATCAGCTCGAGGAGAACGTCCTGCATCAGGTCTTCGACCTCCGGAGCCGAGAACCGGAACCGGTGGCGGAGATAGGACTCCATCCGGCGGCGAAGGTCCCCCGGCGACGCGATGGATTCCGCGAGCTCCAACCGTGTCCGGGGAGTCCGAGGTTCGGCATCCATGAGTCAAGCTCCCTGAATGCCGGAATTCTCCAACAACCGGCCGCTGTCGATGGAAGGAATCTGACCGGGCGACGGGCGGACGGCGTCCAGCCGCGTCTCCGGGAACCGGCTCGGGGCGGCGGACCTCCCGAGGGGGCGGCTCGGCCCCCGCTCGCCCCTCAGTGGTTCAGCGGCCGGTCGTACTCGGACGAGAACACCTCCCGGTAGACCGCGCGCATGTCGCGCATGGTGGCGAGGATGTTCGCCAGGCTCGTCGAGGAGCCCTTCCCGAACTCCCGCGGAAACGTCTGGATCCCGACCTCGCCGACGCGGAAGCCCTTGAGCATCGTCTTGATCGCGATCTCCGCTCCGATGAACGGGCTCGTCGAGCGCAGGGGAAGCTCCGAGGCGACCTCTCTCCGGACGAGCCGCAGGCCGCAGCTGATGTCGCGGTAGTGCGTCCGGAAGAGCCATCGAAGGACGTTGTTGTAGACCCAGGAGATGAAGATCCGCGCGCTCCCGTAGCGCTTGGCGTACCGGAACGTGAGGACCAGGTCGTACCGGTCGCGCAGACGCCAGAGCTTCCGGAGGTCGTCGACCTCGTACTCGTCGTCGCCGTCCGTGAAGGCGATCCAGCCGTAGCGCGCGGCGGCGAGGCCCGTCCGGAGGGCCCGTCCGTACCCGAGGTTCGCCCCGTGGTGGACGACGCGCACCCGCGGGTCCTGCCGCGCCAGCTCTTCGGCGATCTCGCCCGCGCGGTCGGGCGATCCGTCGTTGACGACGATGATCTCCCACTCGGCCGCGAGCTCGTCGAGGACGCGCCGCGCCTTCGTCGCGACGCGCTCAACCGTCTTCTCGTCCCGGTAGACCGGGAAGAAGAGGCTGATGCGGTCGGCGGAGGGACCGGTCACCCCCGCACCCTCGCCCGGACGAACGTCTGGCCGCCCAGGAGCCACTGGAGGGGACGGAGCTTCAGGTAGAGCGAGACGGCCCACGGCCACTTCGGGAGACGCGACTTCGACGTGAACGGGAGGAAGCGGACGCGCAGCTCGACGACCTCGAAGCCCGTCGCCCGGAGCCCTTCGACGAGGCCGCGGTCCGTGACGGCGAGGGAATGGTCGACGAAGTCGAAGTAGCGCCGGGGGCAGAGGCGGAAATTCGGCTGGAGCACGAGGAGCTCTCCGCCGGGCTTCAGGACGCGCCGGGCCGCGGCGAGCGCCCGGAGGAGCTCCGCGGGCGAGGCGAGGTGCTCGAGGAAGTTGCTCATGAAGACCGTGTCGGCTGCCGCGTCGGGGATCCCGGGAAGGTCGAGGTCGTCGTCCACGATCGGCTCGACGCCGGAACCGGCCGCCTCGGCGAGGGCCGGACTCGCGTCGACGGCGATCCGGCGCGCCGCCCGCACTTCGTTGATGAAGAGGCACGGCCCCGCGCCGACGTCGACGACCGTCGCCCGCTCCGGGATCCTCGGGCCGAAGAAGTCCCGGACGAGGACGCGCCAGACCGCCCGCATCTCCTCGAGCTCCGCCGGCGGGAAGCGCCGCCGATAGAGCTCCGCGAGAACCTCTCCGGGAGGGGACCGCCTCTCGTCGACCCGGGCCGTCGTCACGCGAGAGCTATCGTACGACGCCGTTCGCCCGGCGCGGCAGACCTATACTCGCGCGAGTGTCGGGCACGGTGCCGGTCCTCGCGGCCGCAGCGACGAACGCGGTCTTCGCGGCGGCCCTCCTCCTCGGGCTCCTTTTCCTCGGCGCGGCGACGGTTCCCCGGCACCTTCGTCCGTCCGACGGACCGACGCGGTTCGCGGCCTTCCTCTCCCTCGGAGCGAGCCTCTTCGGCGCGACGACCTGGGTCGCCGGCGCCCTGGTCGGCACACGCGCGTTCGGTCCGCTCTGGGTCGCCCTCGGCCTCCTCGCGCTCCTCGGCGGCGCGCGCTCCGGTCTCTCCCTCCTCGCGCGCCTCGCCCGCCGGCTGACCGCCCTCCTCCGCGCCTCGCCGCTCCTCTCGGCGGCCCTGGCCGTCGCGGCGCTCCCCCTCGCCTTCCCGCTCTCCACCCCTCTGGTCGACAACGACGGAATCCGCTACCACGTCGCCCTCCCGAAGCTCTACCTTCTGACGGGGGAGGTCTTCCTCTATCGCTGGGACGTGACCGGGGCCTACCCGCAGCTCGGGAACATGCTCGCCCTCGCCGGCCTCGCCGCCGGGCGGGCGGACGTGGCCAAGTTCGTGAACGCCGGCTTCCTCGCGGCGTCCGCGGCCCTGCTCGCCCTCGCCCTCCATCGCGGTCGCGCCTCGCGAGCGGCCTCCCTCGCCGGCCCGCTCCTGTTCCTCGCGGCGCCGGTCGTCGGCGTCGTCGCCGGCTCCGGCTTCATCGACCACGTCGCACTCTTCCACCTGGCGGCGGCGCTCGTGCTCGTCTCGAGGAACGGGTCGCCGCTGCTCTCGGGTCTCGCGCTCGGAGCCGCGCTCGCGACGAAGCTGACGCTTGCCCCGGGCGCGGTGGCCGTCGGGCTCGCCGCGGCGCTCCTGCGGCCTCGGGGCGAGCGTTGGCGGGCGTTCCTCGTCGTCCCGGCGGCAGCCGCTGCGGTCCTCGCCCCGTTCGCGATCCGGAACGCGCTGGCGCTCGGCGACCCCTTCTACCCCGTCCTGACCCTCGCCGCCGGCCGACCGACGCCGGGCGTCTCGCGGACGGTCTTCACGCATTTCACGAGCTTCAACGCCGGGAACGCCGGCCCTCTCGGCATCGTCTGGACGACGCCTTCGTCGGGAGCCGACGATGAGACCGCCGGGATCCACAACGTCGCCGGCCTCGTCCTGCTCCTCTTCGGCTTCCGGGACCGGCTCGTCCGCCTCGCCTCCCTCCTCGTCCTCCCGTTCCTCGCCTACGCCGCGCTGAGCGCCCCTCCGACCCGCTACCTCCTCCCGCTCCTCTGGGGCCTCTCCCTCGTCGCGGCCGCGGTCCTCGGGCGGCTCCGCGAGGGCCGCCTCGCGTGGCTCGCGATCCCGCTCGCGCTGCCGGGACTCGTCCTCTCGTGGTCGTACCAGGCGCGGAACTTCGGCGCGGCCGATTACCTCCTCGGGCGCGTCTCGCGCGAGGAGCTCCTGGCGCGGACGGTTCCCGGATACCGCGCCACGTCCTTCGTCAACGGGCTTCCGCCGGGGGGTGTCATGGCCGCAGACCTCCCGGGCCCCCTCTACTTGGACCGGCCCTGGATCGTCTCCGGCTTCATCAACGAGGCCCCTCTCACGCTCTGGATCCGCGAGGGCGACGACTCCGACCGCCTCCTCGGGCGGCTTCGGGAGCACGGCATCCGCTGGCTCCTCGCGACGCCCGGCTACGGCGGCGGGACGCCGCTCTCTCTCCTCCCGTACGCCCCCGATCCTTCGAAAGGGCACGTCATGGCCGCGCTCCGGGCGAAGCTTCGCCTCGTCGCCACCGTCGACGGCATCGACGTCTGGGAGGTCCCGGGCGCGACTTCAGCGCGCCCTTGATCGCCTTCTTCACCTGCGCCGGCGAGGTGCCCCTCCTCGAGCGTGTTGTCGATCTCCACGCGCACCGGTGGCCTCGACCGGAGACCGCGACCCGCAGGCGACACGGCCGGGCATGACCTCGAGGGCGAATCCGCCGCTTCGCTCGGGACCTGGACTCTCTTTGATGACTTCCGGATCGCCCGCGGCGCGTCTTTCGGGCGAGCACCGCGACCTGCTATTTTGAACCCGTCTCAACCAGGAGGCCCCTTGTTCGAACCGTGGTTCACGAAGCTGGAGCAGGTCCACGAAGCGAAGAGTCGCGAGGAGCGGGACGCCGTCTACGCCTTCCGCTACAAGATCTACGTCGAGGAGCTCGGCCGCGAGCTCGGCGGAGTGGACCACGTCCGCAAGGTCGTCTGCGACGGCGACGACGAGCAGGAGTGCTCCGTTCTGCTCTACACGGGCCGGCTGGACGACATCAGCGCGACCGTGCGCCTTCGGATCTGGCAGCCCGGCCGGATCCCCAGGCACGAGTTCGAGATGCTCTCGATGTCGAAGTTCCCGGGCATCGAGGAGAGGACGATCTCCGAGCTCGGCCGTCTCATGATCCGCCCGACGCTGCGGGGCAAGCTGCTGCTTCCGTCGCTCGTGCGATCGGTCTACGAGCGCGGCGTCGTCGCGGGGGTCGACCTCGGCTTCTGCTACTGCGCGCCCGGCCTCGTGCCGCACTACCGAAAGCTCGGCTTTCGCCCCTACGCCGCGCCGCTCGTCCCCACCGTGGACGGCCTGGAAGTGCCGCTGGTCGGGATCGCGTCGGACGCGAAGTACCTCAAGCAGATGGGCTCGCCCGTGGCGTCGCTGGTCTCGCGCTTCTACGGCACGGGCCCCGGGAAGAGGCCCCCTCTCGACCTCTCGACCCTGGGCGACCTGCTCGACCCCGGCGGATCCTCGGTCGAGCTCGAGCGCGACCAGGTCTGGCAGGAGGTCCAGGACGGGCTCCTGCAAGACGCCGGCGCGAGCTCGATCCTCGACGGGTTGAGCGAGGCGGCCGTCCGGAAGCTGACCGCGAAGGGCTTCCTGCTCGACGTCGCGCGCGACACGCTCGTCACCCGGGCCGGCCATGGCCAACGCGAGATGTACATCGTCCTGGAAGGAACGCTGGAGGTGCTTTCGGCCGAGGGCCGCCGACTGGCGGTGCTGGGGCGTGGCGACCTGTTCGGCGAGCTCGCGTTCTTCCGGGACGAGGGCAGGCGGACGGCGTCGGTCCGGGCCGCGAGCGATTGTCACCTGCTCGTCCTGCGGCGGCATTTCCTGACCGAGCTGGGCAAGTCCGATCCGGACGTGGCGCTCCAGCTCCACTTCAACCTCGGCCGGATCCTGTCCGAGCGGCTGGTCCGGGTGGAACGGAAGCTGGCGGCCGGGTAGGCCGGGACCGACATGCCCGAGTCGGGCCGCACGCGGGAGGCGGGCGCGCTCCTCGCGGAATCAGAGACCTTCGGGTCGCTCGCCGAGCCGCTCCGTTCCCGGCTCGCAGGCGCGATGCGCCGGCGGACCGTCGCTGCCGGCGAGGTCCTGCTGCGCCAGGGCGAGGTCAGCGATTCGCTGTTCGTCGTCGCCGCCGGTCGCGCTGAGGTCCGACTGCGGCGGGACGGCGGACCCGAGGTCGCCATCGACACGATCGGACCCGGGGGCGCCGTCGGCGAGATGCAGCTCGTCGTCGGAGGCGTCGCCTCGGCGACGGTCGTGGCGGCCGAGGAAACGCAGGTGTTCCTGCTGCGGCGGCAGACCTTCGACGCGCTCTGCGACGAGTTCCCCGAGCTGCTGGAGGCGGTCGCCCGGGTGGCCGGGCGGCGCGTGCGGCGACACCGGATGCTGGAGGTCCTGCCCTCCCTCTTCGGGCCCCTCGGCGACGGCGTGCTGGCTGCGATCGAGGGCCAGGTCGAGTGGCTCACGCTGCGCAGCGGCGAGGTGCTCTTCCACAAGGGCGATCCCGGCGATGCGTGGTACGTGGTGACCAGCGGCCGCATGGCGGTCGTGGAGCCCGCGAGCGGCGGCCAGGCCGACCGGCTCCTCGCCGAGGTGGGGCAGGGCGAAGCCCTCGGCGAGCTGTCGTTGCTGACCGGTGAGCCGCGGTCGGCGACCGCCTACGCGCTGCGCGACGCCGAGCTCGTCCGCTTCCCGATGGACCGGTTCGCCGAGCTGGTCTCGGCGTGGCCGCAGGTCACAAACGGCATCCTGCGCACCCTGGCTCGGCGCCTCGTGACGCGGGGAGACGCGTCGCGCCGCCCGACGGAGGCCGGGCTCACGCTGGCCCTGCTGCCGGCCACTCCCGGCGTGGACGTCGCGGCCTTCGCGGAGCGGCTCGCCGTCGCGCTCTCCCGGTTCGGCCCGACCCTCCAGGCGAGCAGCTCCCGTCTGGTCGAGATCGGCATCCAGAGCGAGACGGCGAGCGCCTCCGGCTCGCACCCGGCCTGGATCCGAGTGGGCGCCTGGCTCGAGGCGCAGGCCGCCTCTCACCGCTTCCTGCTCCTCGTGGCCGACGCGACACCCAGCGCCTGGAGCGCCCGTGCCGTCGGCCACGCCGACCAGGTGATCCTCGTCGCCGATGCGAACGGCGACCCGAGCCCGGGCGCGCTGGAGCACGCGCTCCGGCCGTCGGCGCCGGCCCGACGCCAGCCCCGGCGCCTGCTGGCCCTGCTGCACCGTGACGGCTCGAGGCCTCCGCGTGACACGGCGCGCTGGCTCGACGCCCGGGCCGTCGATGCGCACGTCCACGTGCGCCTCGACCGCGAGGACGACGTCCGGCGCGTGGCTCGCGGGATCGCCGGACGGGGAGTGGCGCTCGCGCTGTCGGGGGGCGGCGCGCGCTGCTTCGCTCATCTGGGGGTGGTGCGCGCGATGCGCGAGCAGGGCATCCCCATCGACCTCGTCACCGGAACGAGCGCCGGTGCCATGTCGGGTTACCTCGTCGCGACCGACTCGAGCGACGACGACCTTCGACGTTCCGCCCTCCGCTTCCACCAGGCTCGCCCCTTCGGCGCCTACACCCTCCCGCTCTTCTCCCTGATCCGTGGCGAACGGCTGAGCCGCGCCCTCGCGGACGAGTGCGGCCCGACCCGGATCGAAGACCTCTGGCTCCCCTTCGTGGCCGTCTCGAGCAACCTGACCCGCAAGGCGGTCGAGCTCCACACGAGGGGTCCTGCCTGGGCCGCGCTGCGCGCCAGCTGCTCCCTGCCGGGAATCGTCGAACCCTGGATCCGGGACGGCGAGCTGCTCGTGGACGGCGGCCTGATCGACAACCTTCCGGTCGGTGTCGCACGCGAACGGATCGTCGGTCGCGTGATTGCCGTCGACGTCAGCTCGGCCCAGCGCCTGACCTTCGCCGGCAGCGCCTATCCCTCGCCCTGGACGCGGCTGGTGACCCGCTTCGGCCGCCGACAGGGCCACCCTTCGCCGCCCGGCGTGTTCGACGTGCTGCTACACAGCATGCTCCTGGCCAGCCTCGCGAACGTCGAGCGGATGCGGCTCGATGCCGACGTTTGCCTGCGGCCCGAGCTCGCAGGGTTCGGCATGCTCTCGACCGGCCTGCATGCCCAGATCATCGACGCCGGGTACCGCCACGCCAGGGAGCACCTGAAGTCCTTCGACCCCTCGCTCTGATCCCGCGAACGCCGGGCGTCGGGGGCCGCCGCGACGCTCCGCGTCGGCGGCGGGGAGGGCCTGAGCCGGTTCCCCTCGGACCGGCGTCCCGCGGCGGCGTGAGGCCGCGCGGCGGAGCCTCCGCTCCGGGCCGAGGGGGTCAGTACGGGTCGTAGACCCGGGTCACCCGCGGGTTGACCTGGCAGGTCACCTCGTACGTGATCGTGCCGAGCTTCTCGGCCCATTCCTCGCACCGGATCTCGGCGTCGCCGCTGCGCCCCATCAGGACGACCTCGTCGCCGACCGCGACGTCGGTCTCCTCGCCGAGGTCGACCATGCTCTGGTCCATGCAGACGCGCCCGACGAGCGGGTAGCTCCGCCCGCCGATCAGGACGCGGCCGCGGTTCGAGAAGAGGCGGTTGAAGCCGTCGGCGTAGCCGGCGGGAATCGTGGCGATGAAGGTGTCGCGCGGGGCCACCCAGGTGCGCCCGTAGCCGATCGAGGTCCCGGCCGGGACCCGCTTCAGGAACGAGACGCGTGTAAGGAGGCTCATTCCAGGCTTCAGAGGGATCGTGTCGGGCGTGGCGGGGTCGGGGCGGAAGCCGTAGATCATGATCCCGGGGCGGACCATGTCGAGCCAGGCGGGCTCGTGGCCGAGGACGGCGCCGGAGTTCGCGCCGTGGACGAGGAGCTTCCGCCCGGCCGCCTCCTGGACGTCCGCCGCGACGGCGCGGAAGCGCGAGATCTGCTCGCGCGTGAAGGCCGGGTCCGCGGCGTCGCTCACGGGGAGGTGGGTGAAGACGCCGCCGAGCTCGACGCCTGGAAGGGCCGAGAGGTGAAGGGCGAGGGCGGGGGCCTCTTCCTGCATCACGCCGACCCTCCCCATGCCGGTGTCGACCTTGAGGTGGACGGAGACGGGACGCCCGGCCGCGCGGGCCGCCTCGGCGGCGGCGTCCGCCTCCTCGCGCGAGCAGATCGCGAGGGTGATGCCGGCCGTGACGGCCGCCGCCATCTCCGCGGGGAACGTCGGGCCGAGCTTCAGGATCGGGAGGCGGAGGCCGGCCTCCCGCAGCTCGATCCCCTCGGGGACCGTGGCGACCCCGAGCCACTCGGCCGTTCCGGTCGCCTCGGCCATCCTCGAGACGGCGACGGCGCCGTGCCCGTAGCCGTTCGCCTTCACGGCGATCAGGACCATTCGCTCCGGTCCCACCGCGGCGCGGATCGCCCGGAGGTTGTCCCGGATGTTCCCGAGGTGGACGCGGGCGTGGGTGGCGTAGAGGAGGGTCATCCGCGGATCACGACCTTCTGGACGTAGGGGCTCGTCGAGAGCGCGAGGAGCGCGCCGTAGCCGGGCCAGAACTCGAGCTCGTCGCCCACCTTCACATTCTCCGCCGCATCCTCGACGTCGAGGATCAGATGATCGCTCGAGCCGCCGAGGACCGAGATGCCGGGCATGAGGGGCTCGATGCCGTCGACGACGACGTCCTGCCGGCCGAGGTTGCAGATCGCCCGGAGCCGCACGCCCCGGTCCTCGAACTCCGGCGTCCCGCCGAAGGCGTCCTGGCCGCGCTCCCCGATCGGCATCGACGGCTTCCGCTCCACCTCCACGACCTCCGCGACCATCTTGAACGTGTCCTGCCGGGTCCCCGGCCAGGGGCTCCGGTCGATGACGTTGCGGCCGAGGACGATCGCTTCGCCGATCCGGAACTGATTGATCTCCCACGGCATCTGCCCGCTCGCGAGGAGCGGGAGGTTCGCGCTGTTGCCGCCGGAGAGGACGTTCAGGTCGAGCCCCGAGGCCTCCCGGCATCGGTTCCTCACCTCGACGAGGGCGGTCATGTTCGCCTTCGTCGGGATGACGCCACCGTAGCAGGCGAGGTTGCAGCCGAGGCCGATCACCTCGACGTTCCGGAGCTTCGAAGCGCCCCGGACGATCTCGATGGCGCGGTCGGGCCAGACCCCCTCGCGCAGGTCGCCGACGTCGACCATGACGATGACCTGGTGGCGGATGCCGTGGAGGACGGCGGCCTCGGAGAGGAGCTCGATCGTCCGGAGGTTGCTGTTGAGCGTGACGTTCGCGCAGCGGACGACGTCGGCCGCGCGGCTTGGGGCGGGAATCCGGAGGAGCATGAGGGGCCGGTCGATCCCGGTGTCGGCCATCGACTGGAGGTTCCGGATGCGGCTGTCGGCGACCATGTCGGCTCCGCCCGCCACCAGGGCGTTGACGACCGCCGGGTGGGCGCAGACGACTTTCGTCACCGCGGCGACCTGCGCCCCGTGCTCGTGGCAGAGGGCGACAACGGCCCGGGCGTTCTGGGCGATCCGGTCGGGGTAGATCTCGAGGCGGGGGGTCCGGATGAACATGGGGCTCCTCAGGGCCTCGCCGGCGCGTGCGCTTCGACCCACCGTCGGAAGGTCGCGCGGACGTCGTCGGGGTAGGCGTGGGCGAGAGTGCCGAGCGCGCTGAAGCGGTACTCGGCGTCGACGAGGATCGTGGCGGACGAGTCGGGGAGGAGGTATCGGCCCGCGCCGGTGCAGACGGCGCGAAGGCACTCCGCCGCCCCCTCCACCTTCGTGAGCGCGCCGCCGGTCGCGACGACCAATCGGACGGCCGTGAGGTCTTTCCCTTTGACGACCTGCTTCCGGCCGGTCGGGGTGTAGAGGTCGGAGACGACCCCCGCGTGGCGGCGCGCGCCGATCGAGACGGCCCGATCGCAGAGCCAGCGCGTGAGCGCCTTCTGGCGTTCGGTGACGGGGAGAGCGGAGAGGTCGGCGAGGCGCTCCTCGCCGTCCGGCTCGTCCGCGAGCGCGACGACGTTTCGGGCGTTCACGTAGACGCCGAGGTCCCCCTCGACGGTCCGCTTCGCGCGCGGCTCCGGCTCGACGAGGCGGGAGTGCCAGTCGGCGCTCCCCTCGGTCACCGAATGGACGTCGGTCGTCGCGCCGCCGACGTCGAAGACGAGGCAGTCTCCCGCGACCTCGGCGAAGAGCTCGGCGCCGCGGAGGACGGCGCCGGGCGTCGGGAGGACCTCGTGGCGCGTCAGCCCCGCGAGGCGCTGCATCCCCGGCGCGTTCACGATGTGGCGGTTGAACGCCTCGTGAACGAGCCGACGGAGCGGGTCGACGTTCAGGACGTCGACGTCGGGGAAGACGTTCTGGGCGACGTGGAGCTCGACGCCCGCGAGGCGGAAGATCTCGGTGACCGGGCGCCGGAGCGCGGCGTTCCCGGCGTAGAGGACCGGGACGCGGAGGCCGCCCGCGACCAGCGCGGCGAGCTTCTCGGCGTTCTTCAGGACGATCCCCTTCTCGCCGTGGTCGACCCCTCCGGCGAGGAGGACGAGGTTCGGGGAGATCGCGCGGATCTCGTCGAGCTCCCAGCTCTCGAGCTCGCCGGCCGTCACCAGCTTCACGATCCCGCCGGCGCCGAGCGCCGCCTCCCGGGCCGCCCGCGCCGTCATCGACATCGTCAGGCCGTGGACGGTCATCCGGAGGCCGCCGGCCGCCGAGCTGCTCACGAACGTCTCCGCGCCGGAGGGGTCGAGGCCGGACCGGGCCCGAAGGTCCGCCAGCGCCGCGTCGACGCCGATCCCGACGTCCCCCGCGCCGACGCTCGTCGGGGCGAAACCCTGCGCGACGTGGTCGAAGCCTCCGGCCGCGAGGCGGACGAAGCCGTTCGCCTTCGTGATCGTCGAGCCGACTTCGAGCGTCAGGACCTCGATCTGCATCGCCGGCCTCGGGCCGCGCCTCCCGATGGGTGGATCGCGGGGCGCGGCCGGTTCCCGGCCGCGCCCCGCCGCTGCGTTCCGCTCAGGCCGCTCCGCGAGCCCGGAGCGTCTTCACCATCGCGTTGACGACGTGGATTCCCTTCGTGCCGCGCCCGAACGTCGCGTCGAGGCCGGTCTCCTTCGCCATCTCGCGGTTCACCTGCGTCCCGCCGGCGACGAGGACGACGCGATCGCGGATCCCCTTCTCGCGGCAGAGCTCGGCGAGCTTCTTCATCTGGGCACGGTGGACGTCGTTGTGGCTGATGATCGTGGAGATCAGGATGGCGTGAGCCCCGGTCTCGACGGCGGCGTCGACGAGCTTGCCGACGGGGACCGACGTCCCGAGGTAGTGGTACTTCACGCCGTACTTCTCGATGCCGCCGTGCTTGATGTCGAGGATCTCGCGGAGGCCGACGCTGTGCTCGTCCTCGCCGACGGTACCGGCGACGACCTTCAGACCGACCTTCTTCACCGCGTCGCGCAGCTCCTGCTCGGGGAGGATCGTCTCCTTCTCCGGGATCTTCAGCGTCGACCGGTCGACGTCGAACGCGACCTTCCCCTTCACCTCGACGAAGCACCCCTCCGCCGGGTGGAGGACCATGACGTTGATGACCTCGGGGTCGACGAGCCCCATCTTCTTCGCCATCTCGACGGCGTAGACCGGGGCGATGTCCTCGTTCTCGGGGACGAAGAGCTGGACGAGGACCGTCCCGTCGCCCGCCCATTCGGCCTCGGGCTTGATCGCCGTCCCCTTCCGGTAGGGGAGCGTCTTCTCGAGCCGCCGGTGGCAGTTGTCCTCCGGGTCGAGCTCGTCGATGAAGACGATCTTCGAGGGGTCGCAGAGCGTGCAGCCACCGATCGGGTCGCAGGCCTTCGCCGCGCTCGCGGGGAGGTGGTTCGTCCCGAAGTGGTCGCAGACGGGGGCCAGGTAGTCCGCGTCGCGCGGGACGAGCGAGCCGGCGCCGACGCCCCCCTTCCCGTCGCGGGCGATGCCGTCGCCGCTCCGCTCGGGGTACTTCGCCGAGTCGACGAAGAAGCCCTTCTCGACCGCCGCGAAGTAGCCGCCCACCTCGAGGACCTCCTCGAGGAACGCGACGGCGCGCTCCTTCAGGTCGCGCACCATCTCGCCGAGCGGCCCGTCGTTCTTAAGCTCGACGAGCTCCTTGATCCCGTCGAGGGCGGCCCAGGTCTGCTTGACGGTCTGGACGCCGCGGATGTTGTTGTAGTGCCACGGCACGTTCCGCCCCTCGTCGGGGGTGATCGTGCTCTGGATGTCGGCCCGGGTGAGCATCGAGATGAGCGTGTCGACCGTGTGGGTCCTCACCGCCTCCTCGATGTCGGCCTCGATGTAGCGGGTGTTCTGCTGCGCCCGCATCCGGTAGTCGCTGAAGAAGTCGCGGAGCGCGACGGCGTACGGCAGGTCGTACCAGAGCTTCGGGGCGGGCGGGGAGTTCGGCGGGACGGTGGAGAGGCCGATGAGGTCCTTCTCCATCCCGACGCCGACCGAGAACGCGCAGTTGATCCCGTGCTGGACCATCAGCTCGGGCATGACGAGCCAGCCCGCCTTGGCGGTGGCGTTCGCGTTGTGGGCGCCGTCGATCTGGAAGATCCGCGCCCCGGCCATGACCTTCTTCGCCTCCGCCGCGTCGACGAAGGAGCGGTACATGTTCACGTTCCGGTAGAGGACGTTGTACTGCGGGTCCTGGTGGGCCCCGTTGATCCCCTCCTCGGCGAAGAGGACGGCGACCTCGGGGCCGGCGACGCCGGAGACGTAGGAATGGAAGTTGATCGGGCGCCCGACCTCCTTCTCGATCTCGTCGCACGCCTTGCGGCTCGCCCGGATCTGCTTGCGCGTGATCGGGACGCCGCCGATCCCCTCGGGCGTCCCCTCGAGGAGGCCGTCGATGTGGCTCTGGCCGGTCGTCCGGATGACCATGATGTGGTCGGCGCCGTGCCAGGCGGCCATCCGCATCCGGCGGAGGTCGTCCTCGAAGCGGCCCGAGGCGATCTCGGTCGTCACGACGCAGCTCGGCTGCGGGTCGATGTTGTCGAAGTACTTGCTCGCCGGGAGGCCGATCGACCTCTCGAGGGGCTTCGACATGTCGCGGAAGTGGAACGGCCCCATGTCGACGCCGCCCTGCGGCACGTCGCGCCAGGTCCAGCCCTTCCGCGGCGGGTGGTAGCCCTCGAGCCCCTCGAGGATCTTCTCGACGTCGAGCTTCTGGTTCGGAGGAGTCGGCTTCGTCATCGCTTCCTCACGCGGCTCCGAAGAGCCCCTGCAGGACGGAGGCGTCGTCGAGGATCGCCTGCGCCGCGCCGCGGAGGTCCTTCCCCGACTTCTGCGAGAGCTTCAGGACGACGTGCCCCGCTCCCTTGCCGAGGAGGCCGGCGTCGGAGATCCGCTGGACGACGCCCTGGGTCGTGACGGAGTCGATCCCCATCCGAAGGAGAACGGCGCGCTCGATCGAAGGGCTCGTGTGCCCCTTCGCGAGGTCGAGGATCGGCGCGACGACCTCGTTCGTCAGCTTCCAGAAACGTTCCCTGAGCTCCTCGTCGCTCAGCTTCGCGAGGGCGGCGCGGCGCTCCTCGAATCGGGCGATCCTGTCGTCGGTCATCTCGTCGTCTCCAGGGGCGGGCGCGGCCCGCCGGGTCGTCCGCCCCGGCGCGGCGCCGGGGCGAGGTGTCAGGCGAGGTCTTCGGCGGCCCGGCGGACCCAGGCCGCGTCCTTCTTGACGTCGGCGGCGAGGAAGGCGACGTCGGCGTCGCTCCACTTCTCCGCCGGGTAGAGCTTCGCGGCGTTCTTCAGGTACGAGCGGCGGAGCTTGTCCATGTCCTGGACGCGGCCCCTCACCATCTCGAGCGAGGCGGGGAGGACGATCGTCTTCCCCGGGACGTTCTCCGCCGGGTCGCCGACCCGCACCTCGATCCCGTTCTCGCGGGCGAAGGAGAGCTGGCGGTTGTGGTGCTTCCCGGCGCCGGTGTACTCGGTCTCCTGGACGACGACGACCTGGTCGCGCTCCATCTGGCGGGCGAGGGTCACGGCGGCCGTCAGGCTCGTGTTCCCCGCGGGGCCGCGCTCGAGCCCCTCCAGCTTCGTCATCAGCTCGGTGACGTAGAAGACCTCCCCCTGGCTGACGAGCTGGTACTCGTCCATGTAGCGCAGGCTCCGCGCCGCGTTCCGCGGCACGTCGACCCGGTCGGGCCAGGTGGCGAACGGGACGCCGAAGCCGGTGTGCCCCGTCGTGAAGCTCTTCCGGTTGAAGTCGCGGTCGGAGGCCATGTGGAGGCCGGCGAGGTCGACGGAGCAGGCGACGACGCGCGTCCCCGTGCAGCCTTCCGCGAGGAGGCCGCGCGCCGTGCCGGTGAGGTTCCCGCCGCCCGCGTGCGTGACGACGACGGCGTCGGGGTCGCGGCGATAGCGCTCGCGGACCTGCCGGGCGATCTCGACGCCGAGCGTCTCGACGCCCCGGATGCCGAACGGCGTGTAGAGGCTCGCGTTGAAGAACCCGGTCTCCTCGAGCGTCTTCAGGAGGATGAAGAAGAGCTCCGGCCCGACCGAGAGGCGCTGCACCTCGGCGCCGTACGCCTCGCAGGCGCGCGACTTCTCGACGATCTCCGGCTGGCCGACGCCGCGGCTGTCGAAGACCTCCTGGAGGATGATGCACTTCAGGTCGCGCATCGCCGCCTGGCTCGCGACGCCGGCGCCGTAGTTGCCGCTCGTCGCCGCGATGACTCCCTCGTAGCCCCGCTTCTTCGCCTCGTATGCGCTGATCGAGGCGCGCCGCGCCTTGAAGGAGCCGGAAGCGTTCGCCGCCTCGTCCTTCACGAGGATCCGCGCCCCCTTGCCGGGAGCCGCGGTCGAGCGGACCGCTTCGGTCAGGCGCGTCAGCTCGTAGAGCGGCGTGTTTCCGACCTTCGTCTCCGCCTGGATGCGGGCGATGTCGTCGAGCGAGTAGCCAGTCTCGGCCATCATCCGCTCGTAGTCGAAGGCGACGGGGGACGAGACGTAGGTGTCGTAGTCGATCCCGAGGCTCGCCTTCATGACCTCGTTCTTCCGGGAGAGGACGGCGGCGTAGCTCGTATCGCGCATCTCAGCCCTCCCGGAGACCGATGTGGAGCAGCTCCGGCACCGTCGCGCCGAAGCTGTGGTCGTAGGACGGGTTGACCGCCCGGAGGACGCCGCGGTGCGTCCGGCCGATCAAACTCTTCACAGCGACCTCCTGCCCGATCTCGGCCTCCTCCGTGAGGAACCCCGAGAGCCGCAGGACGTAAGGGGTCTTCGCCGTGTCTTCGGGAAGGCCGGGGGCCCGCTCCTCGGGTTTCAGGACGACCGACTCGATCTCCACCCAGGTCCCCTTCGCGACGTTCATCGGCTGCCTCCCGCCGCGCGCGGCGCGGCCGGAGAGGGCCGGGTGCCCGGCCCTCTCCCCATCGGCTCGTGGACGGTCAGACCCGGCGGCGGTACGCGCTCTCGCCCATGAGGGCGGCGGGCACCGGCAGGTCGCACATGCTCTTCAGGCCCGGCGTCGCCGCGACGACGTGCGGGATCATGTTCACGGCGACGCCCATCGTCGCGATGCCGCCGGCGATCTCGGGGCCGGTCGACATGTGGATCTCGGGCTTGCCGAAGATGTTGATGTAGTCGCCCGTCCCCTGCCCCTCGAGGTGCGGGTGGATCTGCTGCGGGTGGACCAGCTTCACGACCGGCTTGTCGTTCGCGTAGCCGACGGCGACGTGCGCGCAGCCGGCGACCATCCCCGGCTGCACCTTCACGTGCGGCGTCTCGCGGTAGACCTTGCTGACGATCGGCTCGCGGCTCTCCTCGATCCGGGTGACGCCGAGGCCGAGCGCCTCGCTGATCATCCGGATGCTCTCGGGGAAGCCGACGTGCCCGACGATCGAGCCGTCGGCCACGCCCTTCGCGAAGCCCTCGGGGGTCGTCCCGACGCCCTGCGTCTTCATGACGGTCGGGCCGTAGGGACTGAGGTCGTTCACGCGGCTCGCCTCGATCCGCTCCACCTTGTGGCAGACGCCGGAAAGGGCGACGACGAGGAGGTCGAGGACGAAACCGGGGTTGACGCCCGTGCCGAGGATCGAGACGCCGTTCGCCTTCGCGAGCGCGTCGAGCTCGGCGGCGAGCGCGGGGCTCTGCGCCTCGGGGGCCGACATCTCCTCGGCGATCGAGATGCAGTTGATCCCGGCCGAGAGGATCCTCTTCAGGTCGGGCATCTGCTCCTTCGTCCAGGAGGTCGTCGCGATGACGACGAGGTCGACCTTAGCCTTGTCGAGGACGCTCGCCGGATCGCTCGTCACGGCGACGCCGAGCTTCCGGCCGGCGCCGAGGACCTCGCCGAGGTCCTTCCCGACGTAGTCGGGCCTCATGTCGATGCCGCCGACGAGCTCGAGGCCGTCCTTCTCGAGCATCAGGCGTGCCATGCCGCTTCCCATGGCGCCGAGGCCCCACTGGACCACACGGAACTTCTTCATTGGAATCCTCCTGCCAGACCGCCCGTTCGAACCGCCCGGCGGGGAGCCGCAGGCAGGAACAGTGGCGCCGTCCGACCGTGGATTCTACCGGGAATCCGCGCGTCGAGGCCGCTTCGATCCAGCCAACGCGCAGACCGGCATCGGTCTTGGACGGTCCGCGGCGTTCGAGTCCGAGGTCGTTTCGTGAGCCCGTCGCAGCGATTCGTCGGGTGGCGGTCTCGCCGCGGCACGACCGACGCCTCGCCGGCCTCCCGTTGAGATCGAGGCGCTAAACTGAGTCGGATGTTCGCTCGCCTGTGGATTCCGGCCGCGACCGGCCTCGGTTCCGCCCTCCTCTTCCAGGTCCAGCCTCTCGTCGCGAAGTGGTTCCTGCCGTGGTTCGGCGGCGGAGCATCGGTCTGGACGGCGTGCATGCTCTTCTTCCAGGTCGTCCTCGTGGGGGGCTATCTCTACGCGCACGGCCTGACGTTGCGGCTCGGACGCCGGGGGCAGGCTGCGCTGCATCTCGGGCTCCTCCTCGTCGCAGTCACCGGCCTCGCGGCCGCGGCCCTCTCCTGGCCCTCTCCGCTCACCCCCGGACCATCCTGGAGGCCCGGGCTCGAGGCCCCTCCGCTCCCGAGCCTCCTCGGCCTGCTCGCCCTCTCGACGGGGGTGCCCTTCCTGACGCTCGCCACGACCGGCCCCCTCCTCCAGGCGTGGTTCGTGCGCCTCGCCCCCGGCCGTTCGCCGTATCCGCTCTACGCCGTGTCGAACGCGGGATCGCTCGTGGGGCTGCTCTCCTACCCGCTGCTCGTCGAACCACGCCTCGACGTGCCGGCGCAGGCGTGGCTCTGGACAGGCGGCTTCGCGGTGTACGTTCTCCTCGTGGCGGCGACCGCCGTCGCCCAGTCCCGAGCCGGCTCGCTCGCGCCGAAGACGGTCCGACCGAGCTCGGACGCGAGCGCGCCGGATTCCGCAGGGCGCGGGGGCTCCGGCCCCGCCTGGTGGATCGCCTACGCGGCGACCGCCTCGCTCGCCCTCCTGGCCGTCACGAACCGACTCACGCTCGAGGTGGCGCCGGTGCCGTTCCTCTGGGTCGTGCCGCTCGCGATCTACCTCGTGACGTTCATCGCCTGCTTCGGCCGATCGCGGCGCTACCGGAAGAACGTCTGGGGTCTGCTTCTCCTGGGCAGCGCGGCCTCGACGGCGCTCGCGCTGCTTCATGGGTCGGGCCTTCCGCTCCCGCTTCAGATCGGGACGCTCCTCATCCTCCTCCTCTCCCTCTGCATGGTCTGCCACGGCGAGCTCGCCTCGAGCGCTCCGCACCCGTCGCGCCTGACCGCGTTCTACCTCTCGATCTCCGTCGGAGGAGCGCTCGGCGGCATCCTGGCGGCGGTCGTGGCGCCGGCCCTCTTCCAGGGCCTCTGGGAGCTTCCGATCGCCGCCTACCTCGGAGTCGTCCTCCTCCTCGCCTCCTACTTCCGTGAGGCGTCGCCGCGGTTCTTCGGTACACCGGCTCGGCGCCGCGCGACGCTCGCAGCCTCCGCCCTCGTCTTCGCGGTACTCGGGACCGGGCTCGGATGGACGGTCTTCTCCGAGCGATCCGGAACGATCCTCTCCTCACGCAATTTCTACGGCTGGTTCGTCGTTGACCAAGTGGAGGTCCCGAATCGACCCGGCGAGCACTACCTGCGCCTCGTGCATGGCGGGATCGTCCACGGCGCGCAGCTCGACGTGCCCCACCTGCGCCGTCTCCCGACCGCGTACTTCGGCCCGAACAGCGGCGTCGGGCGCGCGATCCGGAGCGCAGTGAAGGAAGGGGAGGACGAGTCGCGGGGGATTCGGGTCGGGGTCGTCGGCTTCGGGGTCGGGACTCTCGGGGCCTGGGCGCGACCGCAGGACACCTACCGCTTCTACGAGATCAACCCGGACGTCATCGCCCTCTCGACCGGCCCCAGGCCTGTCTTCACGTACCTCTCGGATCCGGGCGGGAAGAAGGAGATCACGCTGGGAGACGCCCGGCTCTCCATGGAGCGGGAGGCCGCGCAGAACTACGACGTCCTCGTGCTCGACGCCTTCTCGAGCGAGGCGATCCCCGTCCACCTCCTGACGCTCGAGGCCTTTCGGCTCTATCGCAGCCACCTCGCCGGTCCGCGGTCGATCCTCGCCGTCCACGTGTCGAACGACCATCTCGACCTCGAGCCGACGGTGCGGGCACTCGCTCGCGCGACCGGCTTCTACGGCGTCACCGTCTGGGAGCGCGCCAGGGGGCTCGCTCTCACCTCGCAATGGCTCGTCCTCTCCCCGTCGCGCGAGCGGCTCCGGGTCCCCGAGCTCTCGCGTTCCGTGGAGCCCTGGGACGGTCCCGAACGACCAGTCCGTGTCTGGACCGACGCCTACAGCGACGTCCTCGGAACGTTCCGGCTTCTCGGAACGCGTCGGACGCCATCGAGGGAGGGGACGACGGGCCGATAGGGGCGTCGGCCACGCCGGCCGGGAGGCCGACGCACGGAACCCCGCCCCTCCCTCACGCCCGTCCCCGGCTCTCCCCGCCCCACGCCCCGCCCGCGACGAGGTGCGCGGCGCGGAGCGGCTCGGGGATCCGGCCGTGGAGGGCCGTCCGCGCGATCACCCCGGCGGCCTCGTCGAGGGAGAGTCCCGCGCGCTGGACGTAGACGCCCGCGCACGCCTCCATCGGCCCCGCGGCCTCGACGAGCGCCCACTTCCGCGCGCCACCCGGGACTCGCGACAGGAGGGCCTCGCGGATGGCGACGAGGCCGGGCCGCCTCCGCGCGACGACGAGGACCGGAAGGCCCGTGAGGCGACCGAGGGCGGCGAGGTCGACGACGTTGAATCCGGCGAGCGCGATCCCCTGGAGCATCACGAGCTGGAGCTGCGGCGCCCACTTCGACTCCGTCACGAGGCGCGCGAGGACTTCCGTCGCGTTCCGGCCGTCCTTCCGGACCGTCCCCGAAAGGACTCCTGTGAAGACCGGCCCGGAGAAGACGCAGCCGACGACGGGGACATCCCCGCGCGCGCCCCGCGGGAACGGGGCGTCGTCGAAGCCGACGACGTGGGAGACCGGCACGCCCCGATTCTGGCGGATCACCCCGCCCCGCGGACGCCTCCGGGGCTAAGCTTCCGAGGTCCACTCTCCCCGGACCGGCCCGGAGGTCGTGATGAAGCACTCGCGTTCGTCCGCGCTCGTGGGCGTTTGTCTCTTCCTTCTCGGCGGAGGCGCCTCGGCGGCCGCCAAGGAGAAGACGATCGTCCCGATCGTCCTCGACGTCACCTCCGGCGCGTCGCGGTTCACGACGGAGCTCTCCCTCGCGAACCCCGGGGCCTCCGCCGCGACCGTCGCGCTCCGCTACACCGCCTCGCTGGGCAGCGCGCTCGGCTCGGGCACCGTCTCCGAGACGATCCCGGCCGGAGGGCAGGTGAGGTACGGCGACGCGATCGGGACGCTCCGCTCGAAGGGGCTCGCGATCCCGACGACGGGAGCGCAGGGCGGGACGCTCGTCGTCGAGTCGCCCGGCGCCGCGATCGTCGCGACGGCGAGGACGACGACGCCGGTCGCCTCGCCGGCCGGACGGGCCGGTCTCGCCTACGTCGGCCTGGGGGCGACCGACGCGGCCGTCGGGAGCGCGTCGGTCTTCGGCCTCCGGACGAACGCCGCCGACCGCTCGAACGTCGCCGTCTTCTCGACGAGCGAGGAGGATGTGACGCTCCGTGTCACTGCGTTCGACGGCGAGAGCGGCGCGAGCGCCGTCGTCGATGCGGCGCGGACGCTCCCGCCGTACGGCTGGCACCAGTACGACGAGGTCCTCCGGACGGCCGGTTTCGCGAGCGGGTGGGTCGTCGTCGAACGCCTCGTGGGGGGGACCGGTTCCTTCTCGGCCTACGGCGTCGTGAACGACAACGGGACGAGCGACGGCTCCTTCGTCCCGCCGGCCCGGTTCGCCGCCCCGGGATCGGCCCTGGTCCTGCCCGTCCTCGTCGAGGCGGGGGCGTTCCTCTCCGAGCTCGTCCTCGCGAACGGGGGGAGCGAGGACGCCACGTTCTCGCTCACCTACGTCGAATCCCTCTCGCCGGAGTCGGGCGCAGGCGGCACCGTGACGATCGACGTCCCGGCGGGCCGTCAGCGGATCTTCCCCGACGCGCTCGAGGAGCTTCGTCTGCGGGGCCTCGCGATCGGCCCGAAGGGAGCCGGGCACGCGGGGTCGGTGCGCGTCCTGGTCTCGGGAGTCCCGCTCGATCAGGTCTTCGTCGCCGCCCGGACGGCCTCGCAGGCGCCCGGGCGCGGGCAGTTCGGGGTCTTCACGCCGGCCGTTCCCGCAGGCGCCGGGGCCGCAGCGGAGGCGGTCGTCTACGGCCTCGGCGCCGACGCCTTCAACCGGACGAACGTCGCGGTCCTCCACGCGGGCGACGCCGGCTCCGGCCCGGTCACGCTCCGCCTCCAGGTGCACGACGGCGCCGCCGGCGGCGCCCCCGCCGGGGGCCCGCTCGACGTGACGCTCGATCCCGGCGCGTGGGCGCAGCCGGACGGCTTCTTCGCCGCGTCCGGCGTCGCGAACGGCTTCGTCCGCGTGACGCGCCTCGCGGGAGACGCGCCCTGGATCGCCTACGGCGTCGTGAACGACGGCGGCGCGCCGGGCGAGCGGACCGGCGACGGAGCGTTCGTCCCCGCGGTCGTCCCCTCGCCGCCCGCGACGGAGGGCGCTCTCGTCGTCGACCACACCTGCACCGACCTCTCCCGC
>JAKPXO010000518.1 GCA_029567505.1 Acidobacteriota bacterium
CGCTCGCGGGACGCACCGGCCGGACGCTCGCGGTGTGGGCCTGGCTCATCGTCCGCGCCCTCCCGGGATGCCGGGGGGGCGCGCAAGGCGGTGCTTCTCTCGGGAGCGGCGATGCTCGCGGTGGGTGTCACGTCCTGCGGACTCGGCGCCGAACGACATCGAGGTAGGTGTCCGCGAGAAGGCTGCGGGGGCCGGTGTCGAGGTCCGCCGCGGTTTGCTCGAAATCCAGGTAGGTGAGGAGGAGCTCGCTCCGGAAACCGACGAGAGCCTCCGCGAAGTCGTCGTTCCGCCGCTCCCATCCCTCGCGGAGCCACGAGTGCCATCCTCGGTCCTGCGTGATTCGAACGGCGCCGGCGCTGATCGAAACGCGAAGGGGGGCGTCCTCCGGGAAGTGCCGGGAAGGATCGAAACCGACGACGAGCCCACGGACGGGCTCAATGCCGAGGAGGACAGTGGTGAATAGACCGAAGGGGTCTCGAGCGCCGCGTCGACTCTCGAAGGAGTCCGGGAGTCGAACCGTCGTGACGAGGCGGTTTCGGGCGGCGCCGGCGGGCCCCAGTCGGAAGAGGAAGCCGCGGATGCCCGAGCGCCTGAGCAGGCGGTCCTCGAATGAGAGCCGAAAGCCGTCCTGGTCCGTTCCCTCGATCCCGAGAAACCGGCAACCGGAGCGACAGAGTGTGCCGCGAAGATGGTCGAGAAGTGGCGAGCCTTTGGGTCCGGACGGAACGGATCGAGAACTCGCCATCCGGGCGAGGCTATCGAGCTCCCGGGGGAAAGGGAGCTCCCTCGTGCCGCGGGCGCGATCGCTCGCCCGGGAGCGAATTCGGACTCTGTCCGCCTGGCGGCGCGGCCATCCGCTCGAGTAACCTGGCGCGGTGCAGAGGCCGCTCGCTGACGGCGTCTACGATCACCTCCTTGACGACGCGCTCGCGGCGCTCGTCGGAGGCGTCGGGCCCGAGCGTGAGGCGACGATCGCGGACCTGGAACCGGGCCGAACTCCGGCCGTCATCGCGGCACATCTGAAGCCGCTCGTCGAGAGGGTCCTCGCCTCGGTACAGGGCGAGCCGGCGGAGCGGCAGCTCCGCCGGGTGGAGATCCTGAACCGACTCCTCGCGACGCTCGCGGAGGCGGCCCGCGAGCACTGCACGGAGCCGCCGTTCGGCGAGGGGGAGCTGCGGGTCGAGGGACCGCGGCACCTCCGCCTCGTCCGGACACGGCCCGCACTCGGAGCCGCGCCTCCGGTGGTGCTGCCCGAGACACCCCTCGCCGAGAGCGCGCTCCTCGTGAACGCCTCGGGCGAGCCGTCGCTCGCGAGCGAGCTTTCGAGGGAACTGGCGACGGCGGACCGCGTGGAGCTCCTCTGCGCGTTCGTGAAGTGGAGCGGGCTCAGAGTGCTGCTCGAGGCGCTGGAGGCCGTTGTCGCACGGGGGAAGGAGCGTGGGGTGGCCGCCCCGGTGCGCGTCCTGACGACCACGTACATCGGCGCGAGCGAGGTCCGGGCGCTCGAAGCGCTCGCCGAGATCGGCGCCGAGGTGCGGATCTCGTACGACGACCGCCGGACGCGCCTCCACGCGAAGGCGTGGTTCTTCCACCGGGAGAGCGGTAGCCACACGGCCTACATCGGTTCCTCGAACCTCTCCCGCGCCGCGCTCCACGAGGGGCTCGAGTGGAACGTGAGGCTTTCGTGGCGTGATTCGGCCCCGCTCCTCTCGAAGTTCCGGGCGGCCTTCGAGTCGTACTGGGGCGCCGACGAGTTCGAGCCGTACGAGCCGGGCCGCGATCGCGAGCGGGTCGCGCGGGCGCTCGCGGCGCAGAGGACGTCCGGAGGGGACCGGGGCCCGGCGCTGAGGCTCGACCTCGCGCCCCACTCCCACCAGGAACCGATGCTGGAGGCGCTGAGGGTCGAGCGGGAGCACGGTCACTGGAAGAACCTCGTCGTCGCGCCGACGGGGACCGGCAAGACGCTCGTGGCGGCGTTCGACTACCGCGAGCTGCGGGCGAAGCTTCCCCGGGCGAGGCTCCTCTTCGTCGCCCACCGCGAGCGGATCCTGACGCAGAGCCGCGACGCCTTCGCGGCCGTCCTGAGAGACCCGGGCTTCGGCGAGCTGCTGACGAGCGAGCACGAGGTCGCCCGCGGAGAGCACGTTTTCGCAACGATCCAGTCGCTCTCGCGGAGGACGTTCGCGGGGGAGCTGCCCCCCGAGCATTTCGACGTCGTGATCGTCGACGAGTTCCACCACGCCGAAGCGCCGACCTACGAGCGGCTCCTCGAGCACGTGCGGCCCCGCGTCCTTCTCGGCCTGACGGCGACGCCGGAGCGCTTCGACGGGAAGGACGTGCGCCGCTGGTTCGACGGGCGGACGGCGTACGAGATGCGCCTCTGGGAGGCGCTGGAGCAGGG
>JAKPXO010000321.1 GCA_029567505.1 Acidobacteriota bacterium
GAGCGACGCGACGCTCCTGAACGAGGCGGGCGCGGTCGCCTATGCCGAGGGGCGCTGGGGAGACGCTCAGGCCCTCTTCGAGAAGGCGCGGGCGGCCGATACCACCCTCGCGGCCGCCGCCGGGAACCTCGAGAAGGCGGCTGCCGCCGCGCGCGTCGTCGCGGCCCTCGCCGCCGCGCCGACGCCCGCCCCCGCGCCGAAGCGCTGACGCGAACGGCCCGGCTTCAGGCCGGGGGCCGCCCCTCGTCGACGAGCGCCTCGAGGAGGCTCGAGACGAGGAAGGCCGTCGCGCCCCAGATCACGTGTCCCTTCAGGTGGTAGACGGGGGTCGGGATCGACCGTCCCTTCCACGTCACGGCCCGCTCCTCGACGAGCGTCGGCCCCATCAGGGCGCGGATCGGGACCTGGATGACGGAGTCGACCTCGCGCGGGTCGTGCCGCACGTCGAACGGGTACGGAATCGCTCCGACGAACGCGCGGATCCGGAACCCGGTGAACGTCGTCACGCCCGGTAGCTCGCCGATCCGGAGGATCGCCTTCCGCGGCAGGCCGATCTCCTCCTCCGTCTCCCGGACCGCCGTCTCCCACGGCGAGGCGTCGTCGAGCGCCTCCATTCCCCCCGGGAACGCGATCTGCCCGCGGTGGCTCTCGACCGTCTCGCTCCGCTTCGTCAGGAGCGTCCAGAGCTCCCTCTCCCTCACGTAGAGCGGGACGAGGACCGCGGCGGGCCGGGCGTCCGGAGTCCCTTCGGCGATCTCGCGGACCACGTCGGGAACGACCCACTCGCGCTCGAGCCGACGCCGGATCTCGAGGATCCAGGGAGCGGGCTCGGTCACGCCTCCTCCTCGAGGAGCGCGTCCGCGCTCTTCCTCTCGCGGGCGTGCTTTTCCCCCTTCTTCACGGCCATCTGCAGCCACGCCTCGACGTAGCCGTCGAGGTCGCCGTCGAGGACCCGGTCGACGTCCCCCACCTCGAAGCCGGTCCGGTGGTCCTTCGCGAGGCGGTAGGGAGCGAGGACGTAGGAGCGGATCTGCGAGCCGAAGCCGATCTCCATCTTCACGCCCGCCCGCTTCTCCTCTACCGCGCGCTTCTCCTCGACGGCGCGCTGGTAGAGGCGCGACTTCAGGACCTTCATCGCGAAGTCCTTGTTCTTGTGCTGGGAGCGCTCGTTCTGGCAGGCGACGACGAGGCCGGTCGGGAGGTGCGTCAGCCGGACCGCGGAGTCGGTCTTGTTGACGTGCTGGCCGCCCTTGCCCCCCGCGCGGAACGTGTCGATGCGGATGTCCTTGTCGAGGATCTCGATCTCGATCGTGTCGTCCACCTCGGGGGTGACGTAGACCGAGGCGAACGAGGTGTGCCGGCGCGCCGCCGCGTCGAACGGGGAGATCCTCACGAGGCGGTGGACGCCGTGCTCCGCCTTCATGTGGCCGTAGGCGTACTCCCCTTCGAACCGGATCGTGGCGCTCTTGATCCCGGCCTCGTCCGCGTAGGAGACCTCGAGGACGTCGGTCTTCCACCCCTTGCGCTCGCCGTAGCGGAGGTACATCCGCATCAGCATCTCGGCCCAGTCCTGGGCCTCGGTGCCGCCCGTGCCGGCGTTGATCTCGAGGAGCGCCGGGAGCTCGTCCTCCGGCTCCGTCAGCTTGAACCGCAGCTCGCGCTCGCGGGCCCACGCCGCGATCGAGGTGAGCGCCGCGTCGGCGTCCGCCTCCACGGCCTCCCCCTCCCGGAGGAACTCCGCGAAGACCTCGAGCTCCTCGCGCTTCTGGCGGAAGGCCGTGTCGTCCGAGAGGACCGTATCGGCCCTCTTCAGCTTCTTCAGCGTCTCCTGGGCCGCGGGCGCGTCGTTCCAGAAGTCGGGCGCGCCGGCGCGCGCCTCGAGCTCCGCCTTCTCCTTCTCCGCCCGGTGGACGTCAAAGATACCCCCGGAGCGCCTCGACCTGCGTCGCGAGCGCCGTCAGCTTCTCGATCCGTTCCTCGTTCATGCTCGGGGGTCCTTCCTGGTCAGACGTGGGAGGGCGCGCGGCGAGCCGACGCCCGGGCGCGGAGGATAGCCACGAGGAGCGCCGCGGCGCAAACGAGGGCCGGAGCGTCGCCGAGGCGCGTGGCGAGCGTCGTCCCGCCGCGGGGCGGGACGCGGAGCGTGCCGGCGATGCCGGCGCGCGCCCCCGGGCCGAGGCGCGCCAGCGTTCGGCCGCGGGCGTCGACCCAGCCGCTGACGCCCGTCACGGCCGCCCGGAGGAGCGGCCGCCCCGTCTCCACGGCCCGGAAGACGGCGGCCTGCCAGTGCTGCTCCTGCGCGCCGCCGTCGCCGTACCAGGCGTCGTTCGTCAACGTGAAGAGCGCGTCGGCGCCGGCGGCGACCTGCGCCCGCGCGATCCACGGGTAGACGACCTCGTAGCAGATCGCCCCGCCGAGGCGAATGCCGCGGCGTTCGAGCGGGATCGCCCGGCTCCCCGGAGTGAAGGCGCCAGGCGCCTCCTGGCTCACCTGGTTCACCCACCCGAAGAGCGATGGAGCCGGCACGTATTCGCCGAACGGGACGAGGCGGAGCTTGTGGTACGGCTCCCCGACGACGCCGTCCCCGTCGACGAGGAGCGCCGAGTTGAAGTACGCGGCGGCGTCGACGAGCGGGGCGTCGGACCAGACGGTGTTGAAGAGGAGCGCGGTCCGCTCCTCCCGGCAGAGACGCGTCAGGTCCTCGCGCAGCCCCTCCGACCACGGCCAGGCGAAGGGCGTCGCGCTCTCCGGCCAGAGGACGAGGTCGGACGGCGCCTTCCGAAGGAGGGCCCGCGTCAGCCCCGTGACGTCGAAGTGGATCCGCTCGGCGGCCCCGGGAGCGAACCGGACGTCCTGCGCGACGTTCGGCTGGACGATCAGGACGCGGAGGGAGCTGACGTCGGAGGGCGACTCCGGACGTCCGAGCCTCCACGTCCCGAACGCGAGCGCCCCGAGGAGCGCCGCCGCCGCGACCGCCGCGCCGGCGAGCCGACTGCGTCCCGGCTGCCGGATCGCCTCCGCGAGCGCGGCGTTCACGAGGACGACGAGGAACGAGACGAGCGCGGCCCCGCCGAGCGCCGCCGTCTGGGTCAGGACCGGCCACGGCGCGAGCGGGTAGGAGACGAGCGCCCACGGGAAGCCCGAGAAGGCGTACGTCCGGAAGAGCTCCTGGGCGACCCAGGCGGCCGGGAGGACGAGGAGCCGGGTCGCCACCGTGCGGGGCGCGGCCAGGGCCGCGGCCCAGCCCATCGCCGCGAAGGCGACGCTCGGGATGCAGGCGGCGATCAGGAGCGCCAGTGTGGCGAGCGGCGCCGAGAGCCCTCCGAAGCGGTGGACGACGTGGTAGATCCACGGGAACGTCGTCAGCCAGAAGGCGACGCCGAAGAGCCCGCCGAGGAGGGCGCCCCGGCTGGGCGAGGCTCCGTGCAGCGCGAGCGCGAACGGGACGATCGCGACCGGCAGGAGGACGACGAGCGAGGCGTTCGGGAACGTCAGACCGAGGAGGAGGCCGGAGACGAGCGCCGCCGCGGCCCGCGCCCCGAGGGATCCGAAGGGGAGCCCCATCCCGCTCAGGAGAGGCGGCGCGCCGACTCGGCCAGCGCTTCCTCGGCCCGGTAGCTCGACCTCACGAACGGCCCGGCGAAGACGTACGAGAAGCCGAGCGCTTCGCCTGCGGCGCGGAGCGACTCGAAGCGCTCGGGCGTCGCGTAGGTGACGACCGGGAGGTTCCAGGCCGCGGGCCGGAGGTACTGCCCGACGGTGACGACGTCGACTCCGGCGGCGCGCAGCGCGCGGAAGACGTCGAGCACCTCGCCGTCCTCCTCGCCGAGGCCGAGCATCAGCCCGGACTTCGTCACGGTCCCCGGATGGCGGGACTTCACGCGTGCGAGGAGCGCGACGGAGCGCTCGAAGACCGCCTTCGGCCGCACGGTCGGGTAGAGGCGCGGGACCGTCTCGACGTTGTGGTTGAAGACGTCCGGCCGGGCGTCGGCGACGAGGTCGATCGCCGCCTCGTCCCCCTGGAAGTCGGGCGTGAGGACCTCGACCGTCCGCCGGGGCTCGAGCGCCTTCAGGGCCTCGATGACCCTCACCCAGTGGGCCGCCCCGCCGTCGGGGAGGTCGTCGCGGTCGACCGAGGTGAGGACGACGTGCTCCAGCCCCATCTCGGCGACGGCGCGCGCGACGTTCGCCGGCTCGTCCGGGTCGAGGGCGATGGGCCGGCCCGACATCACGTTGCAGAAGCCGCACGCGCGCGTGCAGACGTCCCCGCAGACGAGGAACGTCGCGGTCTTCCGCTCGAAGCACTCGGTCCGGTTCGGGCAGCGCGCCTCCTCGCAGACGGTGTGGAGGCCGCGCGTCCTCATCAGCTTCTTCAGCTCGTGGAGGCCGGAGAGCTTCACCTTCCGCTCGCGGATCCACGGGGGAAGCGCGGGCTCGCCCCGCACCGGGAGGGGACGGCTCATTTCCCGCCGGGGACGACGATCGGCCGGGTCCCGAGCTTCTCGACCGCCTGGACCTTCTTCGCGGCCGCCTCGGCCCGGGTCCGGTCCGGGTACGAGCCGACCCTCACGCGAAAGAGGCCCCTCTTTCCGGGGACGAGGGAGACGTCGGGGCGGAAGCCGTCGGCCTTCAGCTTCTTGGCGAGTGTGTCGGCCTTCTCCGCGCTGCTGGTGACGAGGAGCTGGACCCAGAACGGACCCTCCTCGGCCTTCGCCACGGCCGGCGCCGCCGTCGGCTCCGGCGCGAGCTCCTTCACGACCGGCGCGGGCGCGGGCTCCTCCTTCACGACAGGCTCGGGCCGCGGCGTCGGCGCGGCCGCCCTCGCCCGAACCGGCTCGGGAGAGCCGAAGCCGAGGGGCGCCTCGGTCGGAGCGGGCGTCGGCGCCGCGTCCTCGTCCGCCTCCGCCGTCACGGGAAGGTCCGACTGCGCCGCGAGCGCCGTCACGGCGTCCGGCCCGCGTTTCGCCGCCGCCCCCGTCTTCATCCCGAAGAAGAACGAAAGGCCGAGGGCGCCGAGGAGGACGAGGAAGAACGCCGCGGCCTGCCGGCCCGTCACCGAGACCTGGTAATGGACCGGCAAGTCCTTCTCCTCGGTCACTGCTCCCCCTTGTCACGCTTCGGGAAGAAGATGCTCCCCATCTCGATCGGGACCGGGAAGAGGATCGTCGAGTTCTTCTCGGCGGCGATCTCGGTCAGCGTCTGGAGGTACCGGAGCTGGATCGACGCCGGCTCGGAGGCGATGACGTGGGCCGCCTCGGCCAGCTGCCTCGAGGCCTCGAACTCGCCCGCGGCGTGGATGATCTTGGCCCGCTTCTCGCGCTCGGCCTCGGCCTGCTTGGCCATGGCGCGCTGCATCTCGATCGGCAGGTCGACCGCTTTCACCTCGACCATCGTCACCTTGATCCCCCACGGGTCGGTGTGCTTGTCGAGGATCTCCTGGAGGCTCTCGTTCAGCTTCTCGCGCTCGGAGAGGAGCTCGTCGAGGGCGGCCTGGCCGAGGATGGACCTGAGCGTCGTCTGCGCGAGCTGCGAGGTCGCGTACATGTAGTTCGCGACCTTCACGATCGCCTTCGCCGGGTCCATGACGTGGAAGTAGACGACGGCGTTCACTTTGACCGAGACGTTGTCCCGCGTGATGACGTCCTGCGGCGGGACGTCGAGCGTGATCGTCCGCAGGTCGACGCGGACCATCGTCTCGAACGGCCAGAAGATGAGCGTCAGGCCCGGCCCCTTCGGCGCCGGCGCGAGGCGGCCGAGCCAGAACGTGACGGCCCGCTCGTACTCGTTGAGGATGTTCACCCACTTCGTCAGGAAGAAGATGACGACGAAGATCCCCGCGAGGAACAGGGGGTGGGGCAGCATGTTCATGTCTTCTCGCTCCGTGCCACAGGCTTGACGAGGACCGCCAGGCCGTCGATGCCGGTGACCTCGACGAGCTGACCGTCCGTGAGGGGTGCAACGCTCCGGGCCTCCCAGAGCGCGCCGTCGACGAAGACCTTCGGGGCGCCCGCGGCGCCGACGCGGACCGGCGCCACGAGTCCGACGAGGACGGCCGAGCCGGTCCGGTCGGGGAGGCGCTGGACGGAGAGGGCCATCAGGGAGAGCGCCGCGAGGATGACCGTCGCGACCGCCGCCCCGCCCACGAGGAACCAGAGCTCGGCCTTCGGCGCGAACTCGTCGCGGTGGAAGAGAAGGACGGCCCCGAGGATGATCGAGACGCCGCCGGCGATCGCGAGGACGCCGTGCGTCGTGAACTTCACCTCGAGGAAGAAGAAGAGGACCCCGAGGAGGATGAGCCCGATCCCGACCCAGTTCGTCGGGAGGACGGACATCGCGAAGAACGCCAGGAGGAGGCAGATGCTCCCGAGGACGCCCGGCAGGATCGCCCCCGGGTTCTGGAACTCGGAGTAGAGGCCGACGATCCCGATGAGGAACAGGAGACCCGCGACCATCGGGCTCGCGATGACGCCGAGCGCCTTCTCGAGCGCCGTCCTCGAGACGGTCCGCGAGCCGAACGCCGCGCTCTTCAGCGTTGCGTCGGGCTTCCCCACCCGCTTGATCGTCCGGCCGTCGAGCTGCTTCAGGAGGTCGGGGACGTCGCGCGCCACGATCTCGACGAGCCCCTTCTCCTTCGCCTCGGACTCCGAGTAGGAGAGCGCGTCGGTGATCGTCTTCACCGCGTCGTCCACGGGCCTCCCGCGCGGGACGACGAGCGACCTTACGAGGGCGGCGGCGTCCTCGCTCACCTTCTTGCCGATCGTCTTCGGGAGCTCCTCGCCTCCGCCGCCGACCGGAGAGGCCGCGCCGGCGTTCGTCCCGGGGGCCATCGCCGCGACGTCGCACGCCATCAGGATGATGAAGCCGGCCGAGGCGGCCTGGGAGCCGGGCGGGTGGACGAAGCCGACGACCGGGACCTCCGACGAGAGGATCGACTTCGTGATCTCCCGGGTCGAGTCGAGCCGGCCGCCCGGGGTGTTGATCCGGAGGACGACGGCGGGGGCCCCCTCGGCGGCCGCCTCCTCCACGACCCTCTTCACGAACTCGGCCGTGACGGGGTTGATGTCCGTGTCGACGTCGACGACGACCACCTCCGTCCCCGCCCCGGGCGCGGCCGGAGCGAGCAGAAGGAGAGAGACCGCGAGGAGGAGCCGTCGCATCGGCCGATTATAGGTTCGGCGTGCTACAACGCGCCGTGCGCTTCGCGCTCGCCGACCTCCTGACGTGCGGGGCCGCAGCCCTCCTTCTCGCCGTCGGGCTCGCCGGCGGCGTCCCGGCCTCGGCGCCGGCAGCGTTCGCGAAGGTCGCGGTGGCGCTCGCCCTCCCGCTCGTCTTCGCCGCGGTCCGCGGCCGCCGCCCCGCTCCGGGGTCCCTCCTGGCGAGCGTCGCCGACTTCGGGCCGATCCTCCCGCTCCTCCTCGTCTTCGACAACCTTGGCCCGTTCGTCCTGGGCGCCGGCTCGGTCGACCTCGACCCGCTCCTCGTCGCGGCGGACCGGCTCCTCTTCGGCGGCGACGACCCGACGCGGCTCCTCGAGCCGTACGCGGGGCCGCTCCTCCTCGAGGTCCTCACCGTCTGCTACGCGCTCTATTACTTCCACCCCATCGTCCTCGGCGCGCTCCTCTGGAAGGACGACCTCCGCGAGAAGACCCCCGGCGCGCGCTTTCCTGCCTACGTCTTCGGCATGCTTCTCGTCTTCTATGTCAGCTACGCCGGCTACTTCGCCGTCCCGGCGATCGGCCCGCGTTTCACGGTCCCCCACGACGGGCCGCTCCCGCGCGCGGCGGTCGCGAAGGCGATCGACGACACCCTCGACCGCCTCGAGACGAGCCGGAGGAACTGCTTCCCTTCGGGACACACGATGGTGACAATCGCGGTTCTCGTCGAGGCGGCCCGCCGGTCGCGGAAGACGTTCCTCGCCTTCCTCCCGTTCGCGACCGGGCTCGTCCTGGCCACGGTTTTCTGCCGGTACCACTACGTCGTCGACGTCCTCGCCGGTCTCGTCCTCGCGTTCGTCGTCGGCGGCCTCGCGCGGTGGCTCGCCCGGCGGGTCCCTCAGGAGGCCGACGGAACCGTCCTGGCGACGAGCCGGTAGCGCCGGTAGAGCCTCCCCTCGAAGACCTCGATCGGCTTCAGGAGGTCGAGGTTGTCCTCCAGGATCCAGGAGAACTCCACCGTCCGGAACCCGGCCGCCATGGCGGCCCTGTAGCCCTCGAAGTAGCAGACCGCGTCGAGCCCTTTCCGCCTGTACTCCGGCAGGACCCCGAACGCCATGAGGCGGACCCGGTCGACCTTCTTCCGCCCGAGGAGGAACCTCAGCCAGCCGAACGGCAGGAGCCTCCCTCCCATCCGGATCAGGACCTGGTTGAAGTCGGGCATCCCGAGCATGAACGCGACCGGCTTCTCCCCCGACTCGACGAACCAGACGATCGGCGGATAGAGGAGGTCCTTCAGCTTCTTCGCCATGGCGTCGATCTCTTCCGACGTCATCGGCACGAAGCCCCAGTTCCGCTCCCAGGCGGCGTTGTAGACCTCCTTGACCTTCGCGAGCTCCTCCGGAAAGCGGTCCATCCGGATCGTCCGGAACGTCAGCTCCGGGTTCCGCCGGCGGACGGCGTCGGTGATCCGCCCGAGCCGGGCGAAGGAACGGTCGTCGATCGGCGCGATCAGCGCGACGAGGTCCTTCTCCTTCGAGAAGCCGGCCGCAGCCGCCAGCTCGAGGTAGTACGCCGGGTTCCAGGTCATCATCAGGACCGGCGGCCCCGGCTCGCTCTCGCCGGCGAGGAGGAAGCCGACCTCGTCGTTCATCGACGGGTTCACAGGCCCGCGAAGGCGGCCGCAACCCGGGAGGAGCCGGCGGGCCGCCGCTTCCGCCGCGTCGAAGAGCGCCTTCGCCGCCTCCGGGTCGTTCTCGCACTCGAAGAAGCCGAAGAACGCCGTCCGGTCGGCGTGGATGCGGTTGTGCGCGTCGTCGGCGATAGCGGCGACCCGCCCGACGACCCTCCCGCCACGCCGGGCGAGGAGGAGGGAACGCCGCGCATGGTTCCAGAGCGGGTTCCTCGCCGGGTCGAGCATCCAGCGGACGTCCGAGCGGAGCGGCGGCACCCAGTCGGGCTCGGACGCGAAGAGCCGATACGGGAGCTCGACGAACTCCGCGAGGTCGCGCCGGGAGGAGACCTCGAGGACGGACAGCCCTTCGGCCACGCTCCGGTCCCTCCCGATCCGGCCCGGCCCCCGTCGGCGCCTAGCCGACGAGGCCGAGCTCGCGCCCGACTTTCTGGAACGCCTCGAGGGCCCGCGTCAGGTGCTCCCGCCTGTGCGTCGCCATGTACGACGTCCGGATGAGCGCTCGTCCCGGCGGGCAGGCCGGGCTGACGACCGGATTCACGAAGACCCCTTCTTCCTCGAGGCGCTTGGCCATCTTGAACGCGAGGTAGTCCTCGCCGACGACGATCGGGATGACCGGCGTCTCGGACTCGCCGCAGTCGAAGCCGATCGCCCGGAGGCTCGTCATCATGAAGCGGGTGTTGTCCCAGAGGTGCTGCCGCCGCTCCGGCTCCGCCTCGATGATGTCGAGCGCGGCGAGGACGGCCCCGATCGACGCCGGAGGGGGCGCCGCCGTGAAGATCAGCGCCCGCGCCTTGTGCTGGATGTACTTGACGACGTCCGCGTCGGCCACGATGAAGCCGCCGATCGCCGCCAGCGACTTCGAGAACGTCCCCATGATGAGGTCCGCGCGGTCCTCGAGGCCGAAGTGCTCCGCGGTGCCGCGCCCGGTCTTGCCGAGGACGCCGATGCCGTGGGCGTCGTCGATCATGAACGCCATTCCGTACTCGGCGCAGATCTCGGCGTAGGCCGGGACCGGAGCGATGTCGCCCTCCATCGAGAAGACGCCGTCCACGACCAGGAGCCTGCCGCCCTTGTCGGGGTGGCCGTTCAGGAGGCGGACGAGGTCGTCCGGGTCGTTGTGCTTGAACTTCCGGACCTCCGCACCGATCGCCAGCCGGGCCCCGTCGTAGATGCAGGCGTGGTCCTGGCGGTCGAGGTAGATCGTGTCGCCCTTGCCAGGGAGCGTCCCGATCGCCCCCAGGTTCGCGAGGAACCCGGTGGAGAAAGTGATGCAGGCCGGCTTGCGCATGAACTCGGCCAGCCGCTCCTCGAGCTGCACGTGGATGTCGAGCGTCCCGTTCAGGAACCGGCTGCCCGCACAGCCGGCGCCGTACTTCCTCACCGCCGCGATCGCGGCTTCCTTGACCTTCGGGTGAGAGGTCAGGCCGAGGTAGTTGTTCGAACCCAGCATGACCATTTCGTGGCCGTCCATGCTGACCACGGGGTCCTGCCCCGATTCGAGCATCCGGAAATAGGTCCAGACGCCGGCCGCTTTGATCTCGTCGGGCACCGTGTAGCGGCGCGTCTTGTCCAGGATCGAGACCCGCTCCCGAACAGGGGCGGCGACCGCGGGCTTGAGCGCGGAACTCCTCATACTCCTCCGCCAGCGTCGCCGCCCACCGGGGCCTTCCGGGCGACCCGCAAACTCCGCCGATCTTAGCACCGGCCCGGGACCCCGGCCGGAACGGCTCCCGAACACCCCCGCCCCCCTTGCGCCGGACGCGTAAACACCTTCCAGACCGGTACAATCCCCCGTTGCCCTCGGTGTCGCGGAGCACGGCTCCAGCGGCCCACCGGCGAAAAGGGAGGTTCCCAACGACATGAGCGTAAGTCAGCTCGCGAAGTCCATCGCGGAGTCGCCGACGCTCCGCCTGAACGAGCAGGCCCGGCTCCTGCGCGAGAAGGGCGAGGCGGTCGTCCATCTCGGCGCGGGCGAGCCGAAGAACAAGGCTCCGATCGCCGCGATCCTCACGGCTGCGTCGAAGCTGAACACCGGCGACGTCAAGTACACGCCGGCGGACGGCACGCCGGGGTTGAAGAAGCAGATCATCCGGTACACCGAGGAGAACTACGACCGCGTCGTCGCCCCCGAGAACGTCATCGTCTCGGCCGGGGCGAAGCAGTCGGTCTTCAACATCCTCTACTCGGTCCTGAACCCGCAGGACGAGGTCGTCATCCTCGCCCCGTACTGGGTCAGCTACCCCGAGATGGTGAAGATGTGCTACGGCGTCCCGGTCATCGTGAAGGCCGAGGACGGCGGCTTCGTGCCGCGCCCGGAGGACATCGAGAAGTCCGTCGGCTCCGCGACGCGCGTCATCATCTGCAACAGCCCGAACAACCCCTCGGGAGTCCTCTACCCCGAGAGCCTCGTCTCCTGGCTCGTCGACTTCTGCGAGCGCAAGGGGATCTGGCTGATCATGGACGACATCTACCACCGGCTCGTCTTCGACGGCAAGAAGTCGCCGAGCTGCTTCAAGTACACGAAGAAGGACACCGAGACGTCCAAGGTCATCGCCGTCAACGGCGTCTCGAAGCTCTACGGCATGACCGGGTTCCGGATCGGCTGGGCAATCGCGCCGCGGCCGCTCGTCCAGATCATGACGAACGTCCAGGGGCAGATCACGACGACCGTCTCCGTCCTCCTGCAGGCGGCGGCGGAAGGGGCGATGTCGGGACTCCAGAGCGCCGTCGACAGCCTCCGGCTGCAGCTCGAGAACAACCGGAACGTCATGCTCCAGGAGCTCGCCTCGTTCAACGGGGTGAAGACGATCAAGCCGGACGGCACGTACTACTGCCTCCCCGACTTCCGGGCCTACTCGCAGAAGTCGGTCGAGCTGTCGGACTTCCTCCTGAAGAAGGCGCTCGTCGTCACCGTCCCCGGCCGGGAGTTCGGGATGGAGGGCTACCTCCGCCTCTCGTACGCCGGGACGATCAAGGAGATCCAGGAGGGGATCGCCCGCATGAAGTGGGCGCTCGACCCGTCCGCCCCCAACGAGATCTACGTTGGAGACAAGAAGCTCGTGAGGGACTGGCTGTGAAGAACCTGCTCGAGATCAAGACCCCGGCCGAGGGAGAGGCCTCGGCCCGGAAGGCCGACTACGGCCTGGCGAACCACGGGCTCTCGAACCTCCGGATGGTCTACTGGAACCTCCCGACCGAGGCGCTCTACGAGGAGATCTCCTTCCGCCGCGAGGCGCGGATCGTCGCGGGCGGCCCCGTCGTCGCCCACACCGGCAAGCACACCGGCCGCGCCGCGAACGACAAGGCCGTCGTGAAGGAAGCCTCCACCGAAGGGCACGTCTGGTGGGGCCCGTACAACCGCCCCTACGCCCCCGAGAAGTTCAACGACCTCTTCAACCGCCTGCAGGGCTACCTGCAGGGGCACGACCTCTTCGTCCAGGACGTCTATGCCGGGGCCGACCCGGCCTACCGCGTCCCGGTCCGGATCATCACCGAGAAGGCGTGGCACTCCCTCTTCGTGCGGAACATGTTCGTCCTCCCGCAGAGCCTCGAGGAGTACCGCCGGCACGTGCCGGAGTTCACCGTCATCGCGGCGCCGGGCTTCCAGGGCTTCCCGCCGATCGACGGGACGAACGCCCAGACGTTCATCACCCTGAGCTTCGACCAGCGCGTCTGCCTCATCGGGAACACCGAGTACGCGGGCGAGATCAAGAAGTCGGTCTTCACCGTCCTCAACTACCTCCTCCCGCTCGACGGCGTCCTCTCCATGCACGCCTCCGCGAACGTCGGCCCGAAGGGCGACTCGGCCCTTTTCTTCGGCCTCTCCGGCACCGGCAAGACGACGCTCTCGGCCGACCCGAACCGGAGCCTCATCGGCGACGACGAGCACGGCTGGAGCGACGAAGGCGTCTTCAACATCGAGGGGGGCTGCTACGCGAAGGTCATCGCCCTCTCGCCGACGGCCGAGCCCGAGATCCACTC